>NZ_JBEPQI010000023.1:0-171007 GCF_040547725.1 Bradyrhizobium sp. LA2.1
TCGCCCACTGGGCGTCAGTCAAAACGAATCGGTCCATCTCAAGCTTGAATCACAATCAAGCTCGAATGAGAATCCTGAATCCAAACAGGCCCTAGGACGGCCGGCTCATCCGGCGCCTGAAACAGGCCGAGATGATACGTCACTGGACAGATTGGGCATAGTCGCGCTAACCACCGGAAAACTGAGCGACTTCAACACATAATCAGACCTTCTTGATGAGTCAGATTGCTTGATGAGTAAGATTGATCCCACCGCACGGGTCGCGGACGGCGCCGTGATCGGCGAGGGTACCGAGATCGGACCCTTCTGCATCATCGGTCCGAATGCCGTGATCGGCGCCAACTGCAAGCTGATCGGACAAGTCACGGTCATCGGCCACACCTCGATCGGCGACAGCTGCGTGATCTCGCCCTTCGCGGTGCTGGGTGGCGCGCCCCAGGATCTCAGCTACAAGGGCGAGCCGACCAGGCTGGAGGTCGGCTCCGGCTGCACCATCCGTGAAGGTGCGACGATGAATGTCGGCACCATCAAGGGCGGCGGGCTGACGCGCGTCGGCAACGGCGGCTACTTCATGAACAACAGCCATGTCGGCCATGACTGCATGGTCGGCAACAACGTGATCTTCGCGACCTCGGCGACGCTCGGCGGCCACTGCGAGATCGGCGATTTCGTCTATATCGGCGGCCTGTCGGCGGTGCATCAGCTCACGCGCATCGGCCCGCAGGTGATGGTCGGCGGCCTGTCGGGCGTGCGCGACGACATCATTCCGTTCGGCCTCGCCAACGGCCAGTATGCGGCGCTGGAAGGTCTCAATCTCATCGGCATGAAGCGGCGGCAGTTCACCAAGCAGCGGCGGGCGACCGTGCAATCGTTCTACCAAAAACTCTTCCACGGCCCCGGCACGTTTGCCGAGCGGCTCGCGGCGGCCCAGCCGCTCGCGAGCGAAGACCCCGCGATTGCCGAGATCCTCGACTTCATCGGCAAGCGCAAGCATCGCCCGATCTGTCTTCCCGCCATCGAGAAGTGATTTCGGGATGGCCGCGGGCATGACATCGGCGGCTTCGGAGATTTCTTCGCCGGTCGGCGTCGTCGCCGGCGGCGGCGCCATGCCGTTCGCGGTCGCCGATTCGCTTGCCGCGCGCGGCATCACGCCGGTGCTGTTCCCGCTGCGTGGCGCCTGCGATCCGACGCGGGTGGAGCAATTCCGCCATCGCTGGATCTCGGTCGGCCAGCTCGGCCGTGCCATGCGGCTGTTCCGCGAGGAGGGCTGCCGCGATCTGATCTTCATCGGCACATTGGTGCGGCCTGCGCTGTCCGAAATAAGGTTCGACGTCACGACACTGCGCCTGCTCGGCAACGTCATCCGCGCCTTCCGCGGCGGCGACGATCATCTGTTGTCCGGCGTCGGGCGCATTCTCGAGCAGGGCGGCTTTCGCATGGTCGGCATCAAGGATGTCGCGCCGGATCTGCTGATGCCCGAGGGCTGCATCAGCCGCGCCTGGCCGAACGACAACAGCAAGGCCGACATCGAGCGCGGCCGCGCGGTGCTGACCGCGCTCGGCCCGTTCGACATCGGCCAGGCCGCGGTCGTGATCGACGGCCATGTGGTGGCGATCGAGGATATCGAGGGCACCGACGCGCTGCTCGCGCGCGTGGCACGCCTGCGCGAGGAGGGGCGCATCCGCGCTGCGACAGGACGCGGGGTGCTGGTGAAGGTACCGAAGAGCGGGCAGGATTTGCGCTTCGACCTGCCGACGATCGGCCCGCGTACCCTCGAGGGCGTCGCTCGCGCCGGACTGGCCGGCATCGCCGTCGTCGCCGGCAACACCATCGCCGCCGAGCCGCAGGCGATGATCTCGCTCGCCGACGCCAAATATCTCTTCGTCATCGGCCTGCCGGCGTGATGCAGAGCCGCGATCCCAAGCGAAAGATCTTCCTGATCGCGACGGAGGAATCCGGCGACCGGCTCGGCAGCGCCTTGATGAAGGTGTTACGCCAGCGGCTCGGCGACGGCGTGCAGTTCGTGGGCGTCGGCGGCCGGACCATGGCGCGCGAGGGGCTCGAGACGCTGTTTCCGATCGAGGAGCTGTCGATCGTCGGCTTCGCCGCAGTGGCGCAGCAATTGCCGAAGATATTGCGGCTGATCCGCCAGACCGTGGACGCCGTGCTGGAGGCCGCGCCCGACGCGCTCGTCATCATCGACAGCCCCGATTTCACCCATCGCGTTGCCCGCCGCGTGCGTGCGAAGAATCCCGCGATCCCGGTCGTCGACTATGTCTCGCCGCAGCTCTGGGCCTGGCGGCCCGGGCGGGCGCGGACCATGCTCGGCTACGTCGATCATGTGCTTGGCCTGTTGCCGTTCGAGCCGGAGGAATACCGCAAGCTCGGCGGGCCGCCATGCAGCTATGTCGGCCATCCCCTGATCGAGCAATTGCCGTCGCTGCGCCCGAACGCGGAGGAGCAGCGGCGCCGTGATGCCGAGCCGCCGGTTCTGCTGGTGCTGCCCGGCAGCCGCCGCAGCGAGATCAGGCACCATCTCGACGTGTTTGGCGCGACGCTCGGACGGCTCCAGGCCGAAGGCCGCGCCTTCGAACTGAAGCTGCCGACCATGCCGCATCTCGAAGCCACCATCCGCGAAGGCATCGCGAGCTGGCCGGTCAAGCCGCAAATCGTGGTCGGCGAGACCGAGAGGCGCGCCGCGTTCCGAACCGCGCGCGCGGCGCTGGCCAAATCCGGCACCGTGACGCTGGAGCTCGCGCTGTCCGGCATTCCGATGGTGACGGCCTATCGCGTCGGCGCGATCGAAGCCTTCATCCTGCGCCGCGCGATCCGCGTCTCCTCGGTAATCCTCGCCAATCTCGTGATCGGCGAGGATGTCGTTCCGGAGTTCTTGCAGGAGGACTGCGTACCGGAGAAGCTGACGCCGGCACTGTCGGAGCTGCTCACGGACACGCCGCTGCGCAAACGACAGGTCGAAGCGTTTGCTCGGCTCGACACCATCATGTCCACCGGCAACAAGTCGCCGAGCGTGCTCGCCGCCGACATCGTGCTCGCGACGATGCGCAAGGGGCGGCGGAGCTAGGCGAGGCCGCCATCGACCCGAAAACACTGGCTGGTGATACGCTGGCTCTCGTCCGATGCGAGAAACAGCGCCATGCTGGCGATGTCCTCCGGCGTCACTGCATCGGGAACGGCCTGGCGGGTGCGCAGCTCGGAGATCTTCTGCTCGTCCGGAAACCAGAGCCGGCGCTGGCGCTCGGTGATCACCATGCCGGGCGCGATCGCGTTGACGCGAATGCGGTCGGGGCCGACTGACCTGGCCAGCGAGTTGGTGAAGCCGACGATCGCCGCCTTCGCCGTGGCATAGACCGGCAGCGCCGGCGCGCCGCGGATCCACGCCACCGACGACATGTTGATGATCGAGCCGCCGCCGCGCGCCTGCATCTGCGGCACCACCGCCTGGGCCGCGAAGAAGACGTGCTTGAGATTGACGCCGATCGTCCAGTCGAATTCGGCCGGCGTCACCTCGGCCAGCACCTGACGCTGGTCGTTGGCGGCATTGTTGACGAGGACTGCGGCATCGCCGAGCGATCCGTGCACCTTCGCCATCGCAGTGCGCAAGGCGTCGATGTCGAGGAGGTCGCAGGGCACAAACAGGGGCGTGGAGCCGGATGTGGCTGCGACATCCCGCACCAGCGCTTCGCCGGCGCTCGCATCGATGTCGAGGAAGGCGACGCGGGCGCCCTGGGTCGCGAAGGCGCGTACGAAGACGGCACCGATGCCGCTGGCGCCACCGGTGATCAACACCACGCGGCCGGCAAGGCTGGGATAGATGGTTCGGGTCATGCGATCAGCCGCTCCGTTTCGGGGTCGAACAGGCAAATGCGCCGCGTGTCGAGCGCGAAGGTGGCTGTCGCGCCGGGCGCGGGACGGATATCCGGGGTGATGCGCGCCAGCGCAGTCTCGCCGCCGAGACGCAGCAGCACGATTGTCTCGGCGCCGGTCGGCTCGATCATCTCGACCGGCGCGTCGACGAGGACGGGCGCCTCGCCGGAAAAGACACGGCTGGCCTCGGCGATGCATTCCGGCCTGATCCCGACGACCACCTCGCGGCCGACATAGGGCGCCGCCCCGTCGTGCCCATGCAGGCGCAGACGAACCTCGTCCGGTCGCCCCGCGCCGATCACGGCTATCAGTCCGCCACTATCGGCCTCAAGCCGCCCCGGCATGGTGTTCATCGGCGGCGAGCCCATGAAGCGGGCGACGAACAGATTGGCCGGATAACGGTAGACGGTGTCCGGATCGGCGAACTGCTGCACCACGCCCCGATGCATCACGGCGATGCGCGTTGCCATCGTCATCGCCTCGATCTGGTCGTGGGTGACATAGATGATGGTGGCGCCGATGCGCTGGTGCAGCCGCTTGATCTCCATCCGCATCTCGACGCGCAGCTTCGCATCGAGGTTGGAGAGCGGCTCGTCGAACAGGAAGAGCAGGGGATCGCGCACCAGCGCCCGGCCCATCGCCACGCGCTGGCGTTGCCCGCCGGACAGCTGCGACGGCTTGCGGCCGAGCAGGGGCTCGATCTGGAGGAGGCGCGCCACATTTGCCAGCGCCTTCTCCTGCTCCGCCTTCGGAACGTGACGGCATTCCATGCCGAAGGTGATGTTCTGGCGCACCGTCATCGACGGATAGAGCGCGTAGGACTGGAACACCATGGCGATGTCGCGATCCTTGGGCGGGACGTCGTTGACGACGCGTCCGCCGATCTCGATCGTTCCGTCACTCGGACGATCGAGCCCGGCGACGATGTTGAGTAGGGTGGACTTGCCACAGCCTGACGGCCCGACCAGCACGGTGAACTCGCCGCTCTCGATGTCGAGGTTGATGCCCTTCAGCACCTCCAGATTGGCGTAGCGCTTGGACAGGGTGCGAATGCTCAGTGCTGCCATGACGACCCCATCATTTCACTGCGCCGGCGGTCAGGCCGCGCACGAAGTACCGTCCGCCGAGGAGATAGATCAACAAAGTGGGTAGCGCCGCGATGATCACCGCGGCGCTCTGCACGCCATGCTGCGGAATGTCCGCAATTGCGGCAGAGAGCGCGATGAGCGCGGCCGTGACGGGCTGCTGCTGGCCGGTGGTGAATGTCACGCCATAGAGGAACTCGTTCCAGATATGCGTGAACTGCCAGATCACGGTGACGATCAGAATAGGAGCCGAGAGCGGCAGGATGATACGCCAGAAAATACGAAAGAACCCGGCGCCATCGATGCGTGCGGCCCTGATCAATTCATGGGGGATGGCGACATAGTAGTTTCGGCAGAACAGCGTGGTGAAGGAGAGCCCCTGGATCGTGTGAATCAGCACGAGGCCCGTCAGCGTGTTGATGAGACCGGTGTCCCGCAGCACGATGGTCCAGGGAAGCAGGCGCATCTGCTGGGGAAGGAAGAGGCCGAGGGTCACGATGCCGTAGATCCAGCTATCGCCGCGAAAGCGCCAGAGCGACACGGCGTAACCGGCGACGGCGCCGAGCAAGGTCGAGAAAATTGTCGCCGGGATGGTGACGAGCGCGGAGTTCAGCATGTACGGCCGGATGCCGGCGCAGGTCTCGGCGACGCAGAAACCGCTCCAGGCCTTGGCGTAGTTGCTCCAGGCCAAATGCTGCGGCCAGCCGATCATCGAACCCTGCGCGATCTCCTCGTTGGTGCGGAGAGAGTTCAGGACGACAACAACGAGTGGCGCCAGATAGGCCGCAGCGAACAATGTCACGACGAGATAGATCAGAATTCGGCTCGGTGCGAAGCTGCGGTCACGCATGGGTGGCCTGCCTTCGCTGGACATAACGCCACGCCGCATAGGGTAGCAGCACCGCAAGCAGAATGAGCAGCATGAGCACCGCCGCCGCGGCGCCCCGGCCGAGCTGGCTGCGCTGGAACATGAGGTCGTAGACGACAAGGGCCGGCAGCTGGGTCGCGATTCCCGGCCCGCCATTGGTGAGCGCACGGACGAGGTCGAAGGCCGAGATCGCGAACTGCAACTGGACGACGACGACGGTGATGGTGATCGGCCAGAGCGTCGGCAGAATGACCCGCCAATAGGTTCGGATCGGTCCGGCGCCGTCGATCTGGGCGGCCTTGATGATGTCGGAATCGACGGAGCGAAGGCCGGCGAGGAAGAGCGCCATGGCGAAGCCCGACGATTGCCAGATCGCGGCAATCACGATTGTCCAGATCGCCATGTCGCGGTCGATCAGCCAGTCGAACCGGAAGGAGGTCCAGCCGAGGTCATGGACGAGCTTCTGGATCCCGATGCCGGGATTGAGTAGCCAGCTCCAGACCGTGCCGGTGACGACGAACGACACCGCAAGCGGATACAGGAAGATGGATCGCAGCACATTCTCGCCGCGAATGCGCTGATCGAGCAGGATCGCAAGCATAAGGCCGGTGATCAAGCTCAGCAGCACGAAAGCACTGCCGAACAGCAGCAGATTGTCGAAAGCGATCTGCCAGTTCCGGGACGCCAGGACGGAATTGTAGTTGCGCAAGCCGACCCACCCCGACACCGGAATAAGGGTGGATGGCGTGAACGAAATCCAGATCGTCCAGATCGAAAACGTAATGAGATGCGCTGCGGATAGAAGCAGCGGCACCCAGATCATCAGATATTCAGGCAGCCGGCGCACCGTTTCAGCGGTCGCCGACCGGCCCGGTCGCGTTGCTGTCGAGACGGCGTCGGTCAACGCGCGCCCTCGACGGCCTCGGCGAGGCGGGTAACGGCCTCCTCCGGCTTGATCGTCTTGTTCTTCGCGTACTCCGTGAACACGTCGATCATCGCAGCCGTCAGGCCGTTTTCCTGCGCCATGTTGTGCGCGAGGCTCAGCACGGCCTGATTGTTGGCGACGGCATTCTTCAATGCGGCCGCGGTCGTCCGTTGACCATCCGACCAGCCTTCACCGGTCAGATCGACGTCGGTGCGCACGGGGATCGATCCCGTGATCTGCGAGTACATGGTCTGGATCGCCGGATCCATGACGAGCTGGGCCATCAACATCTGGCCGGCCTGCAGGTCGGCCTCCTTGCGCTGCCAGAAGATGAAGGCATCGGCATTCAACAGGAACACCGGCTTGCCATTATCGCTGGGGCCTGGCGCGATGATGAAGTCGTCGAGCTTGAAGCCGGCGTTCTTCAACACGCCCTGTGCCCATCCGCCCATGATGAGCATGCCCATGTCGCCGTCGATGAAGCGCTTCAAATTGACGGCATAAGGTTGGGCGCCGACATTGGGGTCCATCCACTCGGTGAGCTTGCGCATCTGTGCGAAGGCGGCTTTCATCTCGGGACCCTCTAGGGCCTTCTTGTCGAGATTCATGCAGGCGGCGCGGTATGCCGTCGGGCTGATGCCGGCGAGGGACGCCTCGAATTTTTGACCATCGTCGGCCCGGGTGCCGCCGTTAGCGAAGGGATAGGTCACGCCGGCCGCCTTCATCTTCTCGGCGAGCGCATTGAAATCCGCCCACGTAACAGGCGGCTTGTCGGCCTTTGCCTTGTCCAGCGCACGCTTGGAGAGGAACAGCATGTTGGTGCTGTAGATCTGCAGCGGCAGCGCGATCCACTTGCCGCCGGGCTTGTGCAATTTTGCGAGGTCCGGCGCGACGACCTTTTCGTAGCCGGCGGCGGCGACCACGGCGTCGAGGTCGACGGTCGGAGCGATCTTCGACCAGGCCGCAATCTCCGGGCCCTTGAGCTGCGAACAGGCCGGCGGATCGCCGGCGATGATCTGGGCGCGCAACTTGTTCATCATCTCGGTGGTGAAGCCGGGGACCGGCGAGTGCTGCCAGACGCCGCCTTTCTCCTCGAATTTCCTGCCGAGCGCGGTGATCGCCGCCCCATCGCTGCCTGCGGACCATTGCGAGATCGCGGTCAGGCGCGGCTTGGCCGCGCCTTGCGCGCGGGCGAATGCCGGTAGTGCGAGTGCGGCCGCGGATCCAGCGAGCAGACGGCGTCTTGTTGTCGTGATCGGCATGGCAGTTCCTCCCGGTGTGAACTTTCTTGGCGCGTTGAGCCACGCGGCTCAGGGCATGTCAGGCGGCCTCCGTCGAAGCCGCGGGCATCCCGCCGCGGCTGGCGAGACAAAAGGCGGCGAAGGCGAGAGCTGCTTGCGGATCGTTGCCGTTCGAGGGTGGCACGAAGGCGAGCGACACCTGCGCCAGTTTCCGCCCGCCGAGAAGGCAGGCGTCGATCCCATCGACCACCGCTTTCCGATCCTCTTCAGAGAGAAGCGACGGCCAGCCGCTGATCGCGACGCCGTTGCATGGCTTTACGTTGAGCGTGTTGCCGATCGAAAGGCCCAGCCGGAACAGGCGCTGGCGCAACTCCTGGCGCATTCGCGACGAGCGCGGGATCGTGCTCACCCACTCGCTGCCAAGCTGGAGCAGTTCGGCCTCAGTTGCGCCGAGGAGCTCGGCGAGGGCCGGAAGCGACGTGTAGGCCTCGACGCAGCCATGGTGACCGCAGCGGCAGCGCGGCCCGTCGGCGTTGAACACCATATGGCCGAGCTCAACCGGCTGCGGGGCATCGGCCTCAAGCGGATCGTCCATCCAGGCGCCGGCAACGCCCTGGCCGACGAAGACGAAGAGATGTGCGCCGCTGAAGGGATAGTCCTGCGTACGGCAGCGGTGAAACGTGGCGTGTGCGACCACCGAGTTGGTGAACTCGACCGGCACGCCGGCAAACATTCCGCCGAGCATGTCGCCGATGCGTTCGACGTCGCACGGAATGATCGGATTGCCCGCGGCGCTCAGGCGGCCGAGGCCAGGAATGGTGATGCCGATCTGCGCAAGACTGATGCGGCGGCGGCGCGTCCAGTCGCGCAGCAAGGTGAGGGCTTCGCGGAACACCCGGCCGACGGTCTCGACGGTCGGCTTCTTCAGCAACGGAACACGCTCGGTGTAGTGCATTTCGCCCGACATGCCGCCAACGCCCACGCTGAGCCACTGGCCGGTCAGCTCGAGGGCCGCGAGCGCCACGGAACCATCGAGCGACACGAGGCCTGTCGGACCGCCGACATAAGGGGCAGGGCGCCGGACTTCCTCGATCAGGCCTTCGGCTTTCAGGTCAAACAGGATGCGCGACAGGCTCGCCTCGGACAGCCGCACGGCCTTGGCCAGCGGCGGCCGGAACGAGCCGCCGGACTGGAGCAAGTGAGTCAAAATGGCAGCGCGCGTCTGCCGCCGACTTCTCGGCTGCTCCGGCATTTCCATCCCTGTCGTCATTCTTACTTAGTGTAAGAATTTGCGCGCGGAGCGTTTCGACTGTCAAGCGATTGCGGACGCGATGAGTCGACTAGTTGTTGTGCGTGGCAGCAAGATGAGGCGAAGAACCGATCAAGCTTTCGGTGCGGTGCCTTCGGCCCACTCCGGTAATTCGGCCTTCGGGTCGTACCAGTTGGCGGAATCCGCTCGCCAGATGTGCATCTCGGGCCGTTCTGCGATCGGTGTGTCGAGGCAGCCCATCCGCAGCAGGACCCTGTCCTTGCCCTCGCGCGAAGCGACGATGTGCGAGCCGCATTGCGAGCAGAAATAGCGGGTTTTGCCGGGCGAGGATTCGAAGCCGCGCAGCAAGTCTTCGCCCTTGATCCAGCGGAAGCGGTCGCGCGGCACGTTGGTGACGGTGGAGAAGGCCGATCCGTGCGTCTTGCGGCAGGTCTGGCAATGGCAGTGCATGATGGTGCCCGGGGGCGCGTCGACTTCGTAGGCAACTCCTCCGCAGAGGCAACTTCCGTTCAGCATCGGGTTCTCCGTATCGGTAGGGTGGGCAAAGCGCAGCGTGCCCACCGTTTTTGTCTCGCTCGCGGAGAGGTGGTGGGCACGCTTCGCTTTGCCCACCCTACGGGCCCCAAAAACAAAAACGGCGCCATCGCAGGATGGCGCCGTTTCCAAAAGCCCTAAGGCCGATCTTACTTCCGGTCCTTGATCGCGACGTAGTCGCGGCGGGTGACGCCGGTGTAGAGCTGGCGCGGACGGCCGATCTTCTGCTGCGGGTCCTCAATCATCTCGCTCCACTGGCTGATCCAGCCGACGGTGCGGGCGACCGCGAACAGCACGGTAAACATCGAGACCGGGAAGCCCATCGCCTTCAGCGTGATGCCCGAATAGAAGTCGACGTTCGGGTAGAGCTTGCGGTCGATGAAGTACTGGTCGCTGAGCGCGATCTTCTCGAGCTCGAGCGCCACCTTCAGCATCGGATCGTCGCCATGGCCGGTCTCCTTGAGAACGGCATGACACATCTTCTGCATGATCTTGGCGCGCGGATCGTAGTTCTTGTAGACGCGGTGGCCGAAGCCCATCAGGCGGACTTCGCTATTCTTGTCCTTCACCTTGGCGATGAATTCGGGAATCTTGTCGACCGAGCCGATCTCGGCGAGCATCGCGAGCGCGGCTTCGTTGGCGCCGCCATGCGCCGGGCCCCAAAGGCAGGCGATGCCGGCGGCGATGCAGGCGAACGGGTTGGCGCCGGAGGAGCCGGCGATGCGCACCGTCGAGGTCGAGGCGTTCTGCTCGTGGTCGGCGTGCAGGATGAAGATCTTGTCCAGCGCATCAGCGAGCACCGGATTGATCTTGTACTCCTCGCACGGCACGGCGAAGCACATGTGCAGGAAGTTCTCGGCGAACTTCAGCGAGTTCTTCGGATACACGAAGGGCTGGCCGATCGTGTATTTGTAGGCCATGGCCGCCAGCGTCGGGATCTTGGCGATCATGCGCATCGACGCGATCATGCGCTGCTTCGGATCGTTGATGTCGGTGGAGTCGTGGTAGAACGCGGCGAGCGCGCCGACGGAGGCCACCATCACCGCCATCGGATGGGCGTCGCGGCGGAAGCCCTGGAAGAAGCGGGCCATCTGCTCGTGCACCATCGTGTGATGGATCACGCGGTCGTCGAAATCCTTCTTCTGCGCGGCGGTCGGCAGGTTCCCGTAGAGCAGGAGGTAGCAGGTCTCGAGGAAGTCGCCGTTCTCGGCGAGCTGCTCGATCGGATAGCCGCGGTATTCCAGCACGCCGGCGTCACCGTCGATATAGGTGATCTTGGACTCGCAGCTTGCGGTCGAGGTGAAGCCGGGATCGTAGGTGAACAGCCCGGACTGGGCGTAGAGCTTGCCGATATCGACGACATCAGGCCCGACGCTGCCGCTGTGGATCGGGAGATCGTAGTTCTTGTTTCCGACCGTCAGCGTGGCGGTCTTATTGCTTGCTTTTGCGTCCATCAGAGGTCCCCGATGTGTGGTGAAACGGGCCGGACCCGGAAGGCCCCAATGACTTGGTGGGGCAGGCCGGATATTCCAGAAGGTACGGGTGAGATGGGTATATTATTGCTGTGTGCGCTGCAAGATCGCCGCACGCATGGTCGACTTACGTCGTAGCCTGGTCCTTGGCCTAGTCCTTGGCCTGGTCCTTAAGCCGGCCCAGGCTTTCCTGGCGTCCCAGCACGTCCAAAACCTCAAAAATACCAGGCGATGTCGACCGTCCCGTCAGCGCTGCCCGCAACGGCTGGGCGACGGCGCCGAGCTTGAGACTATTTTCCTCGGCAAAGGCGCGCAGCGCGGCCTCCGCATTCGCCGCACTCCATATCTCGACTTTCTCCAGCGCGGAATGAAGCTGGCCGATCAGCTTGCGGTTCTCGGATGTCAGCAGCGCTGCCGCCTTGGGATCGAGCTCCAGCGGCCGGTCGGCGAAGATGAAATAGGCGCTGTCGATCAGCTCGATCAGCGTCTTGGCGCGCTCCTTCAGGGCCGGCATGGCCTTGAGAAGCTGCGCCCGCGTGGTGTCGTTTAACTTGGCCTTAAGCTCGTTGCGGCTGGGCACGACGTGGTCGAGCACGTCCTCGAACATCTTCACGAGTGATTGATCGTCGGCGTGGCGGATGTAGTGGCCGTTGAGGTTTTCGAGCTTGGCGAAATCGAAGCGGGCGGCGGCGCGGCCGACGCTGGCGAGGTCGAACGCGGCGATCATCTCCTCGGTCGAAAAGATCTCCTGATCGCCATGGCTCCAGCCGAGACGGACGAGATAATTGCGGAGCGCGGCCGGGAGGTACCCCATGGCGCGGTAGGCATCGACGCCGAGCGCGCCGTGGCGCTTCGACAGCTTTGAGCCGTCCGGACCGTGGATCAGCGGGATGTGGGACATGCTCGGCAGCGCCCAGCCCATGGCGTCGTAAATCTGCTTCTGGCGGGCGGCGTTGATCAGATGGTCGTCGCCGCGGATGACATGGGTGACGCCCATGTCGTGGTCGTCCACGACCACTGCGAGCATGTAGGTCGGATTGCCATCGCCGCGCAGCAGGACGAGGTCGTCGAGGTTCTCGTTCTGCCAGACCACGCGGCCCTGAACCTGGTCCTCGATCACGGTCTCGCCGGTCTGCGGTGCGCGCAGGCGGATGGTGGGCTTGACGTCGGAAGGCGCGGTCGCCGGGTCACGGTCGCGCCATAGGCCGTCATAGAGGCGGGTGCGGCCCTCCGCGCGCGCCTTCTCGCGCATGGCGGTGAGCTCCTCTGCGGTCGCGTAGCAGCGATAGGCCTTGCCGTCGGCGAGGAGCTGCTCGGCGACCTCGCGGTGGCGGGCGGCGCGGCTGAACTGGTAGATGACGTCGCCATCCCAGCCGAGCTCCAGCCATTTGAGGCCGTCGAGGATGGCGCCGATCGCAGCCTCGGTGGAGCGCTCCCGGTCGGTGTCCTCGATCCGGAGCAGCATCTTGCCGCCGTGCTTCTTCGCATAGAGCCAGTTGAACAGCGCCGTGCGGGCGCCCCCGATATGGAGGAAGCCGGTCGGGGAGGGAGCAAAGCGGGTGACGACGGAGGAGGTCATTCTTGGCAGGGCCTATGCATTGGAGGCGGTGGTATATAGCAGGACCGGAGCATAACTAAAGCCCGGCAGCGGGCACCTAAGCTCTTGGCTCAGCCAAGCGAATTTGGCAGAAGGGCCGCTGATTTCCCTACAGGATTTTCGTAATGACAGAACCGGTGGCGAACGAGGTTGGGCGCGATTTCATTCGTGACATCATCCAGGCCGACCTCGATCAGGGCAAGTACAAGGAGATCGTGACCCGGTTCCCGCCGGAGCCGAACGGCTACCTGCATATCGGCCACGCCAAGTCGATCGCGCTCAATTTCGGCATCGCCCAGGAGTTTCCGGGCCGCTGCCACCTGCGCTTCGACGACACCAACCCGGTCAAGGAAGAGCAGGAATACATCGATTCCATCCAGGCCGACGTGCACTGGCTCGGCTTCGACTGGGGCAAGAACCTGTTCTTCGCCTCGGACTATTTCGACCGCCTGTATGAATGGGCGGAGAAGCTGATCCGCGACGGGCTCGCCTATGTCGACGACCAGACCCAGGAGGAGATTCGCCTCGCGCGCGGCACGCTGACCGAGCCCGGCAAGAACTCGCCGTTCCGCGACCGCAGCGTGGACGAGAATCTCGACCTGTTCCGCCGCATGAAGGCCGGTGAATTCCCGAACGGCGCGCGCGTGCTGCGGGCCAAGATCGACATGTCCGCGGGCAACATCAACCTGCGCGACCCCGTGCTGTACCGCATCCTGCATGCGCATCATCCGCGCACCGGCACCAAGTGGTCGATTTATCCGAGCTACGATTATGCGCACGGCCAGTCGGACGCGATCGAGGGCATCACGCACTCGATCTGCACGCTGGAGTTTGAGGACCATCGGCCGCTCTACGACTGGTTCATCGAAAAGCTGCCGGTGCCGTCCAAGCCGCACCAGTACGAAATGGCGCGGCTCAACCTGACCTACACGCTGCTGTCCAAGCGCGTGCTGACCCAGCTAGTCCGCGACGGTCATGTCGCCGGATGGGACGATCCGCGCATGCCGACTGTAGCGGGGATGCGCCGCCGCGGCGTGCCGCCCGCAGCCTTGCGCGAATTCGTCAAGCGCATCGGCGTTGCCAAGGCCAACAGCGTCGTCGACGTCGGCATGCTGGAATTCTGCATCCGCGAGGAGCTGAACCGCACGTCGCAGCGGCGCATGGGCGTGCTGCGACCGCTCAAGGTGGTCATCGAGAACTATCCGGAAGGGCAGACTGAAGAGCTCGAGGCGATCAACCATCCCGACGATCCCTCGGCCGGCACGCGCAAGATCACGTTCGGCCGCGAGCTCTATATCGAGCAGGACGACTTCATGGAGAACCCGCCGAAGAAGTTCTTCCGCCTGTCGCCGGGCAACGAGGTGCGGCTGCGCTACGCCTATTTCGTCAAGTGCACCGGCGTGATCAAGAACGACGCGGGCGAAGTGGTGGAGCTGCGCTGCACCTACGATCCCGCGACCAAGGGCGGCAACGCGCCCGACGGCCGCAAGGTCAAGGCGACCATGCACTGGCTGCCGGCGGCGACGTCGGTGCCGGCGGAGATCCGCATCTACAACCAGTTGTTCTCCAACCCGAGCCCGGACGCCTCGAACTTCGCGGCCGATCTCAATCCGCAGTCGCTGGAGATACTCTCCAACGCGCGGATCGAGGCATCGGTTGCGGAAAGCAATTCGACCGAGCCGATGCAGTTCGAGCGTCAGGGCTATTTCGTGCGCGACAAGGACTCGACGCCGGGCAAGCCGGTGTTTTCGCGCACCATCGGCCTGCGCGACACGTTCGCGAAGGAAGTCGCCAAGGGCTGAGGGGATTGGGCCTATGAGCAGTGAAGCCGACGCCATCGTTTCCGCCATCATCGCGAAATGGTGCGCCGGCTTCGCGACGCTCGATGCGGCCGCGCTGTCGTCGCTCTATGCGAAGAACGCGTTCTTCTTCGGCTCGAATCCAAGACTCTATCGGGGCAGGGACGGCGTCGCCGACTACTTCAACGGCCTGCCGCGCTGGCGCCAGCCGAGCGCCGTGTTTTCCGAGGTGCGCGCCGCGCAAGCCAACCCGGACCTGATCAACATGGCCGCGATCGTGTCGTTTGACCTCGCCGGCGAGAGGGCGGAGTTCTCGGTCAAGATGAGCTGGGTCATCCTCCGCGAGGACGGCGACTGGAAGATCGTCAATCACCATGCCTCGTCGCGCGCGCCGTTGATCTAGCCGTCGCGCTACTCCGCCTCTCTCGTCATTCCGGGATGGCCCGAAGGGCCAGGCCCGGAATCCATAACCCCGGCTTGTGGTTATGGATTCCGGGCTCGCGCCAAGTGGCGCGCCCCGGAATTGCGATAGCAACGAACGCTGCCCCCGCGCGTTGGGGTGGGTCCAACAAGGAACCCACCATGCAGAACATCGCAGAGCATATGGAAGTCATCGGCGCCGATGGCGTCCACATCGGCACGGTCGACAAGGTCGAGGGCCATCGCATCAAGCTGACCAAGAAGGACAGCGGCGAGGGCAGCCACAAGGGCCACCATCACTTCATCGACAAGGGCCTCGTCGCCGGTGTCGAGGGCAACAAGGTCCGGCTCTCGGCGAAGGCGGACGTCGCCGTGACGATGGAAGAGGAAAAGTAGGGGGACCTTCGCTCCGTTCCTGATCCGTACCGCTATTCGCGTAACCACACGTTCCGGTAGCCTCCAGGCCGGTCGCGTATCGTAAGGTGCAGGGAATGGCGGAGCCGGGCCGACCAGTTCGGTCCCAGGGGATCGCGGGGACTTGGATCGCGGGGACTTGGCCCGTCGGCCGAGCTGCATCCGCGGGCGGCCTCGTGCCGGCAGGGTTCGACCTCTGGACGTCGCTGGCCGGGACCCTGCGCGAATGGGCGCGCGCCGAGGCCGGCGCCGGGCGATTGTTGCCGTGGGTGCCGGTCGCGTTCGGCGGCGGCATCGCGCTCTACTTTGCCGCCGATCATGAACCGGTGCTGTGGGTCGTTGCCGCAACGGCCATCGCGCTCACGCTTGGCGCCGTGCTGTTGCGGCGGAGCCGGTTGTTTGCGCCGGCGATCATGATCGCGGCGGTCGCGGCCGGTCTTGCCACGGCGACCTGGAAGACCGCGCGGATCGCGCACACGGTGCTGGCAAAGCCGCTTTATTCCGTCTCGCTGTCGGGCTTCGTCGAGACCCGCGACATCCGTGAGCGCACCGACCGTTTTGTCCTTCGCGTCACCGCGATGGAGGCGCAGCGCAGCGACGTCAAGCTCGAGCGCGTGCGCCTCTCCGTGCGCAAGGGGACTGCGCCCGAGGTCGGCAGCTTCGTGCAGTTGAAGGCGCGGCTGTTGCCGCCGTTGTCGCCGGTGCGCCCCGGCAGCTATGACTTTTCGCGCGACATGTTCTTCCAGGGCATCGGCGCCTCCGGATTCGTGATGGGCACGATAGCGGCATCGGTGCCGCCGGATGCCGGTGGCTTGCGGCTGCGTTATGCCGCCTTCATGCAGGGTCTGCGCGATGCGATCGACGCGCGCATCCGCGCCACGCTCGAGGGTGACAACCGGGCGATCGCGACCGCGCTGCTCACGGGCCGGCGCGATGCGATTACCACGCCCGTCAACGACGCCATGTTCATCTCGGGGCTCGGACATGTGCTCTCGATTTCCGGATATCACATGGCGGTCGTCGCCGGCGTGGTCTTCTTCGCGGTGCGCGCGCTGCTGGCGTTGATCCCTGGAATGGCGGCCGGCTTTGCCATCAAGAAATGGTCGGCGGCCGCGGCACTGGTCGCAGCCGCGTTCTATCTGCTGCTGTCGGGCGCGGAGGTCGCGACGCAAAGATCGTTCTTCATGACCGCGGTGGTGCTGATCGCGGTCATGGTCGATCGCCGTGCCATCACCTTCCGCACGCTGGCGGTGGCCGCGCTAATCGTGCTCGCGGTCGCGCCGGAAGCGCTGGTGCATCCAAGCTTCCAGATGTCGTTCGCAGCAACGCTCGGACTGGTGGCGCTGGTGCAGATCGGCATGCCGAACTTGTTTGCGTCGCCAGATCATTCCGCGACCGCGCGGATTGCAATGTGGGGCGGGCGCGAGATCGCGATGCTGTTCCTGGCCTCGCTGATCGCGGGGCTCGCGACCACGCCCTATGCCGCCTTCCATTTCCACCGCGTCACCCCGTTCGGCGTGCTCGCCAACCTCGGGGCGATGCCGGTGGTCTCGGCCCTGGTGATGCCCGCGGGCCTGTTGGGCTTGATTGCAGCGCCGTTCGGACTCGATGGTCCGTTCTGGTGGCTGATGGGGATCGGCATCGACTGGATGGTTGCGGTGTCGCGCTGGGTGGCCGCTTTGCCGGGCGCGATCGGCCGTATCTCGGCTTTCGGCATCGCACCGCTGATCGCTGCAAGCTTGGGGATCATCGTGATGGGCTTGTTGCGCACGCCGTTGCGCTGGGCCGGCGCGGTGGTGTTGTTGGCCGCGATCCTCTGGGGACTGTGCGCGCGGCAGCCCGATGTCCTGATCGCCGGTGACGGCCAGAGTGTCGCGGTGCGGGGCAGGGATGGGCACCTGCAACTCATCAGGTCGAGCAAGGACAGTTTTCTTCTGAAGGAATGGCTCGCCGCCGACGCCGATCCGCGCGACGCCGGCAGTGCCTCTCTGGCCGCCGGCGTGTCGTGCGACGAGGCTGGCTGCGTCACGCCGCTCGCCGACGGGCGCCTGGTCGCGCTGGCCTTGCGCATCGATTCATTGGCTGACGATTGCAGCCGGGCCGCGCTGGTGGTGACGGCGCGGCCGGCGCCGCCGGATTGCGCGGCGATGGTTGTCGACCGTCAGCGTCTCGCAAGGCAGGGCGCGCTGGCGCTGACGCGAAGCGGCGACGGCTTCGCGGTTCAGGCGGCGAAGGCAAGGGGGGCAGACCGTCCGTGGTCGCCGGCGGCGGCCGGCGAGGCGGATTTCAGCGCGAGCCTTGCGCCGCAGGCGGCGGCTCCCCGCAACCGCGACGCGACGCCATCGGAAGCGGACCTGCAGGCTGAGGATTGAGCGGACGGGTTACAGATACCAGGCCAGCACGGCGTCGAGCCTGGCATTGCCGATCACCGGCAGGACGACCATCTGGCTCAGTCCAGAGGCGCTGGCCTGCGAGGCCGCGACCGAGCCGTCACGCGCGAGATCGTCGTTGAGCGCGGGCATGCCGGTGGCCCAGGCCCCGCCGATGCTGCCTTCGCCTTTGGCGATGGATTTCGTCGCATAGAGCGCGGCGAGGTCGGTCTGCGCGCTGCAATCGCCGGTGCGGAAGACCAGCGCCGAACGGGCCTCGTCCGGGACCCAGATCTCGAAGCGTCGCGCAATCGGGGTCGCCTGCGCCGAGAGAAATGTCAGCACCCAGGTCTGATCGGTGCCGGTCCAGTAGGGAACGCCGACGCCGAGATTGATTCCGACCTTGGCGGCGTCCTCCCAGCGCAGAAAACTCCTGGCATCGTGCAGGTCCTTGATGATCAGCGGCAGGCCGGCTTTCCAGATGCGGCCTGGAAGGCCGAAGCCGCGCGGAAATCTGGTGTGGCGGGAGTTGAATTCGAACATGTCGGCGGTGCCGTAATAGCCGTCGACGAGCCCCATCTCGTGGGAGGTTTCGGCATCGTTGTGCCAGAGCTCGATCGCGCCGACATGGGCCTCGTCGTCGCCGCAGAACAGCACCATGACGGCTTGCAGGAATTCGCCCGAAAACACGGGCACCGCCACGCCGCAGGTCAGCCCGGCGGCGATGGCCTGATCGGTCCGCTTGAAATAGGAATCGGTGAATCTGGTGAGGATCACGGGGTGGCCGCCGGCCCAGGCCTTGCCGGGAAGTCCCTCGTCATATCCGAAGTGCAGATCCTCGCTCACGTCCCTAAACGCGGACAACCCTTCGCCGTAGAGGCCGCCGCCGAATTCCAGCCGCATGCGCGTGCGGTCAGGCACCCAGAGTTCAACGACGCGAATGAAGGTCTTCATCGAACGTGCCCGCCGTCTCAAGTCGCACCAAGCATCGGCCATTTGGCTGCGGAACGGACGTTCAAAATTCAGGCAGGACAGCGCAAACTTCGTGCGGTGGGAGACGCCACGGCTTGGTCCGCCCGATGGCGTTTCGCGGGACACAAACGACACCATCTCGCCGGCCTCGGCCGGCGATGGCGATTTCAATCCTGGCCCGACCTGCCGGCCGGGAATGGCTGCATCAGCCGATCGGCAGGCGGGTGATGGTTGTCCGGCTGTCGGTGATGGTCTGCGGCTTGTGCTCGCGCTCGCCGAGCGGCTGGGTCACCGGTAGCTGCAGCACGGTCGCACGCTGGCCTTCGACCAGCTGCGTCACCAGCACGGATTTGCCGTCGGGGAATTCGATCGCATCATGATGGCGATCGGGAATGTGCGGATCGATCTTGCCGAACTTGCCGACGCGCGAATTGACGGTGCGCGTCCAGATCCAGCGATTGTCGTAGCGGACGTTGTCGGCGAAGGCGAGCTCCGTCCCCGGGAGCAGGCAGACCGCGACGGTCGGATCGGCCGCGGAGGCAAAGCCGCGCGTCGAGGTGCCGCGGAAGGTTGTCGTGACGATCGTCTCGCCGACTTCGGCGGGACGCGACGCGACGGCATGCAGGCTGTAGTCACACATCGGGTGCTCCTCATGCAGGGATAGCGACCCACGTCTCTTAATCGAGGCGCAGGCCTCTATCAGAGTGGAAATACCAAACGTTCTGCCGGGTTGTAGGCAAATCTACGGCTCGCCGCCGCAGGCCGCAATCACATTAACTTTCCCGAATCCACCAGGAACAAAGCCCGCCCCTTTGCATTCTGCAGGCGCGTGTCAGCGCCCCGCAGGCGCCGACCAGCCGGAATATTGCCAGCCCGGCCGCGACGGTTGGCCGACGGCGTCGAGGGCCCTGCGGACTTGCTCGCCTACGGCGGTGTCCTTGCGGACATGGGGCCGCGATTGCGCGGCCAAGGCTTGCACGGCCAAGGCTTGCACGTCCAAGGCTTGCGACGCTGATGCTGCGATCAGCGCCACAGCAATTGTGCTCAGAACGATCCGGCGCATGACTTCTCCTCGAACCTGAAGGCCGCGAAGCAGGGCTGCTTCGTGCGGCGTGCCGAGGATTTACCGCTGGAGGAGGGGCCGGATAATCTGCGCGAAACCAGAAAGACTATCCAGCGGAAGCGGACAATCGTCCGCTCCAATCTCGGATCGGCGATGCCGATCGAAAGCGCGCGGGGCGCGAAATGACCAATACCGGCGCGTCCGGTATCAATACTTCCGGTACAGCCCGATCAGCTTGCCCTGGATCTTCACCCGGTTGGGCGGGAGGATGCGGACCTCATAGGCGGCGTTGGCGGGCTCGAGCGCGATCGAGGCGCCGCGGCGGCGGAAGCGCTTCAGGGTTGCTTCCTCGTCGTCGATCAGCGCCACCACGATATCGCCGGTATCGGCGCTCTCGTTGCGCTGGATCAGCGCCATGTCGCCGTCGAGAATGCCGGCCTCGACCATGGAATCGCCGCGCACTTCGAGCGCGTAATGTTCGCCCGAGCCGAGCATGTCAGGCGGTACGCTGATGGTGTGGCTGCGGGTCTGCAAGGCCTCGATCGGCGTACCGGCCGCGATGCGGCCCATCACGGGGACCGCGACGGGGCGCTCGCCCTCGTCCGCCGGTGGGCTCGAAGTCGTGCGGACCTTGCCGAGATTGCCTTCGATGACGCTCGGCGTGAAGCCGCGGCGGCTGCCGGCAGCGGCCTGAAGCTCGGGCAGCTTGATCACCTCGATGGCGCGGGCCCGGTTGGGCAGGCGCCGGATGAAGCCGCGCTCCTCGAGCGCAGTGATCAGGCGATGGATGCCCGATTTCGAGCGCAGGTCGAGCGCGTCCTTCATCTCATCGAAGGAGGGCGGCACGCCGCTTTCCTTCAGCCGTTCGCTGATGAACCGCAGGAGCTCGTATTGTTTGCGCGTTAACATCTCGACCAAAATCCCCCGGTTGATGTCGTTCGATTCCGAGACGCTGAATTCAGCAGTAAGCCGCTACATTCTCGAAACAAATCATGAACGGACACTATATGTTCGATACATGTTCCGCAACTGCTTAATTTACCGTGAACGCGACAAAGTTCGCGGAACGCACGCGAACGAAGCGCTTAGACGGGCAACCGCAAGACCTCGCAAGGCGTGCCGGCTTCGGCCTTCGACGCGAATGGCGCGCGCACGAGAAGTGCCTGTGCCGCAGCGAGATTCGCAAGCAGCGAGGAATCCTGGTGATTGACCGGAAGGGCGACGAGCGTGCCGTCGTCGCGCAGCTCGAGGCGTGCGCGCAGGTAATCCTCGCGCTGGTCGTTGGCGCCGACATCGCGGCCGAGCACCGCGCGTTCGCGGCGGTGATGAATCATCGAACGGCCCGAAAGCGCGCGAATCAATGGCACCATGAACAGGAAGCCGCAAACGTAGGATGACACGGGATTGCCGGGCAGGCCGATCACACGCATCGCCCCGAGCCGCCCGTTCATCATCGGCTTACCGGGCCGCATCGCGATCTTCCAGAACGCCATCGAGATACCTTCGTCCCTCAGCGCCTGCTGGACCAGATCGTGGTCGCCGACAGAGGCGCCGCCGGTCGTGATCAGGATGTCCGCGCCGCTCTCCCGCGCGCGGCCGATGCCGGCCGTGGTGGCCTCCAGCGTATCGGCGGCAACGCCGAGGTCGATGGTATCGGCGCCCTCGCTGCGGGCGAGCGCGTGCAGGGCGTAGCCGTTGGAATAGACGATCTGGCCGGGACCGGGCGTGGTGCCCGGTATCACCAACTCGTCGCCGGTCGCGAGGATCGCGACCTTCGGGCGTCGTCGGACTGGCAGTTGCGGGTAATTCATGCCGGCGGCGAGCGCGAGGTCGCGCTCGGTGAGCCGGGCCCCCTTGCGCAGCAGCACGTCGCCTTCCGAGAAGTCGACGCCGGCGGGGCGGATGTGCCGCCCCGTTACGGCGGCTTCCTTGATGGTGATGCGCTTGCCGTCCGTGATCGTGTCCTCCTGGATCACGACCGCATCAGCGCCATCGGGAACGACACCGCCGGTGAAGATACGCACGGCCTCGCTGGCGCCGACCGATCCCGCAAACGGGCGGCCCGCCGCGACCTCGCCGATCAGGGTGAGCTGGGAGTCGATCTTGGCCGCATCGACCGCGCGCACCGCATAGCCGTCCATTGCCGACATCGCTTGCGGCGGCTGCGTGCGCCGCGCGGCGACGTCGCGCGCGAGCACACGGTGGAAGGCCGCGTCGAGCGCGATCATCTCTTCAGGCAGCGGCTCTGCGCCCGCCAGCACCGCGGCGAGCGCGTCGGAAACCGGCATCAGGGCCACGGGTGAAAACTCCTGCTGGGCCCGTTCGGGCAAATCGGCGGCGAGAGTTCTAGCCGAGTGCAGGCGCAGAGGCAAAACAGTGGCCGCGCAGGATGATTTATCCTGCGTCATCCGCTCTGCGATGAAGGGTGAGCATCACGTCCGCCGCGGCATGATCCAGAAGGCGAGACAGACCGGTACGAGGATGGCCATGGCGAGGACGAGAAGGACGAGAGCCACGGCCAGCATCGGTCAGCCCCCCGGCGGCTTGTACGGACTGACGTCCGGCGCTGCGGGGCCCTGATCCTTGTCAGGCAGCGGGTCGGCCTGGGATTTCAGGTCGGCGGCCTTGCTGATCAGCTTGGCGGAAAGCTCAGAATCCGAGGTGGTCCTGGCGAATTTCATCAGCAGAGAGGCCTGCTTGGTGAGGTAGGTTTTGCCCAACACGACGATAAGCCCGATGTAGAATTCCCAACGGACTCATGAGTCCTGAGAGGGGCAATCGTTCCTGGAGCTCTGTATAAAAATGTACAAAGGGTTTTGGTTCCTCGCCCCCGGGGCAAAATAGTTCCATTCGCGGCCCGTCGGCTTGCCGGCCAGAGATCAGATGCCGAGCGCCTTGAGGGCGTTCCCGACGTCGCGGGGCGAGGTCACGTGGACCGTGGTCAGGCCGCGCGACCGCGCTCCTTCGATGTTCGCGGCAAGATCGTCGAAGAACACGATACGGTTCGCCGGCACGCCGATCGCGGCCACGACATGGTCGAAGGCCTCCACATCCGGTTTGCGCAGGCCGATGCTGGACGACAGATACAGCTCGCGGAAATGGCCGAGCAGGCCAGCATATTCCTTCGAGAAGTGGTCCACATGCGGCCGGTTGGTGTTGGAGAACGCGTAGAGCGGCAACTGCTTTGCCGCACGCGGCAGCAGCTCAGCGATATCGGGCATCTCGCCGGCGAAGATTGCGTTCCAGCCCTCCAGGAACTGCGCGTCCGAGATGCCGATCCCGAGCGCGACACGCAGCGAGTCAAAATAGGCCTCGTCGCTGATCTTGCCGACCTCGTGCAGCCGGTAGGCTTCGCTGTCCCGCACATAGCGCGCGACGATGGCTTCCGGCTTGCAGCCGGCATGTCCCGCCCAGCAGGCGATCGCCTTGGAGAAATCGATGTCGAGCACGACGCGCCCGAGATCGAACAGCAGCGCGTCCGCGCTGCCGGGAGAGAGCGAGCTCATTGCATCCTTTCACTCAATATCGATAGGGGTCGTGGTCGAACAGCGGGAACGCGCTAAACACGCTCGGCGCATTCGTTGCGGTCGCCTGGTGCAGGCAGGACTTGTCGACCTCGGCGAACGAGGTAGCGCCCAAAAGGCCGAGGCAGCGCAGCACCTCGTCCTCGAGCAGCTCCAGCATGCGCCTCACGCCGGCCTCGCCGGCTGCGGCCAATGCCCAGCATTGCAGCCGGCCGATGCCGACCATGTCCGCGCCCGCCGCGATCGCCTTGACGATGTCGGTGCCGCGGCAGAAGCCGCCGTCGACCATGATCTTGGCGCGTCCCTTCACGGCCTCGACGATCTCGGGCAGCACATGCATGGCACCGCGGCCGTGATCGAGCTGGCGGCCGCCATGGTTGGAGACGTAGATCCACTCCACGCCGTGATCGACCGCGATCCGGGCGTCCTCGGCGGTGGCGATGCCCTTCAGGATGAGCGGGATCTTGAACTTGTCCTTGATCATCTTCACGGTCCGCCACTCCAGGCCCTTCTGGTAATCGCCGCCGGTGGCGCGCAGGCGGCTCTCGCGAACATAGCGCTTGGCAATGTCACGTTCGCGACGGCTGTAATGGGCGGTGTCAACAGTCAGGCAGAAGGCAGCGTAGGCGTTCTTCTCGCTCCGGCTGACGACATCGGCCACGAAGTCGTCATCACCGCGCACATAGAGTTGATAGAGCCGCAGCGCATCAGGGGCGGCCTCGGCGGTCTTCTCCAGGCCGGGCTCGGACACCGAGCTCAGCATGTGCGCCGCGCCGAAGGTGCCGCAGGCGCGGGCGACGCTCGCCGCGCCATCCGGATCGAAGATCTCCAGTGCGCCGACAGGGGCCAGCACCACCGGCAGCCGCATCCGGCGCCCGAACAGCTCGACCGAGCCGTCGACCTCGCGGACGTCGCGCAGCACGCGCGGCCGGAAGGCGATCTCGTCCAGCGCCATGCGGTTGCGGCGCATCGTGGTCTCGGTCTCGGCGGCGCCGACGATATAGTCCCAGGCGTTCTGGTTGAGGTTGGCGCGCGCCTTGCGGATGAATTCGTGCAGGTTCTGGAATGGCTCGGCGCTGGCGCCGAGTTCGACGTTCCTTTCCGGCCGGATGCGGGGCGCGTCGTTCATTGTTGTCCTCCCGAGAATTTGAAGCGTTATTGTCATCGCCTATCGTGTCCGGCCCTCCAAAACCATCCTAAAATCGCATAGCTGCGAGGCGTGGGCCGGTCGGGCCGATTCCCGCCTTGCGCGAAACGGTTTCGGAACGTTGCCAAAAGTTTAGGCCCGGGCGAAGGGATTTTTACGATGTACCCGCCGGCGTGGCGTCCCGGCCTTGAAGAAACCAGAATGGTATTGTGAACAGCGGGCTGGATCGCCATTTGCATGGCGCCTCACAAGCCCAAAGCAAAGCTCCAGCAAGAAGGCCAGCCTATCCATGCGGAAAAACCTGCTGTTCCCCCTGGGCGCGCTCACGGGAGCGTGTCTAACCCTTCTGGTCGCCAGCCCGCACGGTGGAGTATGGGCGGCACGGGCGGCAGCGAGCGCGGATGATGCCTATTCCCGGCTCAATCTGTTCGGCGAAGTGTTCGAGCGGGTGAAGGCGAGCTATGTCGAGAAGCCCGACAATTCCAAGCTGATCGAGGGTGCGATCACCGGCATGGTGACCTCGCTCGATCCGCATTCACGCTACATGAACGACAAGGCCTGGACCGAGATGCAGGAGACCACCTCCGGCGAGTTCGGCGGGCTCGGCATCGAGGTCACGATGGAGGACGGCCTGGTCAAGGTCGTCTCGCCGATCGACGACACGCCGGCGTCCAAGGCCGGGATCATGTCCGGCGACCTCATCAGCAAGATCGACGGCGATGCCGTGCAGGGCATGACGCTCGAGCAGGCCGTCAACAAGATGAAGGGGCCGGTCGATACCCAGACCAAGCTCACCATCGTGCGCAAGGGCGCCGACGCCCCGCTCGACGTCGCGATCAAGCGCGAGATCATCCATGTGCGTCCGGTGCGCTTCCACGTCGAGAACGGCGACATCGGCTATATCCGCGTCACCTCGTTCAACGAGCAGACCACCGACGGCCTGAAGAAGGCGATCGCGTCGATCTCCAAGGAGGTCCCGCCGGAGAAGCTGGTCGGCTACGTGATGGACCTGCGTAACAATCCGGGCGGCTTGCTCGACCAGGCCGTCTCGGTGTCGAGCGCCTTCCTTCAGCGCGGCGAGGTCGTCTCGACCCGCGGCCGCAATCCCGAAGAGACCCAGCGCTTCACCGCCCATGGCGGCGACCTCACCAAGGGCAAGCCGCTGGTGATTCTGGTCAATGGCGGCTCGGCTTCGGCCTCGGAGATCGTCGCAGGCGCGCTGCATGACCACAAGCGTGCCACGATCATCGGCACGCGCTCGTTCGGCAAGGGCTCGGTGCAGACCATCATTCCGCTCGGCGCCGGCAATGGCGCGCTGGCGCTGACCACGGCGCGCTACTACACGCCGTCGGGCCGCTCGATTCAGGCCCAGGGCATCGCGCCCGACATCGAGATCCTCCAGGATGTGCCGCCCGAGCTGAAGGGCCGCATGGACACCATGGCGGAGTCCCAGATGCGCGGCCATCTGCAGGCCGCCGACGGCACCGAGCAGACCGGATCGCAGTCCTACGTCCCGCCGGAAGAGAAGGACGACAAGGCCCTGCATGCGGCCTACGACTTCCTGCACGGCGTGACCGCGAATGCGGTCGCCGCCAAGCCTGCGCCGAAGGCGGCGGTACCGAACTAAGCCTTACGACGTTCAGATATCGCCCGGGAGCGGATGACCGCTCCCGGGCGAATTCGTGCGGTGACGCTTCTAGTTGTTGGGAAGACCGCCCTAGCTTGCCTCGCGGCGCCGGCTTTCCTCGCCGCCTCGCTGGGCGAGGCGGCTGCGATGCAGCGCGAACAGCTCCAGCACCTTGTCGGCCGGTTTTGCGGCACTGAACAGATAGCCCTGCATCTCGGAGCAGCCGAGCGCACGGAGCAGGCGCTGCTGCTCCTCGGTCTCGACGCCCTCGGCCGTGGTGGTCATGCGGCGGGCGGCAGCCAGGTTGACGACGGCCTGCACGATGCTGGCGGAGCCGTCGGGACCGGCGATGTCGCTGACAAAGCAGCGGTCGATCTTGATCTTGTCGAACGGGAAGCGGTGCAGATAGCTCAGCGAGGAGTAGCCGGTGCCGAAATCGTCGAGCGCGATCCGCACGCCGATGGCGCGGAGCTGATGCAGGATCGCAAGCGCGGTGTCGTCGTCGCGGATCAGCACGGCCTCGGTGATCTCGAGCTCGAGCCGGCTCGCCGGCAAATTGGAGGCGGCAAGGGCCGCCATGATCTTCAGCGCCAGCGTGCCGCTCTTGAACTGCACCGGCGAGACGTTGACGGCGAGGCGGATGTCGTCGGGCCAGTTGGCGGCATCGCGGCAGGCGGTGGCCAGCACCCATTCGCCGATCTCGTTGATCAGGCCGGTGTCTTCGGCGATCGGGATGAACTCGGCGGGCGAGACCATGCCACGCTCGGGATGGCGCCAGCGCACCAGCGCTTCGCAGCCGGTGATGCGGTCGTCCTTCAGGGCGAGGCAGGGCTGGTAGTAGACCTCGAGCCCGCCTTCGAGCCCACCTTGGGCGATGGCGTGGCGCAGATCGATCTCGAGCTGCCGCCGCTCGCGGACCTTGGCGTCCATCTCCGGCTCGAAGAAGCGATAGGTGCGGCGTCCGGCGGCCTTGGCGGCATACATCGCCATGTCCGCGTTCTTCAGGATCTGGTCCAGCGCGGTGCCGTGTCGTGGCGCCAGCGCGATGCCGATACTGGCGTCCGTGGTGAGATGATGGCCCATGCAGTCGAACGGCGCGCGGATGGCCTGGAAGACCCGCGCGACGAGTTCGTTGACCTGCTCCAGCGACGTCACCGCGCTCTGAACGATGGCGAATTCGTCGCCGCCTAGCCGCGCCACGAAGTCCTGCGGACCCGCGCAGCGGCTGAGGCTCGTCGCGATCGATTTCAACAGCTCGTCGCCGACGAGATGGCCGAGCGCATCGTTGACGCCCTTGAACTCGTCGATGTCGATGTAATGCACCGCGATCTCTTCGCCACCGGCGATGGCGGCGAGCTCCGCGCGCAGATGCTCGTGGAACATGGTGCGGTTGGGCAGGTCGGTCAGTGCGTCGTAGTGGGCGAGGTGGGTGATGCGCTCCTCGATGCGCCGGCGCTCGGTGATGTCTTCGTGGGTCGCCACCCAGCCGCCGTCCGCGAGCGGCTCGTTGAGGATGTGGATCGAGCGCCCGTCGGAGGTGTCGACCACCATGGAGTTACGCACATTGATGTCGCGCAGCACACGGACGACATAGTCGCCGATATCGCCAGTGAACGAGCCGGTCGCCTTGCGGTGGGCGATGATGTCGTGGAAGCTGGAGCCGGGCTTCACCACCTCGGCTGACAGGCCGTACATCTCGATGTAGCGCTGGTTGCAGATCACCAGCCGCCGCTCGGCATCGAACAGCAGCAGGCCCTGTGTCATGTTGTTGACGGCGCGGTCGAGGCGCTGCTTCTCCAGCGTCAGCCGCTCGCGGGAGGCGCGGTGCTGCTCCAGCAGCTTGCGCACGATCGCGATCAGCACGCCCGCGATGGCGAGCGCGGAGGCGCCCGCAACCGACATCAGGATGCCGATCTGCTCGCGCCAGTCCGTCAGCGCCGCCGCGCGCGTCGTGGTGGCCATCATCAGGATCGGGAAGTGGGGCAGGGCACGCGAGGAGATCAGGCGGTCTTCTCCGTCGACGGGGCTCATGATGCGGCCGGCGAAGTGATCGACCCCGAAGATCCTCTGCTGCTCGAACGGGCCGGTCTTGAAATTCCTGCCCATCTGCTCGCTGGAATGGGGATAGCGAGCGAGCAGCGTGCCGTCGCGATGCAGCATCGAGATCGTGGCGCCTTCGCCGAGCACGACGGAGGCGAAGAACTTCTCGAAATTGGCCGGTTCGATGCCGCGTCCGACCACGCCCATGAACTCGCCGTTCGGTCCCACGATCTTGCGCACGATCAGGATGGTCCAGGCGCCGGAGACGCGGCTGTGCACCGGCTCGATCAGCACGTTCGGCGAGTAAGGATCGTATTTGAAAGTGCGAAAATAGGCGCGATCGGCGACGTTCACTTTGGGGGCCGGCCACGCCGTCGACGAGTTGATGAGATTGCCTTCGGCATCGATGATGTTGACGCCGCCCATGTAGGGCAGCGCCTCGATCTTCGAGCGCAGCATCCGGTGGACGTCCTGGCCGGAGAGGCGTTTGCGATAGTCCTCGGCGCTTGCGATGCCGGTTGCGCGGACGTGGTCGACGAAATCCTTCTGGATGACCGCGAAATCCTGCAACTGCTGATCGAAATGATGAGCGAGCAGAAGGACGGTGTTTTCCAACTCGCGCCCGCTGTTGCGCAGCGCGCGCTCTCGGAAATTCTGCGCCATCAGGACCGAGCCAATGGCGATGGCCGCGATCAGCAACGTGCCGCCCACCACCAGCCAGCGGATCGGTCCGCTGCGCACGAAGACCTGGTCAAAGAGGCGACTGCCGTATTTCGTCATCATGTCGATCGTTGCCGCGCACACGTCAGGATCGCTTCTTGATCCCGAGAACATCCGTTGGTTTACGGAAACGATATGGAGGCGAAGTTAGGAAGCGCGGTTAATGCGACATGAACGGCCGCGCACAAAAGCAATCGATGCGCGCGACGCAAGACGTGCAGGAATTGCCGCAAGCTCTCGCGATGCCGGTCAATTCCTGCCGGTCGTGCCACGGTCAACCAAGGCTTAACCATCTAAGATGTTGGCGATCCTCGAGTCGGTATTGGCACGTGATTTGCGAACATGCCTGCCAGCGACACAGAGAGGACACGACGATGACAAACACCTTGAAGAACTTCCTCGCCGACGAGCGTGGTGCGACCGCGATCGAATACGGCCTGATTGCCGCCGGCATCGCGTTGGCCATCATTTCCGTCGTGAACGGCATGGGCTCCAAGCTCAACGCCAAATTCGGGTCGATCAGCTCTTCGCTGCGCTGATCGCGTGGGCTCCGCTGCGCGCCAATATCGCCGCCACGATCAGCGCCGCGACGACGTTCGCCGCGGCGCTGATCAGGATCGGCAAGGTATAGCTGTGGTTGACGTCGTAGGCGAAGCCGGCCGCACTCGGGCCAACCAGCGTGCCGAACGCCACGCTGGTGTAGAGAATACCGATGATTCCGCTGACGTTGCGTCCGCCAAAATAGTCCATGACCACAGCGGGCAGCACCGCGACCCAGCCGCCGTAGAACACGCCGTAGACGAAGGCAAAAGCGGCGAGGGTCCAGACATCGGCGGCGATGGCCCAGATCGCCATCGCGAACGCCATTCCGACCAGGACCATGATGAGCGAGCGATCGCGGCCCATCCGGTCGGCAAGCGCGCCGAGAAAGAAGCGGCCTGCGGTGCTGCCGGCCCCGATCACGCCGAGCAGCAGCACTGCAGAGGACGCCGCGACCCCGTGGTCGCGCGCGTATGGCACGAGATGGACGAACGGAACGAAGGCGCCGAACGAGCAGACCAGACACGATGCGTAGAGGGCGATGAACCGCGTCGACCGGACGGCCTCGCGCACCGAAGCGCCGCCGGCATTGCTTGCGCCCGCGGCCTCGCGAGGCGGATCGCCGTCGGGTCCGAGGCCGCGGTGCTTCGGATCGTTCTCGATCAGCAGCGACGCTCCGCCGCCCAGCACCAGCGCGATCGCGCCCAGCACTAGATAGGCGCCGCGCCAGCCCACCGATGCGATCAGCAATGAGGCGAGCGGCGGCATCGCCAGCGTACCGAGCCCGATGCCGCTCACCGCGAGCCCGGAGGCAAAGCCGCGGCGCTTGATGAACCAGCGTTGCACCGCGCCGATCGCGGGAACATAGGCGCAGCCAAGGCCGAGGCCGACGCCCAGCCCGTAGGCGAGATAGACCTCGACAAGGGAACGTGCCGCGCTCGCCGCCGCAAGTCCGACCGCGATCAGGATCATGCCGGCTATGGCCAGCGGACGCGAGCCGAGCCGGTCGGCGAGCGGACCGCTGACGAGTCCGAGCGCGAAGTACAGAAAGCCCGCAATCGAAAACACGAGCGAGATTGAACCGCGCGAGGCGCCGAAATCGCGCTGGAGTGGCTCCAGAAATGCGCTGAACGTGTAGGCGGAGCCGAAGCCGACAAACATGACGGCAAATGCCGCCGCGACGACGAACCAGCCATGGAAAATGCCTCGCTGAGTGAGCGTGGATTGAATGGTCAATGCTGCCTCCGCGAGGTGAGGGAAGGATGGCGACGGTGCCAGGACGTGGCACGCTGGAACGCCGCGCCGGCGCGCACGAGCATGGCCTCGCCGAGATGAGCGGCGACGAGCTGGAACGCGATCGGCAGTCCGTCTGCCGATGCACCACCCGGTAGCGTGATCGTGGGATGACCGGTCATGTCGAACGGGCAGGTGTAGCGCTGCAGCTTTGCGATCAGATCCGGCTGCTCGCCGAGCGTCCGGATCATGGCGAGCGTCACCGGCGGGAACGGGTGTACCGGGATCAGCAGTAGATCAATGGTCTCGAACAGCGCGGTGACGCGGCCGCGCAGCGCCAGCCGCCGCAGCAGGATCTTCTGATAATCGAGGGCGGAGAGCGCGCGACCGGCCTCGATCAGCGAGGCGAGCATCGGGCCGTACTCGTTCTTGCGGGCAGGATAGGTCGCCTCGTGCGCGACCGCAGCCTCCACCGCACAATTCGGTGTCCAGTCGGCAATCGCCTGCATGACGTCGGGAAATCTGACATCGACGATGCCGGCGCCGAGCGCACGGAACGCATCGATGGCGTCCGCCAGCACGTGTTGTGTCGTAACGTCCACGTCGTCGCTGTTCCAGGCGGCATCGACGCCGATGCGCAAGCTTCGCACGTCCTGTGCGGCCGCGGCCAGATAGTCGGGCACCGGATTGAACACCGAGGTGGGGTCGTTGGGGTCGTGTCCGGCAATGACGCCGAGCAGCGCGCCCGCATCGGCCGCGCTGCGGCCGATCGGTCCGACATGGTCGAGCGTCGCGGCCAGCTCGAAGGCGCCGTGTCGGCTGACGCGACCCCAGCTCGGCTTCAATCCGGTCAGCCCGTTGGCGGCGCAGGGCCAGCGGATCGAACCGCCGGTGTCGGAGCCGAGCGAGCCGAAGCAAAGCCCGGCAGCGGTTGCGACCGCCGAGCCACTGGACGAAATGCCCGGCCAGTAACTCGCATTCCACGGATTCTTCGGCGGCGTCACCAATGGATGGTGATCGGAATAGGCGCCCTCGGTGAGTTGCAGCTTGCCGAGTATCACGGCGCCTGCGTCCTTGAGCCGGCGCACGACGGTTGCGTCTTCGTGGGGACGAAAGTCGCGATGAAGCATGGTGCCGGCCGCCGTCGGAATGCCCTTGGTCCAGAACAGGTCCTTGAGCGCAATCGGCACGCCATGCAGCGGCCCCCGATACCGGCCCTGTGCGATTTCGGCGTCCGCGGCTTTTGCCTCGGCGATGGACGTTTCTGCCATCACGTGAACGTAGCTGCCGAGATCCCGGTCCATGGCGTCGATACGGTCGAGTTGCGCGCGCGTCACGTCCAGCGCGGAGATGTCGCGCGCCTTGAGGCGTGCTGCGAGCGCGGTGAGTTCGAGATAGTGCAGGGCGTCGGCCATCGGCGCGGGTTCTCCGTTCTGGTGATCGCAATGCGTGCTCGATCCCGAAGGATTCGACACTAGTATAATAAGGATACAGGTGTCGCTTGCTGTCAACCAGTAAATCTGTTTTACTGGTGTTCCAATCTTTGGTGTCCCGATGTCGAAAGAGTCTCGCAAATTCCAGGTTCCCGACACGCTGGCGAACGTCTACGATTTCGCCAACACGCTCGATGTTCGCCACTTCATGCATTTCGGCGTGGAGCACCCGGAGAGCGATGAGCTCGGCGGGCCGAAGGAACTTGCGGACTGGATGCGGGAACGCGGCCTTGGCGCCGAGGGTGGGCGTGTCACGCCCGCGATGTTTGAGACTGCGCTACGACTGCGCGGCGCCTTGCGCGCCTATCTGCAATGTGAGCCTGCCGAGCGGCCCCGGAACAGGAGCGTTCTCGGCACGCTCAATGAGGCGCTCGCGCCGTTTCCGTTGCGGGTGGAGGCGCGCGCAGGCCGTGGCGCGATGCTGTCGGCAGCGCGCGAGGATGCGCTCGCAGGCCTCTCGGCCATCGCGATCGAGCTCCATGACGCAACGCTTGTGGGAACGCTGGACCGGCTGAAGATGTGTGCGTCGGAGGAATGCCGGCGGGTGTTCTTCGACCGCTCGAAACCATCGACGCGGCGGTGGTGCATGTCGACGCTGTGCGGCAACCGGATGAAGACGCGCGCCTATCGCGAGCGGCAGCGCGAGGCGAAATAGATCACGCGGCGTTCAGGCGCGGTAGTGGCCCGACTTGCCGCCGAGCTTCTCGACCAGATGGATGCCTTCGATGCGCACGCCGCGTTCGACCGCCTTGATCATGTCGTAGATGGTGAGGCAGGCGACCGACACGGCCGTGAGCGCCTCCATCTCGACGCCGGTCGGGCCCGTCACCTTCACGCTGGCGCGGACGAGGCAGCCCGGCAGCTTCGCGTCGGGCTCGATGTCGACCGTGACCTTCGACAGCGCGAGGGGATGACAGAGCGGGATCAGCTCCGAGGTGCGCTTGGCCGCCATGATGCCGGCGATGCGCGCGGTGCCGAGCACGTCGCCTTTCTTGGCGTTGCCGGAGACGATGAGATCAAGGGTCGCCTTGGTCATGACGACGTGGCCTTCGGCGACCGCGAGCCGCTCGGTCGCGGGCTTGTCCGACACGTCCACCATCCGCGCCTCGCCGGAGGCGCCGATATGGGTGAGGGCAGGGCCGGCTTTCGTCCTGGATTGCCTGGCCTTGGCGGGCTTGCGCGCCATGTCAGCGCGTACTCGTCGCGCGCGCAGTCTCACGCGCGAGCAGCGTGCGCGTGGCGGCGGTCACGTCGGCCTGCCGCATCAGGCTTTCGCCGACCAGGAAGGTCGACATGCCGACGCGCTCGAGCCGGGCGAGATCGGCGGGCGTGAAGATGCCGCTCTCGCCGACCATCAGCCGTTCCGCTGGGATCAGCGGCGCCAGCGTCTCGCTGGTTGCGAGCGTGGTCTCGAAGGTGCGCAAATTGCGGTTGTTGACGCCGATCATCGGCGAACGCAGCTTCAGCGCGCGGTCGAGCTCGGCGCGGTCGTGGATTTCGATCAGCACGTCCATGCCGTAGGCGAGGGCTGCGTCCTCGAGATCCTTGGCAGTGGCATCGTCGAGCGCGGCCATGATGATCAGGATGCAGTCGGCGCCATGCGCGCGCGCCTCAATCACCTGATAGGTGTCGAACATGAAATCCTTGCGCAGCACCGGGAGCGACGTCGCCGCGCGCGCCGCTACCATGAAGTCGAGATGGCCCTGGAACGAGGGCGTGTCGGTTAGCACCGACAGACAGGCCGCACCGCCGGCCTCATAGGCCTTGGCGAGCAGCGGCGGATCGAAATCGGCCCGGATCAGCCCCTTCGACGGCGAGGCTTTCTTGACCTCGGCAATCAGCGCGTAGTCGTCATTGGCGTGCTTGGCCTTGATCGCGCGCACGAAGCCGCGTGGGGCTCCTTGCGCCTTGGCTTTGGCCTCGACTTCCGAGAGCGGCTGCGCGCGCTTGGCGGCTGCGATCTCCTCGCGCTTGTAGGCTTCGATCTTGGTCAGGATGTCCGACATGTCAGGCTCAACCGTTCGAGACCGCGATCAGATGCTTCAGCCGCGCGCTCGCGGCGCCGCTGTCGAGCGACTTCGCACCGATCGCAACGCCTTCCTTGAGATCCTTGGCGCGGCCGGCCACGACCAACGCTGCGGCGGCGTTGATCAGCGCGACATCGCGGTAGGGGCTCGGCTTGCCGTCGAGCACGCTCTGCAAGGCGATCGCATTGGCGTCGGCGTCGCCGCCCCTGAGCGCAACGGGATCGCAGCGCGGCAGCCCCGCTTCTTCCGGCGTCACCTCGAAATTCCTGATCTCGCCATTATGGAGCGCGGAGACGAAGGTCGGGCCGGTGAGGGTGATCTCGTCGAGGCCGTCGGAGCCATGCACCACCCAGGCGGATTCCGAGCCGAGGTTTTTCAGCACCTGCGCCAGCGGCTGCACCCATTGCCGCGAGAACACGCCGACCATCTGGCGCTTGACGCCGGCCGGGTTCGACAAGGGGCCGAGCAGATTGAAGATCGTGCGTGTCGCAAGCTCGACCCGGGTCGGGCCGACGTTCTTCATCGCCGGATGGTGGGCAGGGGCGAACATGAAGCCGATGCCGCATTCGCGCACACAGCGGCCGACCTGCTCGGGCCTGAGGTCGATCTTCACGCCGAGCGACGCCAGCACGTCGGCGGCGCCCGAGCGCGACGACAGCGCACGGTTGCCGTGCTTGGCCACCGGCAGGCCGGTGCCCGAGACGATGAAGGACGCGCAGGTCGAGACGTTGACCGAGCCGGAGCCGTCACCGCCGGTGCCGACGATGTCGACGGCGTCCGCGGGCGCGTCGACCGTGAGCATCTTGGAGCGCATCGCCGAGACCGCGCCGGTGATTTCGTCCACGGTCTCGCCGCGCACCCGCAACGCCATCAGGAGGCCACCCATCTGCGAGGGTGTGGCCTCGCCGGACATCATGGCGTCGAAGGCGGAAGCCGCTTCGTCACGCGACAGGCTGGCGCCGGTCGCCACTTTTCCAATGATCGATTTCAGGTCGTCCATCGCGTGCTTTCAACTCACTGGTTCGCGCCGGTCACCTGCGCGAAGGCGGCCTGATTAATGGTGGTCCCGATGTCGGTTTCAAGCTTGTTGACGTAGGAGGCGACCTGCTCGTCGGTCAACGCGCGGTCGAGGCTGTCCTTCAGCTTCTTCATCGCGTCGGACGCAGCGTCGACCGCGGGTTCGACGATGTCGGTGACGCGGAAGACGATCACCTCGCTGCCGCCGCTCACGGCGGTCTGTCCGACCCCGTCCTTGGCGGTGCGGAAGGCGGCCGCAACGACGCTGGCGGGCACGCCGGCGGGCGAGTCGTCGCGCTTGAAGCCAGAGGCGGTCTCGACCTTGGCGTTGATCGCGGCGGCCTCGTCAGCGAGCTTGCCGCCCTGTTCGAGCTTCTGCACCATCTCGGTCGCCTTGGTCTTCAGCTTGGCGGCGATCTGGTCCTGGCGCCAGCGCGCCTCGACCTGGTCGCGCACCTCGTCGAGATTGCGGTCGCGCGAGGGCGTGATGGCGAGCACGTCGTACCAGACATAGCCGCCCTTGAACGAGATCGCGTCGTTGTCGACGCCGACATCGGTGTTGAAGGCCTGCGACACCACGTCGAGGCCCTGCGGGATGCTGGTGACGGGCTGGCCGTTCGGGGCACGGCCGGAGCGGTCGACGGCGTCGATGGTCACGGCGGTGAGGCCGAGCTTCTGCGCCGCGTCGATCACGCTGGCACCGCCGCCGCGCTCGTCTTCCATCTTGTCGCGGAGATCGTTGACCTTGACGCGGGCGCGCTCGGTGGCGATCTCGCGCTTGATGTCGCCGACAAGGCTGGCGTAGTTCGCTTCACTGCCCGGTTCGATCTTGTCGACCTTGACGATGGACGTGCCGAGACGGCCCTGGATCGGCTGGCTGATCTCGCCTGCGGGAAGCGCGAAGGCGGCATCGCCGACCGCGGGGTCGAGTGACGATTTGGTCACGAGCCCGAGGTCGACATCGGAGCTGCTCAGCCCGCGCTCCTTGCCGAGGTCCTCGAACGACATTCCGCCGGCGAGGCGCTCGCGTGCGGCCTGCGCCTCGGCGACGTTGGGGAATACGATCTGATGGATCTGGCGCTTCTCCGGCGTGCCGAGCCGGTCCTTGCGCTGGTCGAACACCTTCTTGGCGTCCTCGTCGGAGACCTCGCTCCATTTGCCGATCTCTTCCGGCGAGACCACGACGAAGGAAATCTTGCGATATTCGGGCGCGCGGAACTGGACCTTGTGATCCTCGAAATAGGCGGCGAGGGCTTCGGGCGAGGGAGCGTCGATGGTGCCGGCCTGCGCGGCGTCGAGCCTGACGAATTCGATCGCGCGCTGCTCGTTCTGGAAGCGCGTCAGCACGTCGATCATGGCCTTCGGCGGTTCGAGGCCGGCGCCGATCGTGCCGGTGATCTGCCGGCGCAGCGACACCTTGCGCTGCTCGGAGACGTAGCGCTGCTCGGTATAGCCGAAATTGCGGATCACGGCCTGGAAGCGGTTCGGATCGAAGGCGCCGCCGACGCCCTTGAAGTTGGGGTCGTTCATGATGACCTGGCGGATCTGCTCGTCGGACTGGCCGAGCCCGAGCCGGCGGGCTTCTTCGTCGAGGGCGGCTTCCGCGATCGTCTGCTGGAGCACCTGGCGGTCGAGGCCGAAGGCACGCGCCTGGTCAGGCGTCAGCGGCCGGCCGAACTGGCGGCTGATCTGTTGCAAGCGGTCGGTATAGGTCTGCCGGAACTCGTTCAACGAAATCTCGGTGCTGCCGACCTTGGCCACCGTGGACTGCCCGAAGCCCTTGAAGATGTCGGCGATGCCCCAAACGCCGAAACTGATGATCAACACGCCCATCACCACGGCCATAATGGACTTGCCGAGCCAGTTTGATGAGGCCTTGCGCATTCCTCGAAGCATTTGGTCCAACTTGTTTGGCAGGAGGGGAACGGGAGCGCGTCTTAATGCAGATTCCGCAAAAGCGCGTCACCAAATTGATCAATCATCATAAAGTGGCGGCTTTCCCCCCGCAACCTCGGGCCACGCGGTCCCTCGACGCTGCGGTTAAAAGCCTTAGCTCTCTGGAACTGCCGCGACAGCTCTGCTAGCGCATGCACAAACCTCATTTTGCTGGAAATTGACATGACCGACGCCATCCGACCGCTGATCGCCGGCAATTGGAAAATGAACGGCCTCAAGGGCTCGGCTGCCGAATTCGACGCCATGCTCAAAGGCGCGGCAGAGGTGGCCGCCAAGGCCGACCTGCTGGTCTGCCCGCCCGCGACCCTGATCGCGGCCTTCGCCGACAAGGCGCGCGGCAGCAAGGTCGCGGTGGGGGCGCAGGATTGCCACCCCAAGGCCTCCGGCGCCCATACCGGCGATATCGCAGCCGAAATGCTGGCCGATGCCGGTGCGACCGCCATCATCGTCGGCCATTCCGAGCGTCGCGCCGACCACGGCGAGGGCGATGCCCTGATCCGGCAGAAGGCCGAGGCCGCCTGGCGCGCCGGCATCACTGCGATCGTCTGCATCGGTGAGACGCAGGGCCAGCGCGATGCCGGCCAGACCCTCGACATCCTGCGCGGCCAGCTCGACGGCTCGCTGCCGGACGGCTCGACCGCCGCCAACCTGGTCGTGGCCTATGAGCCGGTCTGGGCGATCGGCACCGGCCTGACCCCGACGGCCCAGGATGTCGAGCAGATTCATGGCTTTATCCGGGAACTCCTGACCTCCCGGTTCAGGGCGGACGGGGCCAGGATGCGGATCCTCTATGGCGGCTCGGTCAAGCCGTCGAACGCGGCCGAGCTGATGTTCGTGAAAAACGTCAACGGCGCGCTAGTCGGCGGCGCCAGCCTGAAGGCGGCCGATTTCCTTGCGATTGCGAAGGGCTGCCCCTAGCTAATCCCAAAGCGCGGCCGTGGCCGATCGGGGGGTGGCAATGCCTCTTCTGATCGTGTAACACCGCGCAACTTCAGGAAAACCCGCGAAGCGCGATCGGCCGCCGTCTCGGCGCTGTCGGCTTGTGACGGAAGGACACTATGCAGACTGTTGTCATCGTCATTCACCTCATGATCGTCGCCGTCATGATCGGCGCCGTCCTGCTCCAGAAGTCGGAAGGCGGCGGCCTCGGCATGGGCGGAGGCGCAGGCTTCATGTCGAGCCGCGGCACCGCGAACCTTTTGACGCGGACCACCGCGATCCTGGCTGGGGGCTTCTTCCTGACCAGCCTGTTCCTGTCCTGGCATGCCGGCTACAACCGGGCGCCTTCGTCGATCATCGGCGCGCCGGCGTCCCAGACCCAGCCGGCCGGAGGCGCCCCGATCGCGCCGCCGACCTCGGGCGGCATCCTGGATTCGCTGAAGAAGGCCGACGAACAGCAGCAGAACCAGGCGCCAGCCGGCCCGCAGGTGCCGCGCTCGCAATAAAGCAGGGGGGCCATGCAGGGCGGCTTCTACCGTCCTGCATCAAAAATCCCCATCAAGGCTCTGTCACCACTCTTAGTTTTGGCTCACCCACAGGCCCGCAAATTATTTGGGGCGGAATACGAATCGCTTTGGCGAATCGAATTCGAGGGATTAGAGGTTAAGTCCCATGGCGCGGTACATATTCATCACCGGCGGCGTGGTCTCTTCGCTCGGCAAGGGTCTGGCTTCAGCGGCACTCGGTGCCCTGTTGCAAGCCCGGGGCTACAAGGTCCGCCTCCGCAAGCTCGACCCCTATCTCAACCTCGATCCCGGAACGATGTCGCCGTATCAGCACGGCGAAGTGTTCGTGACCGATGACGGCGCGGAGACCGATCTCGATCTCGGTCACTACGAGCGCTTCACCGGCCGGCCTGCGACCAAGCAGGACAACATCACCACCGGGCGCATCTACCAGGACATCATCTCCAAGGAGCGCCGCGGCGATTATCTCGGTGCGACCATCCAGGTGGTTCCGCACGTCACCAACGCCATCAAGGAATTCGTCCTCTCCGGCAATGACGATTACGACTTCGTGCTGGTCGAGATCGGCGGCACCGTCGGCGACATCGAGGGCCTGCCTTTCTTCGAGGCGATTCGTCAGCTCAAGAACGAGCTGCCGCGCGATCATGCCGTCTACATCCATCTGACGCTGCTGCCTTACATCCCGAGCGCGGGCGAGCTGAAGACCAAGCCGACGCAGCACTCGGTGAAGGAGCTGCGCTCGATCGGCATCCAGCCGGACATCCTGCTCTGTCGTACCGACCGCGAGATCCCGAAGGAAGAGCGGCGCAAGCTGGGGCTGTTCTGCAACGTGCGCGAAAGCGCCGTGATCGAGGCGCGCGACGTCGATAACATCTACGCCGTGCCCGAGGCCTATCACAATGCGGGCCTGGACGACGAAGTGCTTGCCGCCTTCGGCATCGGCTCGCGGATTCCGCCGGAGCTGCGAAGCTGGCAGCAGATCAACGAGCGCGTCCGCAATCCCGAAGGCAACGTCACCATCGCCATCGTCGGCAAATATACCGGCATGAAGGATGCGTATAAGTCGTTGATCGAGGCGCTCTCGCATGGCGGCATCGCCAACAAGGTGAAGGTCAATCTCGACTGGATCGAGAGCGAGATCTTCGAGAAGGAAGATCCCGCGCCGTTCCTCGAACACGTCAACGGCATTCTGGTGCCGGGCGGCTTCGGCCAGCGCGGTGCCGAGGGCAAGATCCGTGCGGCGCAGTTCGCGCGTGAGCGCGACGTGCCGTATTTCGGCATCTGCTTCGGCATGCAGATGGCGGTGATCGAAGCCGCACGAAACCTCGTCGGCATCGAGGACGCCAACTCCACCGAGTTCGGCCCGACCAAGGAGCCGCTGGTCGGCCTGATGACCGAATGGCTGCGCGGCAACGAGCTCGAGAAGCGCTCCAAGGCCGGCGATCTCGGCGGCACGATGCGTCTCGGCGCCTATCCCGCGGCGCTCAACCGCGGCAGCCGCGTCTCGCAGGTCTATGGCGGCGCGACCGAGATTTCCGAGCGCCACCGCCACCGATACGAGGTCAACACCGCCTACAAGGACCGCCTCGAGCAGCACGGGCTGAAATTCTCCGGCCTCTCGCCCGACGGCGTGCTGCCGGAGATCGTCGAGTACGAGGATCATCCCTGGTTCATCGGCGTTCAGTTCCACCCCGAACTGAAGTCGCGGCCCTTCGAGCCTCATCCTCTCTTCGCCTCGTTCATTCAGGCGGCGATGGTGCAGTCGCGTCTGGTGTGATGCCTCAGGGCGCGGCGGTGTAGTCGCGCACGAGGTGCATCGGCGCCGCGACCGGCATTGAGGCATCAGGCGCAAGCGTTTCCGTGACGATCTTCATCTGCGGCCGTCGCGTCAGCTTGTAGACGGCGGCCGGCGGCACGTTCAGCAAGGCGCGATCCACCAGCTTTGCCCGCAAGCCCAGCCGGTCGAGCACCGGCCGCGGCACCGGGCAGCTCATCCCGTAGGTGAACTGATAGAACGCGCCTCCCGGGCGGACGTAACGGAACGCACCGCCGATGATGGAGACGACCTTGCGCGTCGACATATTGAGCAGCGGCAGGCCGCTGACCACGGCGCCGACCGGCGCGCCGTCATAGAGCCGCTCCGTCGTGAGCCGTCCCGCATCCATCCACAACACGCGCGCGCCGGGAAAACGGATTTGCAGGAGCTTGGTGAAGTCCGAGCCGTATTCGATCAGCGTGAGGTCCTGCTGGCGCACGCCGCGTTTCAGGAGCTTGTAGGTGAAAGCGCCGGTGCCGGGGCCGAGCTCGAGGATCGGGCCGGTCGTTGCGGTGATCTCGCGGGTGATGAGATCGGCTAGGGCAGCGCCCGAAGGCGCGATCGCGCCGACCCGCCGCGGGGCCGACATCCAGGACAGGAAGAATGAGAGGAAATCGTTGGGCATGCGCACTCCGGCATTTCGATTGCGCCTCGCAAATCAGAGGTGAGGCGGTCGAAGAGTCGCCTGAGCGCATTGCGACAGCATTGCGCTTGAGACGCAGAGACGAATTGAATCAGCTCTGTTGCAGGGGCGGCAGCGTCATCCTGAAGCACGCACCGCCGTTCGGTCCGTCCAGGACCGAAACGTGACCGCCATGCAGGAGCATGATCTCGTGCACCATGTTGAGGCCGAGGCCGGCGCCGCGATCGAGCGGCGTGAGCCGGTAGAACGGCTCGAAGATCAGCTCGCGCTGATCGGCCGGAATGCCCGCGCCCTCGTCGGTGACCTCGATGCTGGCGGGACGGCTGACGCGAATGACGATCGTGCCGCGGCGAGGGCCGTGCTGGATGGCATTCTGCACGAGGTTGGTCAGCGCGCGTTCGAGCGCGGCCGCGTCGCCGAGCACGTCGATCCGCGCCGCCGGTGCGTCGAAGGACAGCTCATAGCCAGCCGCAATCGCCAGCGGTGCGAGGTCGGCGGCAACGCCTTGCGCGACGGAGACCAGATCGACCGCCACGAATGGATGCCCGCAACGGTCGAGCCGCTGGATATCCAGCAATTGCTCGGCAAGGGTCGCGAGCCGCGCCGCATCCTCGATCAGGCGGGTCTTGTCCGGTCCCGACGGCAATGACTCCAGCCGCGTGTTCAGGATCGCGATCGGCGTACGCAGCTCGTGCGCGGCGTCGGCAACGAAGCGCTTGTGGCGGGCGTAACCCTGATCGAGCCGCGCGAGAGCGTCATTGACCGCGGCCACGAGCGGCACCACCTCGAGCGGAATCTGCTCCACCGACAGCCGCGCGCCGCGCTGATGGATATCGATCCGCCGGGCCTGGTCTGCGGTCGCGTCCAATCCTCTGAAAGCGCGCTGCACGACCATCGGCGTCGCGATGAACGTCGCGGTCCCCATCAACAGCAGGCCGGGGAGCGCGACGCCCAGCAACACGAGCGACGTCGTGAACACCGCCTTGGCGCCGCTGAGCTTCCCCTGCGTCGCCGTGATGACCTGCACGTTGCCGACGGCCGTGTCGATGCGTTTCAACCGCGCCGCCGGCTTGCGTGGATCGTCCTCGAAGAGCTGCCAGCCGAGCCGCGCCTGACTGATCTGGTCGAGGGCGCCGCCGATTCCGGCGAATTCAGCCGGCACGGGGCCTTCACTGAGCGAATGCCCCTGTCTGTCGCGAACCAGCAACCAGAGGTCGGGGGCCTCCTCGCGCAACGCTTTCAGCTCAGCCGTCGGCCGCAGCGTCAGGCCGCCGGCTGCGTCGCGCGCGAGCGCGCTCTGCACGACGTCGATCACGCGGTCTTCGTCCCGTTGGACCAGCACGAAGCCCGTAGCGCACAGTGCGCCGATGATGACGACGACCAAAGCGACGAACAGCGCGGCCTGGAGCGAAAGCAGGCGCCAGCTCAGCCGAGAGCGCAGGCAATATGGGTCGGAGTGCCTGCTCACGGCAGTTTCTTCAGCAGATAGCCGACGCCGCGGATGCCGTGGATCTCCACGTGCGCGTCGGCTTCGGCGAGCTTGCGGCGCAGCCGCGAGACATGCGTATCGAGTGCGTTCGACTGGATCTCGTCGTCGAAACTGTAGACCGCTTCCTCCAGCGCCGATCGCAGCACGGTCCGGCCCATGCGGCGGACCAGGGCTTCCAGCACAAGGAGCTCCCGCCGCGGCAGTTCGAGCGGAGCCCCGTCGACGCTCGCCTCGCGATGGCCGAAGTCGAAGGCGAGGCGGCCGGCGCGAATGATGTCGGGCTGAAGCCCGGCGGGCCGGCGCAACACCGCGCGCAGGCGCGCCAGCAATTCCTCCACCGCGAATGGTTTTGCCAGATAATCATCCGCCCCGCTGTCGAGCCCGGCGACGCGATCGGCGAGCTCGCCGCGTGCCGTCAACACGATGATCGGCACACCGTCGGCGCGCGCTCTCAGTTTCGGAATCAGGGCAAGACCGTCGCCGTCGGGCAGCTGGCGATCGAGCAGCACGGCGGCGTGCACGTCGGCGGAAATGGCCTCTTCGGCCTCGGCAAGCGTTGGCACGTGATCAACGATCATGTCGTACCGCTTGAGCGCCGAGGCCAGCGCCCCGGCCATCTCCGCTTCATCCTCGACGAGCAAAATCCGCATGATCCGCACCTGAGCCTCAACCGAGGCGTTGTAGCGGCAGTATCATTGCGGCAGCATTACGGGAACCGGGTGCGATCGGGGCTGGCAAGCCATGCGCCAGACGCCGCTGGCGGTATCGGGCAGCGCCGAAGACACCGTCACGGCCAGCCGTTATAACCCCCGACGTCATCAGGGAGGAACAAGAATGATCTATGAAATGCGCATCTACCGTTGCGTGCCCGGCCGCCTGCCGGCGCTCTTGAAGCGGTTCGAGACGGTAACGTTGAAGCTCTGGGAGAAGCACGGCATCAAGCAGGCCGGCTTCTTCACCACGCTGATCGGCGAATCCAACCAGGAGCTGACCTATTTCCTGGCGTGGGATTCGCTCGCCGACCGCGAAGCGAAGTGGGGCAAGTTCATGACCGACCCGGACTGGATGAAGGCGCGTGCCGAGAGCGAAGCGGACGGCCAGATCGTCGGCAACATCGTCAGCCAGCTCCTGACGCCGACCGCCTTCTCGGCGGTGAAGTAAGGGGCCGCCGGCGCAAGGGCCTCGCACGGAACCCCGGCGCAACCCTGATATTCGGGTGGCCCGGGGCGAATGGGGTTGATCCGACCCTGATGGCGGCTATGGTCGCGCCGAAACGAGGGACATTGGCCTTGAGCTCTTCGAATTCAGCGGCGCCGGTCGTCACCATTGGCACAGTCAGGTTCGGCAACGATCTGCCGATCTCGGTCATTGCCGGGCCGTGCCAGCTCGAAAGCCGCCAGCATGCGCTGGAGGTGGCCTCCGCGCTGAAGGAGATCGCCGCGCGGCTGAAGATCGGGCTCGTCTACAAGACCTCGTTCGACAAGGCCAACCGCACCAGCGCGTCGGCAGCGCGCGGTCTCGGGCTCGCACAGTCGCTGCCGATCTTCGCCGAGATCCGCGCCTCCCTCGGCTTGCCGGTCCTGACCGACGTGCATGACGCCGCGCAGTGCGTCGAGGTGGCGCAAGCCGTGGACATCCTCCAGATCCCGGCCTTCCTGTGCCGGCAGACCGATCTGCTGCTGGCGGCTGCCGCGACGGGCAAGGTCGTCAACGTCAAGAAGGGGCAATTCCTCGCGCCCTGGGATATGGCCAATGTCGTGACCAAGATCACGACCGCGAACAATCCCAACGTGCTCGTCACCGAGCGCGGCGCCTCGTTCGGCTACAACACGCTGGTCTCCGACATGCGCGCGCTGCCGATCCTGGCGCGCACCACCGGTGCGCCCGTGATCTTCGACGCCACCCATTCGGTGCAGCAGCCGGGCGGGAAGGGGACGTCCTCGGGCGGCGAGCGTGAGTTCGTGCCGGTGCTGGCGCGCGCAGCCGTCGCGGTCGGCGTTGCCGGCGTCTTCATCGAGACCCATCCCGACCCTGATCGCGCGCCCTCGGACGGGCCCAACATGGTGCCGCTGCGCGAGTTCGAAGGGCTGATCCGCACGCTGATGGCATTTGACGCGGTGACGAAAAGCACAACGCGCTGATGTCCCCGCCTGCGACCGGGCCGTCGTCCGACCAGAAGTTTCCGCCCGCGATCAATATCATCGCGCTCGCGAGCTTCTCGGCGGCGTTGTCCACGCGCGCGCTCGATCCCGTCCTGCCGCATGTCGCGGAAGATTTTTCGATCAGTATCACGACGGCCGCCAGCATCGCGGCCGGCTACGCCTTGATCTACGCGCTGGTTCAGCCGGTGATCGGAGCGGCCGCCGATCTGTTCGGCAAGGCGCGGTTGATGACGCTGTGCCTGGCGCTGCTTGGCGTCTCCTGCATTCTTGGCGCGGTCGCGACCACCTTCTCGGGCCTGTTCGCGAGCCGCATCCTCGCCGGTATCGCCTCCGGTGGCGTGTTTCCGGTCGCCCTCGGCCTGACCGCCGACCTCGTTGCACCCGCCAAGCGGCAGGTCGCGATCGGCCGCACGCTTGCAGGTTCGATGACCGGCAATCTGCTCGGCGCGACCGCCTCCGGCATCATCGGTGAACTCATCGGCTGGCGCGGTGTGCTCATGATGCTCGGCGCGCTCGGCCTGATCGCGGCCGTTGCGGTGGCCGCGGGCTTTCGCGGTGCCGCGCTGACGGCGCCGCCGAAGACCGATCTGAAGGCCTTGCGGCAGGGCTACCGGACCATCTTCGCCAACCCCAACACGCGCTACTGCTACTCGGCGGTCTTCGTCGAGGGCTGCTGCGTATTCGGCCTGTTTCCGTTCATCGCCGCGCTGCTGTTCGATCTCGGCGAGAAGTCGCCGTCGATCGCGGGCATCGTGATCGCGGGCTTTGCGATCGGCGGACTGTTCTACACTTTCACGGTCTCACGCTTCCTGCCGTGGCTCGGCGTCAGGGGCATGATGATTGCGGGTGCAGGCCTCGTCGGACTGCAGCTCGGCGTGCTCGCCTTCGGTCCCGGATGGAAGCTGCAATTCGCCAGCATGCTGGCGATGGGCTGGGGCTTCTACATGATCCACGGCTGCCTGCAGGTGTTTGCCAGCGAGCTGTCGATCGGGGCGCGGGCAACGGCGATGTCGCTGCATTCGTTCTTTTTCTTCATGGGGCAGACCGTTGGCCCGATCGCCTATGGGCTTGGCCTCCAGCACGGTGGCAAGGTCTCGACCCTGCTCACGAGCGCCGCGATCATGGTGGTCCTTGGTCTCGTCTGCGCCCGGCTGCTCAAGCAGCGGGCACCCTCGGACGCACGGGTCTGAGGGGAGTATCGAACTACCGGTTTCCGTATTTTCCCGGAAGAGATTGGTAGTTAAAGCCGTTCAATCTTAAATCAAATCTCATCGTTCGCTCCGTAGATTGCCCGCGAACCGCGTATTGGCGGCAATATGGATCAGTCGATGCAAAAGCAGCGTTCGGTCGCCCGCATCCTCGGGGCGGTGGTTGGGTCTCTCGGTCTCGTTCTCGTCGTCATCTGTGCCTATGCGCTGAAGCTCGCGGTCACCCGCTACTCGGACAGCAACCGCATCGTCTCGCTCGCGATCGCCAGCCGCGACCTGACCAATACGCTCGTGATTTTCCGCCTGGAGCGCGGTGACACGCTGAGCTATCTGGCGTCGGCTGCCCCCGCGCCCGACAGCGTCATGAGCAGCCTCGCCGAGCAGCGAGCCACGGTGCAGAAGAACTACGCGCAGGCCTTGCAGAGCCTCGCCTCCGCTGAAGCGCCCGGTCTTGCCGAAAAGCTCGACAAGCTCCGCGGCATCTGGGCGCAGCTCGAGGAGTTGCGGCCGCGCGCGGTCACTGCGCTGAAGCAGGAGAAGGCGGCGCGTGACGCGAACCTGCAACCGAGCTGGGCCAAGATCAGCGACGCCTATATGGACGCGATCGGCGACGTCACCGCCCATGTCGACAACGCGATGACGCTGATCGATCCCGTGGTCGATCGCCTCCTGATCGCCAAGCAGGCCTCCTGGCAGGCCCGCGCCAATGCCGGCCAAACCATTCTGATCCAGTTCTCCTCGATCCTCGCCAACAAGACCTGGACCGCCGCCGATGGCGTCACCTTTGCCGATCTGCGCGGCCGCATCCAGCAGTCCTGGGTGGTCGTGCGCGATCTCAGCCCGAATGTGGCCTCGCCCGAGCTGTTGCAGGCGATCCGTAACGCCGAGCCGGAAATCTCCGGCGCGCTTAGCGACGAACGCAACGCCATTGCGACCAAGCTGCTCGCCGGCGAGCCCGCCGGCGTCGCAGGCATCGACTACCGCGATCGTCAGCTCGTCGGCGCCAACAATGTCGTCATGGTCACCCAAACCGCGCTCGCCAACATGATCTCGCGGGCCGAGGAGGGCGCCTCGCGCGCCCGCTTCAGCCTGATCCTGTTCGGCCTGCTGGTGCCGGCCTCGCTGGCGCTGACGATCGGCGGGCTGATGCTGATGCGCAACCGCGTCACCCGGCCGCTGACCGCGATCACCGGTGTCATGACCCGTTTCGCGGCGCATGATTTCGCCGGCGAGGTGCCGGGCCTCGGCCGCAACGACGAGATCGGCCGCATGGCCGCGGCGCTCCAGGTGTTCAAGGAAGCCATGATCAACGCCGAGCGCCTGTCCGGCGACCAGGCCGCCGAGCGCGCCGACAAGGAGAAGCGTGCATCCGAATTGTCCGGCCTCGTGCGGCAATTCGAGAGCCGCATCGGCCAGATGGTACAGACGCTGTCGAGCGCGTCGGGCGAGCTGGAGACGACCGCGCGCTCGATGTCGGGCACGGCGGCCGAGGCCCAGACCCAGGCCGGCTCGGCCTCGACCTTGGCCGACCAGGTCGGCGGCGGCGTGCAGACCGTGGCGGCCGCGGCGGAGGAGCTCAACGCCTCGATCCGCGAGATCAACCGTCAGGTCGAGCAGGCGACGCGCGCCACCGAGCAGGCGGTCGTCACCGTCAAGGAAACCGACAGCACCATGCGCGCGCTTGCCGACGGCGCCGATCGCATCGGCGAGGTTATCGGCCTCATCACCTCGATCGCCGGCCAGACCAATCTGCTGGCGCTGAACGCAACGATCGAGGCAGCCCGAGCCGGCGAGTCCGGCAGGGGTTTTGCGGTGGTGGCGAGCGAGGTGAAGAACCTGGCCTCCCAGACGGCGAAGGCGACCGAAGAGATCAGCGCCCAGATCACGGAGATCCAGGGGGCGACGCAGAAGGCGGTCTCGGCGATCGACGGCATCGTCAAGACCATCGAGGAGGTCTCGAGCATCAACCGCGTCATCGCCGCCGCCATCGAGGAGCAGAACAAGGCCACCGCCGAGATCGCAAACACCGTGCAGCACACGGCGGAAGCGACCTCGACTGTCACCCGCAACATCGCAACCGTGTCGTCAGCGGCGAACGAGACCGGCCGCGCCGCGTCCGGCGTGCTGAAGGCCGCCGCCAACCTGTCGAGCCAGTCGACCTCGCTGACGTCGGAGGTCGACGGCTTCATCAGTAAGGTGAGGGCGGTGGCGTAAGCTGGCGCGCGCTCTCCTTGGCCCCCAGAGACGGCGCTTCGCGCCGCGCTGAGGTAGCACAATCAACGAGGGCGATGCGCGCGGGCGGCGATTGCTTGCGCGCGCTCGAGCAGCGCTTCGGCTCGCTGCACGATCGGAATATCAATCATCTTGCCGTCGATGGCGAAGGATGCACGTCCCTCGGCGGCCGCTTGCTTGTTGAGCGCAACGACACGCTCGGCGTCCGCTACCTCCTTGGCGGAGGGGCTGAAACCCTCGTTGAGGATCGGCACCAGCGACGGATGGATACAGGCAGAGCCCACGAAGCCGAAGTCCGCCGAGCGCCTCACGATCCTTGTGTATCCTTCCAGGTCGGAGAAATCGGCGACCGAGCCAATAGTGCCGAGCGGCAAGATGCCGGCGGCGCGTGCTGCCTGCACGATCTGCTGCTTCGGCATCAGCAAGGTCTCTTCCGTCGGCTTTGCGCCGATGGCCGTCGCGTAGTCTTCCGCCCCCAGTGAAATGCCGGCCAGCCGCGGGATCGATCGCGCGATGTCATGGGCCCTGGCGAGTGGACCGGGCGCCTCGATCAGGCCGACGAACCAGATCTTGCCGATGGGCAATCCGCGCTCGATCTCCAGTCTGGTCACCATCTCGTCGAGCAGACGCAGATGCTCAGCGCCTTCGACCTTGGTGATCTTGATCGCGTCCACGCCGGCGATGACAGCCGCTTCCAGATCGGGCACCGCCAATTCGAGCGGCTGGTTGATCCGCACCATGACATCCGAACTTCCGGTGTCGCGAAAGCGCTTCACGATGCCCGGGATCAGCTTTCGAGCGTTGGCCTTTTCAGCCAGCGGCACGCTGTCCTCGAGATCGATGATCAGCGCGTCCGCGCCGCGCTCGACGGCCTTGACCACGAACCGCTCGACGTTCGCGGGTACGAACAGCGCAGAGCGCCAGACCGGGAATTTTCGTTCAACTGTCATGTGCTGGTTTCCTTCACAACGCCCGAGGCGAGGGCGGCATCGATGTCGTCAGGGCTGAGGCCGGCTTCGGCCAGGATGGTGCGGCTGTGCTGACCGAGGCGTGGCGCAGGCGTCCGGATGCTTCCGGGCGTCTCGGACAGGCGTACCGGGACGGCGTGCATCGGGAACGTTCCCATGTCCTCGTCGGGATAGTCGGCCAGCAGTCCCCGGGCCTGCACGTGGCGATCGTTCATCAAGCGGACGGTGTCGTTGACCGGACCGATCGTGACCTCGGCCGCCTCGAAGAAGGCGACGTTGTCGTCGACCGTTCGTGTCGCGATGAAATCGCCGATGATCTTGTCGAGTTCGGCGACATGGACGAGCCTCTGCTCGTTGGTCTTGAACTTTGGATCCTCGCAGAGCTCCGGGCGGCCGATCGAACGCAGCACGCGCATCGCCATGCCTTGCGTGGATGCCGACAGGCAAACCCAGCCGCCATCGAGCGTGCGGTAGACATTGCGCGGTACCGAGCCGCTCGAGCGGCTCCCGCTGCGCGGTTTGACCACGCCGGTCAAACGGTAATTTGCCGCCTGAGGCCCGAGCGAGTTGACGATCGGGTCGAGCAGCGGCAGGTCGATCACCTGTCCCTTTCCGCCGTTGATCTCGACTTCCCGCAGCGCCGCCATGGCTGCGAATGCTCCGGTGAGACCGGACAGGGCGTCGGCCAGATACATCGGGGGCAACACCGGCTCGCGATCAGGAAAGCCGTTCATCTCGGCGAAGCCGGAGAAGCCCTCCACCAGCGTCCCGAAGCCGGGCCGGCGATGATAGGGGCCGGTCTGCCCCCATCCCGATATGCGAACGATCACGAGCTTGGGCTCCAGCCGCAGCAGTTCCTCCGGCGAGAGCCCCATCTGCTCGAGCGTGCCGGGACGGAAACTCTCGACCAGCATCGCGGCGCCGGGAATCATCTTGCGGATCAGCGGCACCGCTTCGTCGTGACGGAATTCCAGGCAGATGCTGCGCTTGTTGCGCGAATGGATCTTCCAGTTGGTTTCGACACCCTTGGTGCGCCAGCCGCGCAGCGTATCGCCTTCGCGCGGCTCGACCTTGATGACGTCGGCGCCGAAGTCGGCGAGATGCTGGGTGAGCAGATTGCCCGCGACCAGCCTTGAGAGGTCGATGACGCGGAGCCCTGTCAGCGGGCCGCGGACACCGGGGGTGTAATCGGCCTGATGCAGTCCGCTTTCGGGAGAGGTGGCGTCAGTGGGATTTGCCATGGTTCCGTTCTGTAAACAGGATGCCGCCGGTGACAGGCAGCCACAGGCGCAACTGGCGGTCAGTCGTTGCCTCCTGGGTTTCGATGCGGATCTGATTTCCGCCGACGCTCAATCCGATTTGCCATCGGCCGCCAACATAGGAATGGCTGACCACGTCGGCTTCAACGATCGAACCTCCGATCGCCTGATCGTTGGCCGCCACCAGGCGCATCTGCTCGGGGCGATAGGCAAACGTGACCTTGTCGCCGAGGGATGGACGTTTGTCGGACTTGATCAGAACGCGCTGACCATCGGCGAGACTGACCAGTGTCTGTCCATCGCCGTCGGGCGCCCCGACCACGTCGCCGTTCAGGAAATTGGTCGTTCCGATGAAGTCGGCGACGAAACTGTCTGCCGGCCGCGTGTAGATCTCTTGGGGCGAGCCGATCTGGCTGATGCGGCCGCCATTCATGACCACGATGCGGTCGGACAGAGCCAGCGCTTCGACCTGGTCGTGCGTCACGTAGATCGTCGTCAGGCCGAGGCGCGTGCGCAGTTCGGCAAGCCAGGTCCGGGCGCGATCGCGCAGCTTTGCGTCGAGATTCGACAGGGGCTCGTCGAGCAGGAGGATTTCGGGCTGGTAGACCAACGTTCGCGCGAGCGCGACACGTTGCTGCTGGCCGCCCGAGAGCTGATGCGGATAGCGGTCCTGAAAGCGCTCCATCTCGACGAGAGCGAGACTCTCCTCGACGCGGCGCTTGCAGTCGGCGGTCGATACCTTGCGCAGCTTGAGCGGAAACACGACGTTGTCATAGACCGTCATGTGCGGCCACAAAGCGTAGCTCTGGAACACGAGCCCGCAATGGCGCGCTTCCGGCGGCAGGAAGATTCCCTTTTCGCCGTCGAAATAGGTCTTGTTGCCGACGCGGATGCGTCCGCTCGTCGGTTGATCCAGTCCGGCAATGGCGCCGAGCGTTGTTGACTTGCCGCACCCTGACGGCCCCAGCAGCGTGACGAACTCGCCATCGGCAACGTGGATGTTGACGTCGTCGATCGCTTTGACCGGTCCGTACCGCTTGTGTAGGTTCTCGATCAGCAACTCAGCCATAAAGCTTCACTCCGAGAAAAGTGCGCGCCGCCGTGACACAGACGCCGATCACCAGGATCTGGATGGTCGCCAGCGCGGACACCAGACCGACCTCGCCCTGCGTCCATGCCTGGAGCAGCGTGGTCCCGATCACTTCGCTGCCGGGTGCGAACAGGAAGATCGCTGTCGTGTATTCCTTGAAGAACGTGATGAAGAGGATGATGAAGCAGGCAACGAGTGCCGGCCGCAATAAAGGCAAAACGATGCGCCGGCTCGTCGTCCACCAGTCCGCGCCCTGCGTACGGGCGGCGCGATCGAAATCCGGGCTCATCTGCAACAACATCGGAGCAACCGCACCGAGCCCCACAGGAATGAAGTGCATCGTGAAGGCGGCAACCAGAATCCAGATCGTGTTTCGGAGGCCGCCCAGGCCTGGCACGAGCGCAAACGCGTAGAAGAAACCGATGCCGGCGACGACGCCGGGCACGGCACGGGGAAACAGCGCGACGTAGTGCAGCGCGCCGCGCCAGCGGAAGTCGGACCGCAGCACGATGATGGCGATCAGGGCGACCATCGCAGTGGCGACGACGCCACCGACCGAACTGACGATCAGCGAGTTCCAGATCGAACGCGGGTAGACCGGGTATTCGAGTATGTTGGCGAAGTTGCCGAGCGTCAGCACCTCGCTGATCGGCACCATCGGCGACAGCAGGCTCGTGAAGGCACGCAGCAGCAGCGCGCCGATCGGCATCACGACAGTTGCGGTGATGTAGATCGCCGAGACGATGCAAAGCGGCCAGCGCAGGTTGTTCAGGCGGAAAGGGCGCGGTCGCGTGGCCTTGCCGCCGAGCGTGACGAAGCGCCTTGTATTGCCGAGCAGGCGTCCTTGTAGCCACACCAACACGCAGACGACGGCAAGCATCAGCACGGCAGCCGTTGCCACCAGCCCGTGATCGGGGCGGGCCGACGCCACGCCGTTGTTGTAGAGGAACGTGGTCAGCACGGTGATGCCGGCGGGATCTCCGAACACCAGCGGAATCGCGAGGAGCTCCAGTCCCACAGTGAAGTTCAGCACGGCACTATAGGCGATCGCCGGCATGAGGAGCGGCAGCGTGATCCGCCACAAGGTCCTCAAGGTGCCGGCGCCGGTCACGCGCGCGGCTTCCTCCAAAGTCGGATCGGTGATCGAGGCCGACGACATGCAGTAGATGTAGGCGACCGGTGCTTGCGAGACGCCCGCGATCATCGCCATGCCCGGCAGCGAGTAGAGATTCCAGGGCGCGCCGTCGAAGATCGACTGAACCAGAAGCGTGAGGTAGCCGGCGGGTCCGTAGATCGTGTACCAGCCGAACGACAGTACCAGCGCCGAGAGATAGATCGGCCACAGGAAGAGCTCGCCAAACAACCGCGCAAACGGCATGTCGGTGCGGCCGAACAGCACCGCCGCCAGCGTGCCCAGCGTCTGCGAAATCACGGTGGTGAGGGTGGCGAACACGAACGTGTTCCAGATGACGAGCGCGAAGCCGTCGGTGCGAAGCAGGCGCCCGAAATTGCCCAGCGTCAGTTGCTGGCCGGAATCGTAGAGCGCACGATCCAGGAAAGATTGATAGAGAACGGGCAGGAGAGGCGCTGCGATCAGGACAATTGTCAGCAGCGCCATGCCGTACTGGATGACGGTATCGCGGCCGGGCAGCGGCTTCGGCAAGGCGTCCGCGGCCGACGAGCCCAGCGCGCTGCTTGCGTCAAGCGACATTGAAGGTCTTTTTCCAGCGCGCGAGGAAGCTGTCGTAGTCCCGCACCGCGTCCCGATCGTAGCCGATGTAGCAGATGTTCTGCTCGCCGACGGCTTCCACGATCGACGAGTAGGTGTGGCGGATTCCGTCGCCCGGCTTCACACCGGGGCGTGCCGGCGTCAGGCCGCCCCGTCCGAATGCGCGCTGACCGTCCTCCGAGACGACGTAGTCGAGCATCAGTTTTGCTGCGTTGACGTTCTTCGATCCCTTCGGAATCGCGATGCCACGCAGCACGACCGGCTGACCGTCTCCGATGAAGCTCCAGCCGAGGATCTTTGCCCGCGCCGGATCGTTCAGGCGCGGCCAGAAGGTGATGGCCGAAACGAAGAAGCCCATGGTGTATTCGCCGGAGGTGACCTTCTCGGTCATTGGGCCGCCGGAACGCTCGAATCGGGGCGAAAGCTTCGCAAGTTGGGCGAACCAGTCCCAGGCCTTTTCGCCGTGCTTCTTCACGAACGCGTAGCTGATGCCGTAGCCGAATGTTGTTTGATGCACGCCGTAGCTGGTGATGCGGTTGCGCCAGGTCTTCTCGTTTGCGACCGCAAGCTCGACGAACTCGGCAAGTGTCTTGGGACGCTTGCCGTCGGCCACCAGCGTGTTGTTCCAGATCAACGCCATGGGGTCGGAGGAGACGGTGTAGACGCCGGGAAACGGCTTTGACCAATCCGGCCAGGCCTTCGCTTCAGGCGATACGTAGTCGAGGACTTCACCGCGCTCCTGGAAATCGATCCATCCGCCCGGATCGGCTGTCGCGATGAGGTCGCAGGTGCGGCTGTTGGTGCTCCGCTCGGCCAGATATCGCTCGAAGCTCTCGCGGGAGGCGGGGAGATCCAGGGTCTCGACCTTGATCTTCGGGTAGAGCTTGTTGAAGCCCTCGATCACGGGACGCCAGTTTTCCGGCGACATAATCGAGTAAATGAGGAGGCTGCCCTCGTTATGGGCGTCGTCGATGATCTTCTGATAATTCTCAGGATACCCGTTCGGCGCCGCCTGGGCCGTGCCCCGGAGCCCCATCGTGGCGCCGAGAACCGACATCACCATTAAGCTTCTACGATCGATGCCGGACATCTACTGTTCCTCCCGTCGTCGCGATTTGTTATGCACATTTATTGGCGCCAATTTGTGCGCAATAGTTGTGGTGAGTCAAGCGCTCCAAAAAGGGAAGCAGCCATGAAAGTACGGAAGGAGCAGAAGAGGCTGTTGGCGGCTGAAATCGGTGCCGCCATCCTGCAAGGCGACTACCGGCCAGGCGAATGGTTGCGCCAGATCGACCTGGAAGAAGCCTTCGCTGCCAAACGGTTTGACGTCCGGAGTGCGCTGACCCAGCTTGCCGCAAGCGGGATGGTGACGCATGTCGAAAATCGCGGATACCGGGTCGCGCAACCCGACTTGAACGTCGTTCGCGAGATATTGGCGATCCGCACGCTGCTCGAAGTTGAAGCGGCAAGGCAGGCGCTACCGAATATCGGCCCCGACGAACTCAAGAAGATCAAGCAGGCTCAGCAAATCTTCGAAGATGCTGTGGCGCGCGGCAGCAAGGCGGATCAGGCAAATACCAACGCAGCCTTTCACGATGAGATCTATCGCCATGCAGCGAACCAATCGCTCGCCAGCCTCATCGTGGAAATCAGAAATCGCGCCAGACCGGGGCCGATTGCTTTGTGGCCTTCGAACGCCGAGCTGCAGAGAAGTGCTGCACACCATGTCGAGATCGTCGATGCGATCGAGTCTCGCGATCTCGCTGCGCTCGTTGCAGCAGTGCGACGACACATCGTCGAATCCGGCGCCAACTATCCGGCGCGCGATCTCGGTCCGGTCAAGAAAGCCTCGGCAGCCTCCGATTGACTAGGAGTGGCGAAGCCAATCTGTTGAGGGCCTGTCAGGAGCAGCGCACGGAGTAGGCCTGCCTCAATTCGCGCCCCCCGCCGGGATCGGCTCCATCCCGCTTGCGATGATCGCTTCGCGCGCGGCGGGGGAGGCGAGGAATTTTATGAGGGCACGGCCGGCTTCGGGCTCCTTCGAACCGGCCGCGATTCCGGCCGAGAAGATCGTGATCTTCTGCAATTCGTTCGGCAGCGGTCCCACGATATCGATGCCCTTCACGGGCTTCAGCTCGCTGATCTGCTGGAAGCCGAGCTCGGCCTCGCCGTGCGCGACGATCTCGCCGACGGGTGTTGCCGGAATCTTTCGTGCCTTGTCCTTCATGACGTCGGCGATGCCGAGCTTGTCGAACATCTCGGTCGAGACGTAGACGCCGCTGGCGCTATCGGAATAGGCGATCGTCTTCGCTGCCAGCAGCGCGCGCTTGACCGCCTCCACCGAGCCGATGTCCGGCTTCGGCGCACCCGATTTCACGGCAACGCCGATCGGCGATCTGGTGAGGTCGACCTGGCTGCCGGCCACGACCTTGCCCTTGCCGGCGAGGTCGGTGAGGGCATAGCCCACCATGATCAGGACATCGGCGGGTTCGCCGCGCTCCAGCCGGACCGGGATCGCATTGGTGGTCGTCCCCATCGACGGCCCATATTCCGTCAGCACTTTGTTGCCGGTGGCCTTCTCGAATTCCGGCAAGAGCGCCTTGTAGGCAGCCGTCAATCCGCCCGAGATCATCACATGGACCTCGGCAGCTTCGGCCGCGCCGGTCAGCCACAGGACGGTCAGAACGCCGAAGGCAATGTTGCGGAATGTTGCTGATATCGATGTCATCGTCATTCGTCTCCAACTAACCCCGTCCGCGATACGGCGCGACGCCTTGCTCCGGCACCCACAATCCCTTCGGCACGCGGCCGGTCTGCCAGAACACGTCGATCGGGATGCCGCCGCGCGGATACCAGTAGCCGCCGATGCGCAAGAACTTCGGCTTGATCTCGCTCGCGATGCGCTTGCCGATCATCACGGTGCAGTCCTCATGGAATGCGCCGTGATTGCGAAAGCTCGCGATGTAGAGCTTGAGCGACTTCGACTCCAGCAGCCACGGGCCGGGCGCGTAATCGATCATCAGATGCGCGAAATCCGGTTGTCCCGTGACCGGGCAGAGCGAGGTGAATTCCGGCACGGTGAAGCGCACCAGATAGTCCGTGCCCTTTTGCGGATTGGGCACGCGGTCGAGCTGGGCTTCTTCCGGTGTGTGCGGCCACTCGACCGCGCGGCCGAGCTGGAGGGATTTCTTCGCCATCGTCGTCACATCCTGTTCGAGCATGATCCGGAAAAGTGGGCACCGGTTTTCCGAAAGATCATGCTCAACTAAAAAACCGGAGCGCGATAAGATCGCGCTCCAGAGGATGCCGGGATGGACGCAAATGTCGCCGTCGTCAACCAGCCGCGATCGTCTGGATCATGACGATCCGGTCGTTGCCGGACTCGCAGCCCCACAGCTCGCCCGGGCGGCCGTCGAGCTGGCGCACATTGGCATTGGCCTTGTCGCTGGCGAAAACGTTGAACCGCTCGGTCGTGGGATCGAAGCGGACGATGGCATTGGCGGAGAAATCGGTCAGCCAGACCTTGTCCTTGTCGTCGACATAGACGGCATAGGTGCGAGGGCGATCGCCCGGCAGCTTCCAGGTTTTCCAGGAGCCGTTGGCGGGATCGTGCACCGAGACGTGACCGCTGTTCCACTCGCTGACCCAGATCCGGCTTTGCGAATCTGACCAGACCCGCCGCGACCCCTGGCTCGGCGTCGGCGGCTCGACAATGGCGGCATTGCCGGTCGCAAGATCAATCTTCGCGATATGGCTGCCGGCCAGCGAGGCGTACCAGACCTCACCCTTGGGCGTCACCGCGATGCCGTAGGGGCCAACACCCCTGGGCGCCCTGAACACGTCCATCTCGCCCGATCCCGGCTTGAGCCGGCCGTAATAGCCGGACTGGCCGGTGAACCAGTAGGTGCCTTCCTTGTCGAACACGCCGGTGTTGAGATTGGCGGAGGCGAACTTTTCGGGCAGGCGGAACAGCGTGACCTTGAGATCGCCCGGATCGACCCGGGCGATCGCGTTCTGGCCGCCCTCGGTGATCCAGGGGGCACCGTCGGGGCCGATCGTCACGCCGTGCGGTGCGGCGCCCTGGCCGAGGCTGACTGTCTTGAAACTGCCATCCCGGGGGTCGAGCCTGCCCAGCATGCCCTTGCCCTGCGCCGTGAACCAGACTGTGCCGTCGCGAGCGGGGGCGAGGTCGTGCAGGCCGATGCCGGCGCTGATGGGGAAATATTTTGTCCGGAACAGGCCTTCCTGCGCAAAACTTGGGCGGACGGCGAGGAGGGCGGCGCTCGAGGCAAGAAACTGGCGGCGGTTCATGGCGTTACCCCGACTGTTTCAGATTGAGGTTGGACGCGCAGAGCAGGCGACTTCAAGGATAGTCCGAGCCCGCTCACGCGTCAGTCGAAGCACGCCGTCCGAGCGTTCACATTTGCTTGCGGCCCGTGTAAGACCCCCGGCACCGATCAGCCCTAACGAACGGAAGTGCACATCATGACCGCCATCATCGACATCATCGGCCGCGAAATTCTCGACAGCCGTGGCAATCCCACCGTCGAGGTCGACGTCGTGCTGGAAGATGGTGCGCTCGGCCGTGCCGCGGTGCCGTCGGGCGCCTCCACCGGCGCCCATGAGGCGGTGGAACTGCGCGATGGCGACAAGGCCCGCTATCTCGGCAAGGGCGTCACCAAGGCCGTCGGCGCCGTCAATGGCGAGATCTTCGAGGCCCTGAGCGGCCTCGATGCCGAGCAGCAGGCCCAGATCGACCAGATCATGATCGACCTCGACGGCACGCCGAACAAGAGCCGGCTGGGCGCCAATGCCATCCTCGGCGTCTCGCTTGCCTGCGCCAAGGCTGCCGCAAACTCGCTCGACATGCCGCTCTATCGTTACGTCGGCGGCACCTCGGCGCGTCTGTTGCCGGTGCCGATGATGAACATCATCAATGGCGGCGTGCATGCCGACAATCCGATCGACTTCCAGGAGTTCATGATCCTCCCCGTGGGCGCGTCGTCCTTTGCCGAGGGCCTGCGCTACGGCGCGGAGGTGTTCCACACCCTGAAGTCGGAATTGAAGAAGGCCGGCCACAACACCAATGTCGGCGACGAGGGCGGTTTCGCCCCGAACCTGCCGTCGGCGGACGCCGCGCTCGAATTCGTCATGAACGCGATCGGCAAGGCCGGCTACAAGGCCGGAACCGACATCGTGATCGGCCTCGACTGCGCCTCGACCGAGTTCTTCAAGGACGGCAAATACGTCTATGAAGGCGAGGGCAAGACCCGCTCGATCTCCGAGCAGGCCAAGTACCTCGCAGACCTGGTGTCGCGCTATCCGATCGTGACCATCGAGGACGGCATGTCGGAAGACGACATGGACGGCTGGAAGGAGCTCACCGACCTCATCGGCAAGAAGTGCCAGCTTGTCGGCGACGATCTCTTCGTCACCAACGTCAAGCGCCTGGCCGAAGGCATCAAGGCCGGCCGCGCCAATTCGATCCTGATCAAGGTCAACCAGATCGGTACGCTGACCGAGACGCTCGCTGCCGTCGAGATGGCGCACAAGGCCGGCTATACCTCGGTGATGTCGCACCGCTCCGGCGAGACCGAGGATTCCACCATCGCCGACCTCGCGGTCGCCACCAATTGCGGGCAGATCAAGACCGGCTCCCTTGCGCGTTCCGACCGCACCGCCAAATACAATCAGCTCCTGCGCATCGAGCAACAGCTCGGCAAGCAGGCGCTCTACGGCGGCAAGGCGGCATTGAAGGCGCTGGCATAAGCCGGCGCTCCAGCTAGGACAGGGGAGGATCGACATGAGCGACGGCAAGACCGGACTGCAACTGCGTTCGCTGATCAAGAAGAGCGGTGAACTGGAAATCTCGCTCGTCGACGTGCCGACTCCCGAGCCCGCCGCGGACGAGGTCGTCGTCCGCGTCGAGGCGGCGCCGATCAACCCGTCCGACCTCGGCCTTCTCGTCGGCGCGGCCGATATGAGCACGGCGAAGGCGTCCGGCACCAAGGACGCTCCCGTCATCACCGCGAAGGTGCCGGAGGGCGCGATGCGGGCGATGGCCGGCCGGCTCGACGAAGCCATGCCGGTTGGTAACGAAGGCGCGGGCGTCGTCATCAAGACCGGCTCGTCCGATGCCGCGAAAGCATTGATGGGCAAGACCGTCGCGATGATCGGCGGAGCGATGTACGCGCAGTACCGCACGCTGAAAGTGCGCGAGTGCCTGCCGCTGCCGGCGGGCACCACGCCGGCCGAAGGCGCCTCCTGCTTCGTCAATCCGCTCACGGCGCTCGGCATGACGGAGACCATGCGGCGCGAGGGGCACAAGGCGCTGGTGCACACCGCGGCCGCCTCCAATCTCGGCCAGATGCTGAACAAGATCTGCATCAAGGACGGCATTCCGCTGGTCAACATCGTGCGCAGCAAGGAGCAGGCCGACATCCTGCACAAGATCGGCGCCAAACACGTCGTCGACTCCACCGCACCGAGCTTCCTCGGCGATCTCACCAATGCGCTGGTCGAGACCGGCGCCACCATCGCCTTCGATGCCATCGGCGGCGGCAAGCTGGCCGGCGACATCCTCAACTGCATGGAAGCCGCGATCAACAAGACCGCCGAGGAATACAGCCGCTACGGCTCCAACGTGCACAAGCAGGTCTACGTCTATGGCGCGCTCGACATCCGCCCGATCGAGCTGCCGCGCGGCTTCGGCATGGCCTGGGGCGTCGGCGGCTGGTTGCTGTTTCCGTTCCTGATGAAGATCGGGCAGGCGGACGGAGCTAGGCTGCGCCAGCGCGTCGTCGACGAATTGAAGACGACGTTCGCCAGCCACTACACCAAGGTGGTGTCGCTTCAGGAGGCGCTCGATCCCGCCAACATCGCGGTCTACGCCAAACGGGCCACCGGCGAAAAATTCCTCATCAACCCAAATAAATCTTCGTGATGTGCCACGGCACACCATCCAAAGAAGGACTTGCCTTCTGAGCGAAGCGCGGGAACATTTGCGCCGCAATTGAAAGCGGGGCAACCGCAAGCAAAGAAGGGGACACTTCCATGACTGATCTGAATCGCCGCGACCTGCTCGCGGGCGCTGTCGCTATGGGCGCGGCGGCCGTAACCGGACTTGGACCGACCACTGCCAGTGCCTCGGTGCCGCCAAGCGGGGCGCAGGCGCCCGGCTTCTATCGCTACAAGGTCGGCAGCTACGAGTGCACCTCGATCAACGACGGGGCGCGCACCTTCCCGATGCCGGACAAGTTCGTGGTCAACCTGCCGAAGGAGGAAGCGCTGGCCGCAGGCGAGGCGGCGTACATGCCGAAGGGCATGGTCACGGTGCCGTTCAATCCGCAGCTCATCAACACCGGCTCCAAGCTGGTCCTAATCGACACCGGCAACGGCGTTGCCAATCTCGAGCCGAGCAAGGGCGCGGTCGGCCGTACGCTGCAGAACCTCGCCGCTGCCGGCGTCGACCCGAAGCACATCGACGTCGTGCTGCTGTCGCATCTCCATCCTGATCACACCAACGGCATTCGTCTCGCCGACGGCGCGCTCGCGTTCCCGAATGCGGAGATCATGGTGCCGGCGAAGGATTGGGAGTTCTGGGCGAGCGACGAGAATGCGGCCAAGGCTCCGAACGACATGACGAAGAACTACTTCGCCAACGTGAAGAAGACCTTTGCCGGCCTCGAATCCAAAGTCACGAAATACGAGTGGGGCAAGGAGGTCGCCCCGGGCATCACCTCGATCGCGACGCCCGGCCATACGCCGGGGCATACCTCGTTCGCGGTGGCCTCTGGCGACAGGAAGGTGCTGATCCAATCTGACGTCACCAACATTCCGGAGTTCTTCCTGCGCAATCCGGATTGGCACGTGGCGTTCGACAACGATGCCGCGCTGGCGCAGGCCACCCGCCACAAATTCTACGACATGGCGGCAGCCGAGAAGGCGACCGTGATCGGCTTCCACTTCACCTTCCCCTCGGTGGGGCATGTCGAGAAGGACGGCGCGAAATACCGCCTGATCCCGTCGGCCTGGAATCCGACGATCTGAACCGAGCCAGGGGTTTGCGAGAAACGTCAGGCCGCCTTCGGGCGGCCTGATTGTTTTTGGATCGTAGCGACCATCTGCTTTCGAGAAACTCAGCGTTTCCAAACGGGCCCGGTTCATGCACTTGCATCCATCGGCCGGGATCGCTTAAGTGCCGCCCCGGAACTTCCGCTCAAGCCCTCAAGGACAATCCATGGCCTACAACATCGTCGTGATCGCCGGCAGCCTGCGCAAGGACAGCTTCTCGCTGAAGGTCGCCAACGCGCTCGCAAAGCTCGCGCCGGCCTCGCTCAAGCTCGAGGTCGTCACGCTGGCAGGCATCTCGTTCTTCAACCAGGACCTCGAGGGCGCGCCGCCTGCGGACTGGCTGGCCTTCCGCGAGAAGCTGCAGAAGTCGGACGGCGTCATTTTCGTCACCCCCGAATACAACCGTGCCATCCCGGGCGTGCTCAAGAACGCCATCGACGTCGCTTCGCGCCCCTATGGCAAGAGCTCGTTCAACGGCAAGCCGGTCGGCATCATCTCGAACTCGCCGGGCCCGCTCGGCGGCGTCAGCGCCGCCAAGACGCTGCAGAACATCCTGCCGGGCATTGCCGGCCCGATCCTGCAGCAGCCGGAGATCTATCTGAACGCGGTCGGCGATGCCTTCGATGCGGAGGGGAACCTGACCAAGGAATCTCTGAAGCCCGTCCTCCAAGCCTATATCGACGCGTTTGCTGCGCACGTGGCCAAGCACCACGGCTGAGGTTTTTCTTCGTCATGGCCGGGCTTGTCCCGGCCATCCACGTCTTGCTCGTGGTGACGAAGAACGTGGATGCCCGGCACAAGGCCGGGCATGACGGCTGGGGGTTAGGGATTGGAGCGCGAAGGGGGAGGCGATTAGCACTCCCTTAACCAACCTGCCGCATCATCCCAAGATGGTCTCCCGCGCGCGCCTGAAATCGATCCTGACCGGCCTTGCCCTCTATGCGATGGCGGCCGCTATCGTCGGCTATTTCGGCGTCAACGCCTACACCGGCAAATACGGCCTCAACGCCCGCCAGGAACTCGACCAGGAGATCATCGCGCTGACGAGCGAGCTGGCCCAGCTCAAGCGCGAGCGCGTGAAGAGCGAGCAGCGCGTGTCGCTGCTGCGGACATCGCGGATCGATCCTGACATGCTGGACGAGCGGGCGCGCTATCAGCTCGACTATGTCAATCCGCACGATCTCGTTCGGATGATCCCGGCGAAGTAGCGCTTTCCGCTGCATTCGAAACCGGCATCGAAAGCCGCTGCCGAAATCCCGCAACCGTGTAGCAATTCTACCGAAAGTCTTAGGCTTGGAACCGGGCTGCCGCCTTGACGGCAACGCAGCAACGGCCCCATGGCTTCTGCCGCCGTCTGCCTGAGTTGACGCAGATCAACCGGGCCATGCCGGTGCAGCCTAGACTGCCACCCGGAGGAAACAGTGATGAATGGGCCAATGTCCCGGCATCACGCGGCCCGCGTCGAGGCCGCCATTGCGTCAGGCCAGGCCGCGCGCTCCGCGCTGGTGGCCTCATGGCGCCGTTCGTCCCGATTGCATCATCTCGATCCAGCCGGCCGCAGCGCGCCGATGCGGTTGAGTGATGTCGAGTTGCGGCAGGCGCGCGAGCGCGTCGCGCCGCTGCTCGCCGCCGCGCAAGGCGCGATGGACCGGCTCTATCAGGCGGTCGGCGCGAGCGGCTGCTGCGTGCTGCTCGCCGACGGCGCGGGCGTGCCGGTCGACCGCCGCGGCACGGCGGTGGACGATGCGACGTTCCAATCCTGGGGCCTGTGGACCGGCGCGCTCTGGAGCGAGGAGCATGAAGGCACCAACGGCATCGGCACCTGCGTCGTCGAGCAGCGCCCGCTGACGATCGACCGCGATCAGCATTTCTTCACCCGCAACACGCTTCTGAGCTGCACCGCCGTTCCGATCTACGACCACGAGGCGGCGTTTGCAGGCGTGCTCGATGTCTCCTCCTGCCGCGCCGACCGGACCGATGCGTTTTCCAATCTGATTGCGCTCGCGGCAGGTGAGGCGGCAAGGCGCATCGAAGCTGATCTGTTTCGCCGCGCCTTCGCCCATGCCCGCATCGTGCTGACGCAAGGCGCTGACGGCCAGACCGGCGGCCTCGTCGCGGTCGATGCGGATGATCTCGTGATCGGCGCGACCCGGTCCGCGCGGGTGGGACTCGGGATTGCGCCCGGCCGTCCCTTGCAGCCGGTGCCCGCGGTTGACCTCCTCGGCGGCGAACCCGCGCATGACCATCTTGCGGGCGGCCAGCGCGCGGTGTTGCAGCGGGCGCTGCTGCGCGCGGACGGCAATGTTTCGGCCGCCGCCAAAGCCCTTGGCGTCAGCCGCGCCACGCTGCACAGGAAGCTGAAGCGGTTCGAGCTGAAGCACTGAGCTGCGGCTCTGTTTTTCTTCCGCGCCCACCAACTCAACCCTCATGGTGAGGAGGCCGCGAAGCGGCCGTCTCGAACCCATGCAGACCTGGCTGTGCCCGCGGCCATCCTTCGAGACGCGCGCAAGAGCGCGCTCCTCAGGATGAGGGCTGAGTGTGTGGGGGCAGCTGCGTCACCTGTCGCAGAACTGCGACAGGTCGGGCCGGCCATCGCTCACGCCCGGGCTGACAGAAAAACGCTCCCGCGACATCGTCGGCGCAAGTCGTGAACACGCGACGAATTGCGCAAACAGCAAACATCGGGAGTGATCAATGAACAAGGTGGAATTCCTCGGCGTCACCCAGGTTCCCTTCGCCGAACGCTATGACAATTTCATCGGCGGCAAATTCGTCGCGCCAATCTCCGGCAAGTACTTTGACAACGCCTCGCCGGTGAACGGCCAGATCGTCTGCAAGATCGCGCGTTCCGACGCGCAGGACGTCGAGGCCGCCCTCGATGCGGCGCACGCCGCCAAGGGCGCCTGGGGACGCACCAGCGTCGCCGAGCGCGCCGCGATCCTGAACCGGATCGCCGACCGGATGGAAGAGAATCTGGAGCGCCTTGCGATTGCCGAGACCTGGGACAACGGCAAGCCGATCCGCGAGACCCGCGCCGCCGACCTGCCACTCGCGATCGATCATTTCCGGTATTTCGCCGGCGTGGTGCGCGCACAGGAAGGCTCGATCGGCGAGATCGACCACGACACCATCGCCTATCATTTCCACGAACCGCTCGGCGTGGTCGGCCAGATCATCCCCTGGAACTTCCCGCTGCTGATGGCCTGCTGGAAGCTCGCGCCGGCGCTCGCCGCCGGCAATTGCGTCGTGCTCAAGCCGGCCGAGCAGACTCCGGCCTCGATCATGGTCTGGGCCGAGATCATCGGCGATCTCCTGCCGCCCGGCGTTCTCAACATCGTCAATGGCTTTGGCCTCGAAGCCGGCAAGCCGCTCGCGTCCAGCCCGCGGATCGCGAAAATCGCCTTCACCGGCGAGACCACGACGGGCCGGCTGATCATGCAATATGCCAGCCAGAACCTGATCCCGGTCACGCTGGAGCTCGGCGGCAAGTCGCCGAACATCTTCTTCAACGACGTCACCGCCGAGGACGACGACTTCTTCGACAAGGCGATCGAAGGCTTTGTGATGTTCGCGCTGAACCAGGGCGAGGTCTGCACCTGTCCGAGCCGGGCGCTGGTCCACGCCGATATCTATGACCGCTTCATGGAGCGGGCGCTGAAGCGCGTCGCCGCGATCAAGCAGGGCGACCCGCGTGCGGCCGACACCATGATCGGCGCGCAGGCATCTAGCGAACAGCTCGCCAAGATCCTCTCCTATATCGACATCGGCAAGCAGGAGGGCGCCAAGGTGCTGGCCGGCGGCGGTCGTGCCGAGCTCGGCGGCGATCTTTCCGGCGGCTTCTACGTCCAGCCGACGGTGTTCGAGGGCCACAACAAGATGCGAATCTTCCAGGAGGAGATCTTTGGTCCCGTCGTCTCGGTCACGACCTTCAAGACCGATGACGAAGCGCTCGCGATCGCCAACGACACGCTCTATGGCCTGGGGGCCGGCGTCTGGAGTCGCGATGCCAACCGCTGCTACCGCTTCGGCCGGGCCATCCAGGCCGGACGGGTCTGGACCAACTGCTACCATGCGTATCCTGCGCATGCCGCGTTCGGCGGCTACAAGCAGTCGGGCGTCGGTCGCGAGACCCACAAGATGATGCTCGATCACTACCAGCAGACCAAGAATCTCCTGGTCAGCTACAGCCCCAAGAAGCTTGGTTTCTTCTGATCGGGCAAGATCTGATTGGGCAAGATCTGATGGGGTAGGAGAGGGCGGTGCAACCTTGCGCCGCCCTCTCCGCCGTCATCCGTCTGTCAGAGTCTTGAGACAATACGACAGCGCCGACCGTATCCGGTTCGGCGCCCGCGGCATTCGAAGCGATGCCGGGCAAAGACGGAGGCTTGGTGATGCGGAACAGTCGTTCAGGACGGAAAATGGGTGTCGCAGCGATGCTGTTCGGCGCGGCGGTGCTGCCCCTGTCGATGGCCTTTGCACAGTCCGGTCCGGCGCCAGCCGGCGCCAAGCCCTTCCTGACCGTCGATGGAAAGGTGCCGCTGGTCCTTGGCCATCGCGGCCTGCCGGGCCTGGTACCTGAAGAGACCGAGGCGTCGTACGACCTCGCCGCGGCGCTCGGGACCGATGCGCTCGAAGAGGATTTGCACCTGACCAAGGATTGCGTTCTGGTCGTGCGTCATAACCCCTGGCTGAGCGACAACACCAACATTGCCGAGGTGGCGAAGACCAATGCGGCCGTCGCCGCCCGCAAGCGCACCGTGGCCGGTGTGCGCGTCAAGGCCCCGCCGGCCACCGGCGTGCCTGCCGACTACCTGACGGATCTCAGCGACCCGGCCGATCCCAAATCGGTGCTGAAGTCGCTGATCGTGGACGGCGAGGATCATACCAACGATTGGTCGATCAGCGATTTCACCATGGCCGAGCTGAAGCAATGGATCGGCGGCACCACCTATGACGCGGCCAACGAGCGGCCGAAAGTCTTCAACGGCAAGCTCCCGATCATCAGCTTCCAGGACGTCATCGACATCGCCAAGGTCAAGAGCAAGGAGACCGGGCGGACCATCCTCGTCTATCCCGAAACCAAGAACCCGACCTGGAACAATGCCCAGGCGATCGCCAATGGCTGCGGCGCGGCCGGTAGCCGTCCGCTCGAGGATGCCCTGATCAAGATCATTGGCGACAACGGCCTCAATACCAAGGACGCTCCCATCCTGGTCGCTTCGAACCCGGCAGCCTGAAATATATGCGCAGCCACGGCCTTCAGACGCGGCAGGTCCAACTCGTCGACGGCAACGGAATCGACTTCAAAACCGGCAAGGTTCTCCTCAACAACATCACGAATTCGCGCCCGTTCGACTGGACGGTTGCGGGCGAGGCCCGCCTGTACGATGCGATGCTGACGCCCGAGGGGCTTGCCGAGATCAAGACCTATGCCGAGGGCATCGGTCCGTGGAAGGCCTATATCGTTCCGCTCAAGATCGCGCCGTGGAAGGACAGCAATGCCGACGGCACGCCCTACAAGGGATCGACGCCGGAGGCTTCGACGCAGGACGCGACCAGCCTTGTCGCGGACGCGCACAAGCTCGGTCTTTTTGTCCATGTCTTCACGTTTCGGAATGAGAAGAAGTATCTTGCCGCCGACTATCGCGGCGACCCGAGCCTTGAATATCTCAAATTCTACCGGCTCGGCGTCGATGGGGTCTTCAGCGACTTCACGCATACCGGCGTTGCCGCCCGTGCGGCGTATTTGCGCGAGTTGGGCTGGTAAGGCTGGCACGGCGAATCGGACGCGCGTGGGATTTCGGATACAAAACAGCGCGTCCGATTTCTCTGCGTTGGCTGCTCACGTTCCCTTCGCTGACCGGTGAGCTAAAGTTGCCCGATCGCCGCCAAAGGTTTTGCAAAGTTTCGGTCACGTTGCAGTGCGGCATAATGAAAGTCGCGCCATGCCGCCGCGGTCCTTTCCAAGGGCGTTTGACTTGGGTTAGAGAGGGCTGAAGTTTTCTCTGACCCGGAATTCCCATGGCCGCACCCAAGAAAGCCGCCGCAAGCACTCCACAGGACAAGACCGACGGCGGTTCGCCCCCGGAATTCACCAGAGAGCAGGAGCTCAAAGCGCTCCGCGACATGCTCCTGATCCGGCGGTTCGAGGAAAAGGCCGGCCAGCTCTACGGCATGGGCGCGATCGGCGGCTTCTGCCACCTCTATATCGGCCAGGAGGCCGTGGTGGTCGGCATGCAGATGGCCCTGAAGCAGGGCGATCAGGTCATCACCGGCTATCGCGACCACGGTCATATGCTCGCCACCGGCATGGAGGCCAACGGCGTCATGGCCGAGCTCACCGGCCGGCGCGGCGGCTATTCCAAGGGCAAGGGCGGCTCCATGCACATGTTCAGCAAGGAGAAGCACTTCTACGGCGGCCACGGCATCGTCGGCGCCCAGGTCTCGCTCGGCACGGGTCTGGCCTTCGCCAACCACTATCGTGGTAACGACAATGTCAGCGTCACCTATTTCGGCGACGGCGCGGCCAACCAGGGCCAGGTCTATGAGAGCTTCAACATGGCGGAGCTCTGGAAGCTGCCGGTGATCTACGTCATCGAGAACAACCGCTACGCCATGGGCACCTCGGTGTCGCGCGCTTCGGCGCAGCAGGATTTCTCCAAGCGCGGCGCGTCCTTCAATATCCCCGGCATGCAGGTCGACGGCATGGACGTCCGCGCCGTGAAGGCCGCGGGCGAGGAGGCGGCGGCCTGGTGCCGTGCCGGCAAGGGCCCCTTCATCCTGGAGATGCAGACCTACCGCTATCGCGGCCACTCGATGTCCGACCCCGCCAAGTACAGAACGCGCGAAGAGGTCGAAAAAGTCCGCCACGATCAGGACCCGATCGAGCAGGTGCGCAACCGCCTGCTCGCGGCCAAGGTGAGCGAGGCCGATCTCAAGGCGATCGACGCCGAGGTCCGCGACATCGTCAATGCGTCCGCCGACTTCGCCCAGCATGATCCCGAGCCGGATGCCGCCGAGCTCTGGACCGACATTTACCGCTGAACGCGCGCAAGCTTTCTTTTGGAGTCGATATGCCAATTCAAGTGCTGATGCCCGCGTTGTCGCCCACGATGGAGAAGGGCAACCTTGCCAAGTGGCTGAAGAAAGAGGGCGAGACGATCAAGTCTGGCGACGTCATCGCCGAGATCGAGACCGACAAGGCGACCATGGAGGTCGAGGCGACCGATGAAGGTACGCTCGGCAAGATCCTGATCCCCGAGGGCACCGCCGACGTTGCCGTGAACACGCCGATCGCGACCATTCTCGCCGATGGCGAGACGGCCGCCGATCTCGCCAAGGCGCCGGCCGCGCCCGCGCCGAGCGTCGCGCAGGAAGTCGCCGAATCCCGCTCTCCGGTCGGCGAAGGCAAGCCGATGATCTCGGCGCCGAAGGCTGCGGCTGCCCCCCAGGCCGTTGCCGAGCCCGATCCCGAAGTGCCCGCCGGCACCGCGATGGTGACGCAGACCATCCGCGAAGCGTTGCGCGACGCCATGGCCGAAGAAATGCGCCGCGACGCCGACGTCTTCGTGATGGGCGAGGAAGTCGCTGAATATCAGGGCGCCTACAAAGTGACCCAGGGCCTGCTCCAGGAGTTCGGCGCCAAGCGCGTCATCGACACGCCGATCACCGAGCACGGCTTTGCCGGCATCGGCGTCGGTGCCGCCATGACCGGGCTGAAGCCGATCGTCGAGTTCATGACCTTCAACTTCGCCATGCAGGCGATCGACCAGATCATCAACTCAGCGGCCAAGACGCTCTACATGTCCGGCGGCCAGATGGGCTGCTCGATCGTGTTCCGCGGCCCGAACGGCGCCGCCGCGCGCGTCGCCGCCCAGCACAGTCAGGACTATTCGTCCTGGTATTCCAACGTCCCGGGTCTCAAGGTGGTCGCGCCGTTCTCCGCAGCGGACTACAAGGGCCTGCTCAAGGCTGCGATCCGCGATCCCAATCCGGTGATCTTCCTCGAGAACGAGGTGCTCTACGGCCATACCGGCGAAGTGCCGAAGCTCGATGACTTCGTGATCCCGATCGGCAAGGCGCGCATCGTGCGTTCGGGCAGCCACGTCACCATCATCTCCTGGTCGAACGGCATGACCTATGCGCTGAAAGCCGCCGACGAGCTCGCCAAGGATGGTATCGAGGCCGAGGTGATCGACCTGCGCACGCTGCGGCCGATGGACACCGAGACCATCGTCAACTCCGTCAAGAAGACCGGCCGTGCAGTCACGGTGGAAGAGGGCTGGGCGCAGAGCGGCGTCGGCGCCGAGATCGCCGCGCGCATCATGGAGAACGCCTTCGACTATCTCGATGCGCCGGTCGCGCGCGTCTCCGGCAAGGACGTGCCGATGCCCTATGCCGCGAACCTGGAGAAGCTCGCGCTGCCGTCGGCAGCCGAAGTGGTCGAGGCCGCCAAAGCCGTCTGCTACAGGTAGATCATGGCGGGCCCGAAGGAGCAGCCATTGCCACCCGACGTCCTCGCCCGCGACGATGCGGTCGAGATCCTGCGCGTATTCGTGCTGGACGGCGGGCTGTCGATGGCGTTCCAGCGCGCCTTCGAGGAGCCCGACATGTGGGGCCTCCTGCTCGTCGATCTCGCCCGTCACGCGGCGCGCGCCTATGCGCGCGAGAGCGAATACACCGAGGAGGATGCGCTGAGCCGGATCCTCGAGATGTTCCAGGCGGAGATTGAACGGCCAACCGATACGGGCACGACGACACCGCGCGGGAAGGGGCACTGATCGTGGCGATCGAAGCCCATCATTTCGATTTCATGCTGGAGGCGATCCGTGAGGCGGAGGCCTCGATCGCGCAGGGCGGCCTGCCGATCGGCGCCGTGCTGACGCGCGGCAATGAGATCATCGCCCGCGGCCACAACAACCGCGTGCAGGAAAAGAACGTCATCCTCCACGGCGAGATGAGCTGCCTGCGCGAAGCCGGCGTGATCTCGTTCCACGACACCGTCATGTACACCACGCTGTCGCCATGCTCGATGTGCGCCGGCGCACTCGCTCTGTTCAAGGTGAAGCTGGTGGTGATCGGAGAATCCGTCACCTTCCCGGGCTCCAAGGACATCCTCGACAAGTTCGGCATCCCCTGGATCGACCTTGCCGACGACCGCTCCATCACCATGATGAAGAATTGGCGTTCCATCCCTGCCAACGAGCGCCTGTGGCAGGGCGACATCGGCAACTAAACCTGGTCGTCTTCGCTGTCGGAGACGACGTATTGAAAAGTTCTTCTTGAGGTCAGCATGCCCATCAACATCCTGATGCCCGCTCTCTCGCCGACAATGGAGAAGGGCAACCTCGCCAAGTGGCTGAAGAAGGAAGGCGACAAGGTCAAATCCGGCGACGTCATCGCCGAGATCGAGACCGACAAGGCGACCATGGAGGTCGAGGCGATCGACGAAGGCACGATCGCCAAGATCCTCGTGCCCGAGGGCACGCAGGACGTCCCGGTCAACGACGTGATCGCAGTGCTGGCCGGCGAGGGCGAGGACGTGAAGGCGGCTGGTGCCGCCAAGCCCAGCGCCTCGGCCGCACCTCCCAAAGCTGCTGAAGCGCCCGCCGCCGCGGCTGCGCCTGCCGCGCCCAAGGCAGCACCGCCGCCTGCCGCTGCACCGGCGCCGCAGGCCTCAGCTCCGGCCGCGCAGAGCAACGGCCATGGCGGCCGCGTGTTCTCGTCGCCGCTTGCGCGCCGTCTCGCCAAGGACGCCGGCATCGATGTGTCGATGGTGACCGGTACCGGCCCGCACGGCCGCGTGGTCGCGCGCGACGTCGAGCAGGCCAAGTCCGGCAAGGGCCTGAAGGCGCCTGCCGCTGCGCCGTCCGGGGCGCCCTCGATCGCGCCGACCATGTCGGACAAGCAGATCCTGTCGCTGTTCGAGCCCGGCTCCTACGAGATCGTGCCGCATGACGGCATGCGCCGCACGATCGCGCAGCGCCTGACTGCGTCGATCCAGAACGTCCCGCACTTCTACCTCACCATCGACTGCGACATCGGCAAGCTGCTCGCCGCGCGCGAGGAGATCAATGCGGCTGCTCCCAAGGACAAGGAGAAGAAGCCGCTCTACAAGATCTCGGTCAACGACTTCGTGATCAAGGCGATGGCCGTTGCGCTCCAGAGAATCCCGAACTGCAACGTCAGCTGGACCGAAAGCGGCATGGTCAAGCACCACCATTCCGACGTCGGTGTTGCCGTGGCGATGCCCGGTGGCCTGATCACGCCGATCATCCGCAAGGCAGAGACCAAGACGCTCTCCACCATCTCCAACGAGATGAAGGATTTTGCCGCGCGCGCCCGCTCGCGCAAGCTGAAGCCCGAGGAATACCAGGGCGGCACCACGGCGGTCTCCAACCTCGGCATGTTCGGCATCAGCCACTTCACCGCCGTGATCAATCCGCCGCATGCGACCATTCTGGCGGTCGGCACCAGCGAGGAGCGCCCGGTCGTGCGCGGCGGCAAGATCGAGATCGCGCACATGATGAGCGTGACCTTGTCCTGCGATCACCGCGCCATCGACGGCGCGCTTGGCGCCGAGCTGATCGGCGCGTTCAAGCAGCTGATCGAAAATCCCGTCATGATGATGGTGTGACGGCGAGGGTGGCTTGAAATGCGCCACGTGGTCGCTGGTTGTGGTTTCTTGCTGGCGCTCTATCTCCCAATTTGGTGGAGCATGCCTTCGACGCATCCGGCTCAAGACGTGGGAGTTGCCTTGCTGCCCTTCACGCTGGCGGCATATGGCGGGTTGGCGATCGCGGCTCTCGGCATGTACTACGCCTTGTTTCGCGCAAGCGGTCCTTCGGTGCTTCTGCTCGCACTACTGCTGGCGGCCATTGTGACGTGCTGGTGCCTTCGTTGGATCGACGGGACCACAAGTCTGGAGGCTGGTGCGCTTGCCGCAGCGATACTCACCCATCACCTGATATTCAAAACCCTCGGCGCAATGTCGCCTGCTAGACAGATCTGACCCGGGAGCCACCATGGCCGACACATCCTTCGACGTCATCATCATCGGCTCTGGTCCCGGCGGCTATGTCACCGCGATCCGCGCTGCCCAGCTCGGCTTCAAGGTCGCGATCGTCGAGAAGTCCTATCTTGGCGGCATCTGCCTGAACTGGGGCTGCATCCCGACCAAGGCGCTGCTGCGCTCCGCCGAGATCTACCACTACATGCAGCACGCCAAGGATTACGGCCTGTCGGCGGAAAAGGTCTCGTTCGACCCGAAGGCGGTGGTGCAGCGTTCGCGCGGCGTCTCGAAGCGGCTGAACGACGGCGTCGGCTTCCTGATGAAGAAGAACAAGGTCAGCGTGATCTGGGGCGCGGCCTCGATCGACGCGCCCGGTAAGGTCACCGTGAAGAAGTCCGACGTCGAGGGCCCGAAGGGCGCGCAGGGCGAGGGGGCTTACCAGGCCAAGCACATCATTATTGCAACCGGCGCGCGGCCGCGCGTGCTGCCGGGGCTCGAGCCCGACAAGAAGCTGATCTGGACCTATTTTGAAGCGATGGTGCCGGAGAAAATGCCGAAGTCGCTGCTGGTCGTCGGCTCAGGCGCGATCGGCATTGAGTTCGCCTCGTTCTTCCACACCATGGGCTCCGAGGTCACCGTGGTCGAGGTGCTGCCGCAGATCCTGCCCGTCGAGGACGCCGAGATCGCAGGCCTCGCCCGCAAGCGTCTGGAGAAGCAGGGCATCAAGATCATGTCCTCGACCAAGGTCACGAAGCTGGAGAAGAAGGCCGACAGCGTCGTCGCCACCATCGACGACGGCAAGGGCAAGCCCGTCACGACCGAATTCGAGCGCGTGATCTCGGCGGTCGGCGTCGTCGGTAATATCGAGAATCTCGGCCTGGAAAAGCTCGGCGTGAAGACCGACCGGGGCTGTATCGTCATCGACGGCTACGGCAAGACCAACGTCCCCGGCATCTACGCCATCGGCGACGTCGCCGGTCCCCCGATGCTGGCGCACAAGGCCGAGCATGAAGGCGTGATCTGCGTCGAGGCCATCAAGGGCCTGCATCCGCATCCCATGGACAAGAACCTGATCCCGGGCTGCACCTATTGCCAGCCGCAGGTCGCCTCCGTCGGCCTCACCGAAGCCAAGGCCAAGGAAAGTGGCCGAGAGATCCGCGTCGGCCGTTTCCCCTTCGTCGGCAACGGCAAGGCGATTGCGCTGGGCGAGGACCAGGGCCTGGTCAAGGTGATCTTCGACAAGAAGACCGGTCAGCTCCTCGGCGCCCACATGGTCGGTGCGGAAGTCACCGAGCTGATCCAGGGCTACGTCGTCGCCATGAACCTGGAGACGACCGAAGAAGAGCTGATGCACACGGTATTCCCGCATCCGACCCTGTCGGAGATGATGAAGGAAGCCGTGCTCGACGCGTATGGAAGGGTTTTGAATATTTGATGGGCGCCATCGCCGCCCGCCGCCGTCATTGCGAGCGCAGCGAAGCAATCCAGACGGCCTCTGCGGAAAGATTCTGGATTGCTTCGCTGCGCTCGCAATGACGAGCAGAGAGCCGTTTGCAAAATAAGAAGGAAACCAACCCATGCACGATAACGACAATCTCACCATCGAACGCCCGACCTTCGTCACGCACCTGGAATGCGCGATGGAGGGCGATCATTACGCCGCCGACCAGGTCCACAATCTCTCCAAGGCCGGCAAGCCGCTTTTGGTGCGCTACGACCTCGCGGGCGTGAAGAAGGCGCTGACCAAGGACGCGCTTGCCCAGCGTCCTGGCGACATGTGGCGCTACCGCGAGCTCTTGCCCGTGCGCAAATGCAAGGACATCGTCTCGCTCGGCGAGGTCACCACGCCGCTGATCCGGCTGCCGAAGCTCGGCGCCAAGCTTGGCGGCGGCGAGATCATCGTCAAGGATGAGGGACGCCTGCCGACCGGCTCGTTCAAGGCGCGCGGCCTCGTGATGGCGGTGTCGATGGGCAAGGCGCTCGGCATCAAGCACATGGCGATGCCGACCAACGGCAATGCCGGCGCGGCGCTCGCGGCCTACGCGACCTCCTGCGGCATCAAGACCACGATCTTCTGCCCGGCCGACACGCCCGAGGTGAACATCAGCGAAATCGAGCTTCAGGGCGCGACCGTCTATCGCGTCAACGGCTATATCGACGATTGCGGCAAGATCGTCGGCGAAGGTAAGGCAAAAGTCGGCTGGTTCGACACGTCCACGCTCAAGGAGCCGTACCGTATCGAGGGCAAGAAGACGATGGGCCTGGAACTCGCAGAGCAGCTCGGCTGGGACGTGCCCGACGTGATCTTCTATCCGACCGGCGGCGGCACCGGCCTGATCGGCATGTGGAAGGCTTTCGACGAGCTGGAGAAGATCGGGTTCATCGGCTCCAAGCGCCCGCGTATGGTCGCGGTGCAAGCGTCGGGCTGCGCGCCGATGGTGCGGGCCTATGATGCCGGCACCGAGCATGCGACGCGCTGGGAGGACGCCCACACGATCGCGTCCGGCATTCGCGTGCCGCAGGCGATCGGCGATTTCCTGATCCTGCGCGCGGTGCGCGAGAGCAAGGGTTTTGCCATCGCGGTCGACGACGACAAGATCTCGGCGGCGCTGAACGAAGTCGCACGCGAGGAGGGGCTGTTGCTCTGTCCCGAGGGCGCAGCGACCTACGCCGCCTACAAGGACAGCCTTGCCGACGGCCGCGTCAGCAAGACCGACCGCGTGATGCTGTTCAACTGCGCGACGGGCCTGAAATACCCGCTGCCGCCGGTGACCCGCACGCTCGATCGCCACAAGCCGATCGACTACACGCAGTTCTAGGCACGACCAGACCGCCGGAGCGCGATGATCGCGCTCTGGCGCGTCATTTCGTCTCTTCACGAACGATCCCTCTTCCCGTACGCGGGAGGGCAACAATAAAAATGACATCGCTGGGGAGAAGACAATGAAGAAGGCCATCTGGGCTGGGCTGCTCGGTATTCTCGCTGTGACCGGCGCCGCGCGCGCCGACGACTATCCTTCGCATCCCATCACCGTCATCGTTCCCTTCGCCGCCGGCGGCCCGTCGGATGCGATGGCGCGCGTGCTCGCCGAGCGCATGAGGGTATCGCTCGGCCAACCGCTGGTGATCGAGAATGTCACCGGCGCGGGCGGCTCGATCGGCGTCGGTCGGGCCGTGCAATCGGCGCCGGACGGCTACACCATCTCCTTCGGCCATCTCGGCACCCATGTTGCCAACGGCGCCGTCTACAAGCTCAAATACGACCTCGTCGCCGATCTCGAGCCGGTGGTGCTGCTGCCGAGCAATCCGATGATCGTGGTGAGCAAGAACGCGGTGCCCGCGACCTCGCTAAAGGAGCTCATCGAGTGGCTGAAGTCGCGGCCGTCGCCGCCGACCGCCGGCACCGCCGGCGCGGGCTCCGGCAGCCATATCGCCGGTGTCTATTTCGAGAGCGTCAGCGGCATCAAGCTGCAATACGTACCGTATCGCGGCACGGCTCCCGCGCTGAACGATCTCATCGCCGGCCAGATCGACGTCATCATCGATCAGACCTCCAACTCCATCAACCAGGTCCGCGCCGGCACGATCCGCGCCTATGCCATCACCGACGACAAGCGGCTCTCGTCGGCGCCGGACATTCCGACGGCAGCCGAGGCGGGGCTGAAAGGCTTCAACATGACGTTGTGGTCGGGCCTGTGGGTGCCGAAGGGCACGCCGAAGGAGATCGTCACCAAGCTCAATGCGGCCGCTGTGGAAGCGCTGAACGATCCCGCCGTGAAGAAGCAGCTCGAAAGCCAGGGCCTCGAGATGACGCCCAAGGACCAGCTCACGCCCGAAGCGCTCGGCGCGCGCCAGAATGCGGAAATCGCAAAATGGTGGCCGATTATCAAGGCCGCCGACATCAAGGTGGATTGAGGCGGATTGCCTCTTCGGATGCGGCCACAACGTCAAGTGGCCGCACCCTGTGGAACAATCAGGTTCACGCGGCGCCGCGTTACGTCTTGGCTTCGCCGTGCTTCGACAGGGCCGCCTCCAGACAATTGATCAGAGCCGGCGTGGAAAATGGCTTCGCGAGAAAGCAGATGGCGCCAGCTTTCAGCGCGCGGTCGCGCACGGCATCGTCGGGAAAGGCGGTCATGAAGATAAACGGCGTGCGGTGACCAAGGCCGCGCATATGCATCAGGAGATCAACGCCGCTCATGACCGACATCTGCACATCCGCGATCACGCAGGACGTCGTCCTCAGTTCGGCCGACTGGAGAAATTCGAGAGCGGAGCCAAAGATGTAGACGGTGTATCCCCGCGACGTCAGCAGATTGTTGGTCGCAAGGCGGACGGATGGATCATCGTCAATGACGGAAATGACCGAAGGGACTGACAAGATGATCGCTCCTGATCGGGGAGCGGCCGCGCGCGGCGCAGCCGCCCATCGGAAAATGGGCCCCCGGAGCGACCTTGGAAAGCATACTTAGGTTTGCACCTTTCCCCCCGGGCGTGGAATTCCGAGCACCTCGGTCATTCTGACGAGATCGGCCAATGACTTCGCACCCATTTTCCGCATGATCTGCCCGCGATAGATCTTGACGGTAATCTCAGCCAATCCAAGCTCGGCAGCGACTTGCTTGTTCATCAGGCCGGACGCAACCAGGGCGAGAATGTCGCGTTGACGCGGCGTCAGGCCTTCGAAGCGAGTCCGCACGCTCGACACCGACTTCTCGGCATCGCGCCGCTTGCGATCGCGTTCGATCGCAGCCTGGACCGCGTCCAGCATGTCCTGGTCGCGCACCGGCTTGGTCAGAAAATCGATGGCGCCACTCTTCATGGCCCGGACGGTCATGGGGATATCGCCATGACCGGTGATGAAGATGATAGGCGTGCGAATGTCGGCCTTCACGAGGTCCGCCTGGAGGTCGAAGCCGCTCGAGCCGGGCAGGCGGATGTCGAGCACGAGGCAACTGGGGACCACCGGCGGCTTGGCTTCCATGACCTCCGCCGCCGAGCCGAAGGCCTCCACCCTGAGGCCGACCGATTGGAAGAGATTGGTGAGCGCACGCCGCATCGACGGATCGTCATCGACGATCAGGACGATCGGATCATCGGCCCCCGCCTGTGCCTGCGCCTGCGTTGGCTTGGCGTGGTCGGTCACGACGCGGCCTCGTGTGGGAAGGGCAGGGCAATCTGGAATGTTGCACCGCTCCCCTCATTTGGGAATGCCGAAAGACGGCCCGCGTGAGCCTCGATGATCGATCGGCAGATCGATAGTCCCATCCCCAGGCCGCTCGACTTTGTGGTGAAGAACGGCATGAACATGCGGTCTGTCACGTCGCTGTCAAGGCCGAGACCGCGATCCGTCACGGTAAGAAGCAGGTGCTCGTCGCCGTCCCGACTGGAGCGAATTGCCAGCTCGCGCGGGAGCTCGACATTGGCCTGCATGGCTTCGATCCCGTTCATGACGAGGTTGATCAGCACCTGCTGGAGCTGGATCCGATCGCCGCAAATGTTGGGCAGGCCCGACGACAACTCCATCCGCACCGACACGGCATGGGTAGCGAGCTCGCGCCGAACGAGGGCCATCACCTCCCTCACGACCTGATTGATGTCGACTGGGACCATCTCGATTTCGGTCTTTTTCGCGAGCGCCCGGATCCGGCGGATCACCTCGCTGGCCCGATTGGCGTCCTCGACGATCCATTCGACGGAACGGCGCGCAGCGTCGAGATCGGCCGGGTCGCGGCCGAGCCAACCGATACAGGCGTCGGCATTGGAAATGACGGCGGCGAGAGGCTGGTTGATTTCGTGGGCAATCGAGGCGGTGAGCTCGCCGAGCGTCGTGATGCGCGTGACATGAGCGAGCTCGGCTTGCGCTTTGCGCAGGGCATCTTCGGCCTGCTCGGTGCGGATTGCCGCCGTCACATCGCTGCTGACGCCCCTATAGCCGAGAAAGTTACCATTCTCGTCATGGAAGGGCTTGCCGCTGGTGCGCACGTAAATCTGAGATCCGTTGCGATCCCTGCTGCGGTAAACCAGGTCGCGGAACGGAAGATGAGCATCGAGCGCCGCGCGATGCTGCTCCCACTTCTCGGGCTCGAACTCGGCATCGGGCGGAATGTCCCAGCGGGTCAGCCCGATCAAGCCCGTCGGCACCGGACTGGCCGTATCGGCGTGTTCCGATATCCGGGTGATGCGGTGGTCCGGCCCGGTCTCCCAAAACCAGTCCGATGCGGTTTCGGCATAGTCGCGGAAGCGCTGCTCGGATTGCTTGAGCTCGTCAAAGGCCTTTTGCAGCGCTTCTTTTGCGGCGAACTGCTCGGTGACGTCCACGTGCGTGCCGATGATTTCCATCACATCGCCATCGCCGCCTTTCACAGGATGTCCCTCCGTATGGACACGTCTTATCGAACCGTCCGGACGTGCAATCCGAAAGTCGATTTCGAAGGGCTCCCCTTGGTGGATTGCGCGACGTTCCACGTCGGCAATTCGTCGAAAGTCATCGGCGAGAATCCGTTGCTGGAAAGCCCGCGCCGGGACATCGATCTGGTCCGGCTCAAATCCGAACAGGCGGTAGAGTTCAGCCGATCGGTAGGCAAACTCCTGACGACGCACGTCCCAGGCCCAGCTGCTCGTATGGCTGAGGCGCTGGGCTTCGGCCAGATAGGCCTCACTGCGGCGCAGCCTCTTCTCTGTTTCCTTTGCAATCGTGACATCGGTGACAGCGCCGGCGAACTCGATGCGCCCGGATGCACGTCTCACCGCGCGTGCCACGGAATGGAGATATTTGATGGATCCATCCGGCATCAACAGGCGATATTCATGGTCGAAATCCTCCGCCTCGCGGAAAGCTCGATCAAGGGTCTGGCGGACCGCATCGCGGTCCTCCGGATGGATGCGCTGAAACACGAAGCCCAGGTTCGGCTGCATGGCCGGGTCACATTGGAAAATGCGAAACGTTTCCCTCGACCAGAAGATCTCGTCGGTCGTGGGGCTCAAGCCGAAGCTGCCGGTGCGGCTCAGTTCCTGAGCCTGGGCGAGGTAGGCCTCGCTCTGCCGCAGCGCATCCTCCGCCTCCTTGCGCTGGGTGATGTTTTCGCAGGCGACCAGCACGACCGGCGTGCCGTCGCCGCGCAGCATCGCCTTGGCGTTTTCACGGACCCAGAGAACCGAGCCGTCTTTGCGGATCTTGCGAATCTCCCAGGTGTGCGACTGGTCCACGGTTTCCAGGCACAACCCTACGCATTGACGGACGAAGTCGCGGTCTTCCTCGAAAAAGACGTTCAGCACGGATTGGCCGGTCAACTCGGTCGCCGTGTAACCCAATTGTGCGGCGCCAAACGTGTTCACGTTGAGCACCGTCCCGGCCGGATCGACCATGAAATACATGACCGGATTATGCTCGAACACCTCGCGCCACTGCTTCACGGCGTCGCGTAGATCGACGATGTCCTGTCGCGAGTCATCACCGACCGCGGAACTTTCCTTCTCGCCGGTGCCGAAAGATCGAAGCGCCGCGAGGCCGCCGAGCAGCAATTGTGCGGCCGAATTACCAAATTTCGCGATTTGGCCAGGCATCATCGCGGGCGTCCCGGCTCGCAGGGGTCGAAGCAAGTAGAGCACTTTGCAATCAGGGGAGCAATTCCCTCCGACCAAAGTAGACTCCGCGCCGAAACTCGCGGCAGCCGTGCAGCCTGCCGGCCTTGCGCCGTCTCGTTGCGAAGGTGCGGCGAAGGCCCGGAAAACTACGGGGCAAACCTACGTATAGCTCGCGCATCCCAAGTCATAGCGCACATTTACCTCCGTACAATTGAGTCGTCCGTTGCATGCGGACTAGTCTCACAACCATCGAAGGGACGCGATGTGCAAGGCCACAAGCCGGCGATTAGCTCGATGTGCTGCCGATAGCTCCGCGTCCATTGCCCGACCTGCTGCACGATTGGCTGGTCGCGATTGAGAGGCCGCAATTCAGTAACGAGCGTGGATGGTCGGGCGTCAGCGTACGCGCGAAGCCACGACCATGAGAGCCGGGAGGAGAGCATGATGTGCGATACGCCTGAACACTCCGAGCGTGGCCCTGCCGTAAAAGCCTGCGCTGTCTGTAGCGGCAAGTTTGGCCTGATCCGATATTATTCGTGGCGAGCGCCGCTGTGCTCCAGAAAATGTCTCGATCGCTTCAGGGCGCGCCGCGAACGCGACCGCCGATGGTTGTTTCGATTTCAGGCGGCATGAGGATTAGCCCTTCGATCGGCTCCATTCGGCAATTCTGAACCGGAGGCTGCGTGCTGAACCGTGCTTGCAAGCTCCTCTTGATGATCGCGCTGCCGCTTCCGTTGGTAACGGGAGTGAAGGCCGACGAGCTCGGACAGGATGGTGCACGTCGTCATCATCCACTCCAGGATCAGCTCCTGCACGAGAAGTTCTATTCCAGCTGGCACATGCCCGATAATCCCGTGCTCAGCTGCTGCAACAGCGCGGATTGCTACCCGACCGAGGTGCGATACGTCGACGGCCGGATCTACGCGCGGCGCCGGGAAGACGGGAAGTACATCCTCATTCCATCCCAGAAGGTCGAGCGAAACAGGGACAATCCCGACGGCCGCAACCATCTTTGCGCGCCGCCGCCGTCCGCCTCTCTGGTCGACACGGTCTACTGCTTCGCGTTGGGAGGTGCCACGTGAGATTCATATTGGTGAACGGCAGGACCCCTTTCCGCAAGACGTTCTGTCTATGGTGCTGCGAGGAGATCAGCGGCGGTTATCTGCGCGACGCGAAGACGCTGCTGCCCTATTGCGGCTACGAGTGTTACGCGCTCCATCACGAAGCGGCGCCGTTGATCGAGAGGCGAGCGCAAGCGGCGTCTTGAGCTGACGGGTGGGCGAAGCGCATCGGCCGATGCGACTGCTGGCAGGGGAGGACAGGACGTTGAAATTCATGCTCGTCAACCAGGACCAACCGCGCCATGGCGTCACCTGCAGCGCGTGCGCCCGGCCGCTGGGCTCGAGCTACGTCCGGCATGTGTCCACGCAACGGCAGTACTGCGAGTATGATTGTTACCGCCGGTATCAGCAGACGAGCATGGAAGCGCTCTGGCCTTACCGCAGTTCGCTCGAGATGGTCACGGTGTTGGCGGCCATTTCGAGCTGGAGCTGGATGATGCAATTCGGCGCGCTCTCGGGCGCGCTGACGGAAGCATTTCTGCGCGCGCACGAACCTTCTGACCACGGAAGGAGGTGACGGCTAGCCTAACGATGCGGGCCGCGCAGAGTCGGCGGCCGCAGTCACTGCATCCAGCTTCGCGCCGCGTCCAGCCCCGGCGTTGCGAAGCTAGGGCGCGGCGGCTGCGGCCGCTGCCGTGGGTGCCGCGCTGACTTCGTGCGTCGTGACGCGTTGCTCGGACTTCGCCGTGGCTGTGCCGCTGCCCTCGAACCGGGCGCGGTAGACCAGCACATTCTCCATCACACGCTGGACGTAGTTGCGCGTCTCCGACAGCGGGATGCGCTCGACCCAGTCGACCGGATCGACCTTGGGGTCGCGCGGGTCGCCGCGCGCCTGCACCCATTCGCGCACCCGGCCGCGGCCGGCATTGTAGCCCGCGAAGGTCATGATCTGGTCGCCGCGATATTCCGACAGCAGCGCGCTGAGCTCGGCCGCGCCCATCTGCGTGTTGTAGACGGGATCGGACACCATCCTGTCCCAGTCATAGGTCAGGCCAAAGCGCTTTGCGGTATCGCGGCCCGCCTCCGGGGTCACCTGCATCAGCCCGACCGCGTTGGCGGCAGACTTGTCGCGTTGGTCGAACGAGCTTTCGGTGCGTGCCACCGAATAGATCACGCTGGTCTCGATTGCGGGCGCGACCTGCTTGTGCTCGGGAATGCCGATGGTCGGGAAGGCGTAATGGTCGAGCGCAAGCCCGCGCGCCAGCGCCGACTTGCCGACCTCCAGCATCACGCGCGCATCGTTGCGCCGGCCGGCGAGCTCGCCGAGCGCTTCCAGCGCTGCGACGTCGGTGCTCTCCTTGGCGAAATCCTCGGCATAATAGAACACCATGTCGCGCTCGCCGGTGCCGTAGAGCATCTCGGCGGCTCGGACGCGCTCGTCCGCGGGCTGTGTATCGGCCGCGGCCAGCACGGGCGAGGGCGCGCGCAGCTCGATCCCGTCGAGGCCGAGCCTGGCGCGTGCGAGCTGGCCGTAATAGGCGGTCGGATAGCGCGCAGCGGCCTGATAGCTCATGCGCGCATCCGCCGTCGCCCCCATCGCCTCGGCCGCGCGGCCGCGCCAGTAATGCGCACGCGACAGCGCGATCGGATTGGCTGAGCCTTCGTCGATCGCGGCGAAATGCACCATGGCCGTCTTGGGATCGTCGAGATAGCGCAGCGCGATCCAGCCGCACATGAAGTGGTAGTCGACGCGATAGACTTCCATCGCGGGCACCGCCGCCGCGCGCACCACGTCGTAGGCGGTCTTGAACTTGCCCTGGTCGAGCAGCTTCCGCGCGAGCAGGCGGCGCTCGCGCCACCAGGCATCGGTGTCCTGGGCCGCCATCGTGTCGGGCGCGGCGGCCAGGATCACCTCGGCGGCGTCGTCGATGCGGTCGTTCTGGAGATGCCACTGCGCGCGGCAGAGGACGTAGCCGAGATCGCGGCGTGCTTCGGTCGAGACGTCCTCGAGATAATCCTTTGCTTTGTTGGCCTTGCCGGTGACCGCCGAGCAGGCCTTGACGATCGCGAGCGCGTCTTCGCCAAGCCGCTTGGCCGCGCGACGCGCACCTGCATAGTCCTTGGCGCCAAGGCGCTTGTCCATGCGGGCGCGATGATCGTCAGCGGTCAGGAGATCGCGGAACGCCTCATAGGAATCCTCCTCGCTGCGCTCGGACAATTCGTCCGTGCGCCAGGCCTCGCGCACCAGGCGCGTAGCCCTGTCATTGTCGCCTTCACTCAGGAGCACGCGGGCGAGCGCGAACTTGCCCTTGGCGCTGGTCGGCCGGTCCATCGTGAACTTGTGCACGGTCGCCGCGTCGCTCTTCTCCTGCCACAGCCGCGCTTCGGCGCGGCGGCGGAGCAGGGCGCTGCTCGGCCAGTCCGGATTGGCGGCCAGGAAGCCGGCGTAGCGCTTGAAAGGTGCCGTGCTCTCGGAATGGCGCAGCATGAACCAGTCGGCGAGCTTCTGTCCGGCCGGATCGGCAATGCGGTCGCGCGCCGCGCTTGCATCGTCGGTCTTGCCCTTGCGCGCGAGATCGATGGCGTCCTTCAGCGCGGCGAGGTCGCCGGTGAGCGGCGGCGGCGCCGGCTTGTCCGAGGGCTCGTCGTCCTTCTTCGACTTGCGCTTGGCCTCGGCGTGCTTGCCATGGCGCGACTTGACCGCAGCATGGCGCTGCTTGCCGGCCTTCGCCTCATGCGTCTTCTTCGACGCAGACGATTTGTGACTGCTCTTCGCTGCCAGCTCCGTTGGGATCAAGGCCAAAGCGGCCACGGCAATGACACACGCGAGCGAGCGTAGGCACTGGTTCATTCGATGGTCCCCCTGCGAAACCACTACAAACCAAGGTCCGCGACGACATGCGGCTTGAGAATCAAAGACGACACCCAAAACGATGCCACGACATCGTTTCGCAGTCCTCACGCTCCTTCAACAATGCGGCAAAATACCGATGGGAACTCGGGAACTTCCGAAATGGCGGAAAGGGTAATGCCTTCAACCTTTGTTAACGAATGGGGCTCGCGCGACGGTTGCGCGCGGTCAGGGGCGTCGCGAGGGCCAGATTGCGCGTGTTCCCGCCGCCAAAACCGGTGTATTGAGTTCCCAACCGGTCCTTTCAGCTCTTACCCCCACCGCTCATGCCACTTTTCAACCAGTCGATCAGGCGCAAGATCGTCGGGATCGCCCTCGGATTGATCGTCCTGATGCTGGTCACCGCGATTCTTTCGATGGTGATGTCGAGCCAGGTCGGTGTCCTGCTCGACGAGCTGACCGATCGCTACATTCCGGCCTATGGCCATCTGGCGCGCGCCAACATCCGCTCGCTGGAGCGCTCGGTGGCGCTGCGGCGGATGGTCATGATGAAGATGCAGGCCCCCTCGGAGGAGGAGGCCTACGCGGCGCGCCTGCGCGAATTCGAGGAGGCCGATCGGAAGATCGACGAGGAAGCCGAGGCCGCGCGCACGCACATCAACGCGATCATCGACGACAAGAGGACGCCTTCCGACAATGCCGGGCTGGCGCGGATCGAGACCCGCATCGAAACCGCTCTCACCGAGCTGCGTCACGACATGAATGAGGACCACGCAAAACTCCTCAAGCAGGTCGAAGGCAAGCAGATGACGGAGGCGCGCGGGACCCTGGAGCATCTCGACACCATACGCGACCAGTTCAACCAGAAGATCGACGCGATCCGCGCCGACATGCTGAAGCAGGTCTTCGCCAGTACGGCGACAGTGATCGGTCGCCAGCACCAGGCGATGATCATTTCGGGCATCGTCACCATCCTCGCGGCGGTGGTCGGATTTGCTTTCGCGCTCCTCGTCTCCAGTGGCATCACGCGACCGGTGCGGCTGTTGCTCGCCGGCACCCGCGAGGTCGAGGCGGGCCGCTTCGACAAGACCATCACGGTCTCGACCCAGGACGAGATCGGCGAACTCGCCGCCGCCTTCAATCGCATGATCGAGCAGCTGCGGCACAACGAGCGGATCCGTGAGACCTTTGGCCGCTATATCGATCCCAAGGTAGCGCAGGGGCTGATCGACCGCCCGGAGGTCGCCATCGACGGCCAGCGCCGGGTGATGACCATCATGTTCTCCGACATGAGCGGCTTCACCTCGATGAGCGAGGGCATGACCCCGCGCGGCCTCGTCAAGGTCATGAACCACTATTTCACGGTGATGTCCGCGCCGATCCGGAGCCATCGCGGCGTCATCGATAAATATATCGGCGATGCCATCATGGCCTATTGGGGCCCTCCCTTCATTGAGGAGGACGAGCCGGCGCTGTTCGCCTGCTACGCCGCCATCGACATGGCCGATGAGGTGCCGGCGTTGCAGAAGCAATTGCCTGACCTGCTCGGCATCCGCGCCATGCCAGGCCCTTGCGATCTGCGCATCGGGATTGCCACCGGCGAGGTCCTGACCGGCAGCATCGGCTCCGAGCTGATGATGAGCTTCACCGTGATGGGCGATGCCGTGAACCTCGCTTCGCGGCTCGAACTGGTCAACAAGATCTACGGCACGCGGATCCTGATCGCGCAGGCGACGGCGGACGCGATCGGATCGAACCTCGAGCTGCGCGAGATCGATCGTCTCGCGGTGGCCGGCCAAAGCGCATCGCAGGCCATTTTCGAGGTGATGAGCAAGGCGCACGGGCTCAGCGTCCCGCAGGAGAGTCTGCGCGCGCGCTACGCCGAAGGCCTCGCCGCCTACCGCGCGCAGCGTTTTGACGATGCTCGCGCCGCGTTCAATGCAGCGCTCGAAGCCGTGCCCGGCGACGGTCCCTCGCGCACGCTGCTCGGCCGCATCGCGCAGTTCGAGGCCAATCCGCCGGACGCAGCTTGGGATGGTGCCTGGCGGCTGGAGCAGAAATAGCCGTTCTTGCTGGGCTTGCACCGTCCTTGCTGGAAAAAACGTTTCTACTCGATAACGATGTTCGCCGTGACCTATTTCTCAGGCTTAGGTTTGACGTCCCTTGTGGCGTTTGATGGGGACACGCCGATGACAGAACTTCATGACAGGCTGGAACGGTTCGAGACGCTCACCGCCGAATGCGAGCTGATTGCCAAGCTCGCCACCGACAGCACCAAGCGCGAGTTCTATCTGAGACTCTCGGAGCAGTATCGTCAGCTGGCGGTGGATATGCGGAAGGCGATCGCGACCAAGGCCGCGGCCTGACGCCGCCTGCAATCCGTTCTTAATGTTTGGCGCGCATCCTTTGAGGATGCGAGCGTCGCGATCATGATTGCTCGCATTGGGAATGCCGAGGTCCGTTGCGGTGCAGCGCATCTCGCTGACGTCGCTTTGCCGCTCCTCACCAGGGCAATCCCATGCGCCTTCTCGCAGTCCTCATCTTCGCGCTCATGATGGCCGCCTGCAACCAGGAGCAGGACATCACCGGCTCGACCCCGGTCTGTGCGATGCGGAACTACAGCTCCTACAATCCCCGCGACATGAACCAGTGCGTTGCCGCCTGCAAGGCGTGCGACCACGGCAACACCGTCACCTGCACCACGTCATGCACCCTCAAGGGTGCCCACTGAGCGGCGGCGCTGGCTGGAGCTAGCGCTGAGGGTGCTCGGGCACCGGAACGATCCACATGGGTTAGTCATTGAAGGGGCAGGCAGGACGCGGAGTCCTATGGAATGGGTATGCTCGATCTCGGTCGGTTCCTGGTGTCGTGCTCGCATTGCGATGCATGGCCGATGGCGGCCAACGTCAAACGTTCGAGCTGGTCTTCGTCGCCGCACGAGGTCCGCTTCGTATGCCCGCGCTGTCGCAGCGAGGAGACCGCCATCATCTCGGCCTCCGGTGAGCTGACCCCGATCCGGCGCATCGACGCTCCGCTGCGCGACGTCACCGCGGCCTGGGCTCAGGCCCAGCGGCCAAGAGGTCGGGCGTAGCCCGCCCGTCACAGGACCAAGAGATCGGGCGTAGTCGGCTCTGCGCAACGCCTTGCGCGGTCCGTTTTTGGAACCCGGCCTACGCCGACGCGTTTCCGCTCCGACATCAACGCATCGAGGCCCTGCGAATGATCAGCGAGCATTTCGACACCCGCACCCGGATCAACATGAAGCTGGCGCTGGATCGGGTCTGCCGCAATCGCCCGGTCGGCGAGGACCATTGCTTTCGCAGGTCCGTTGCCGAGAACATCATCCGCTGCGCGCTCACAGGCCGCACCGGCATCGGCCAGCTCGTCGATGCCGGCGAGCGGGCGGTGATCAGGACGCGTTCGGAGCAGGAGCCGGCCTGATTGCGCCGGCTCAATCTCCGGTGCGGCGCTCTGACCGTGATGCAACCGGCCGATTGACTCTTCGCTTGCCCGCCCCGTAGATTGGCCGGTGACGGTTCTCCTCACGGAGATCAAAAGGGAACGTGGTGCGAGGTTTTCCCGATACCGGGATATTCTCAACGCCACGGCTGCCCCCGCAACTGTAAGCGGTGAATCTTTCGTCATATGCCACTGGGAATCTCGGTCCTGGGAAGGCGACGTAAGGTAACGACCCGCGAGCCAGGAGACCTGCCGTCAGCCGTGGTCACACGCGAAGATGTCGGTCGGGGAGTACAGACATTAGCTTCACCGGAGCAATCGAACGCTCCGCCGTGAAACCTCGTTCGCTGTGACGTGCCACTGACGTCATACCGAGGTTACAAGAGTGTCCCGTAATGTCTTTGCCGCCAGGCGCTTCCGCGCCGGCGTTGTCGCGTTCGTTTCCCTATATTCGCTCGATCTGTCCATTGCCCAGGCGCAGCAGTCGGCATCGCCCGATCTGCTGCCGCCGGTCGAGGTCGCGCCGACCGAGCGTCCGGCCAAGCCGCAAGTCGCGCGGCCTGGGCCCGACCAGCCCGAGCAGCGGCGCGTCGCTCGGCTGCCGAAGCCCGAGCTGGTGCCGGCGTCGTCTCCGGTTGCCGGGGTATCCGCGGCCAACCTGTTTCCGACGGTCGTCGTCAGTCCGACGGGTATTGTCACTCCGACCAATCTGGTTGCGAGCTCGGTGACGGTTCTGACCGCCAGAGACTTGGAGCGCGATCAGCGCCGGACCGCATCCGATGCACTGAGCGCGGTTCCCGGCCTCAATCTCGTGCAGACCGGCGGCCCCGGCGGACAGACGTCGATCTTCATGCGCGGAACGAATTCCAACCACACCAAGGTCCTGATCGACGGCATCGATGTCAGCGATCCCGGCAACCCGAACCGTTCGTTTGATTTCGGCCAGTTGCTCACCTCCGACATTCAGCAGATCGAAGTCCTGCGCGGTCCGCAGGGCGGTCTCTACGGCGCAGACGCGCTGGGGGGCGTGATCTCCATCGTGACGAAGAAGGGCGACGGTCCCGCCCGCGCCACCGGCTCGGTCGAGGGAGGCTCGTTCGGAACGTTCAATCAAACTGCAGGTCTGAGCGGTTCACAGGACCACTTCAACTATGCCTTCAACGTCGCGCATTTCCACGCGAACGACGTGCCGGTGACGCCGGTCGAATTGCTGCCGCCGGGGCAGAAGGCGATCGGCAATTATTACGACAACATGACCTACTCGACGAAGCTTGGCGTCGAATTGAGCGAAAACCTGACGCTCAATAGCGTGGCGCGGTACACCGACGCCACCCTGCGCTTTACCGGAGACACCTTCGATCCCGTCACATCCGCGAGCTTTCCCGCGGCCGCGCAAAGCACGCAGACGGTGCACCAGCTCTTCACGCGCGGGGAGGCGGTCTGGTCCGCTCTCGACGACCGGATGAAAAGCTATTTCGGCGTCAACTACACCAATCACTGGAACTACAACATCTCGCCCGGCGACGCGATGGCCACGATCACGACCGGCGACCGCGTCAAGTATGATTGGCACACCACGACCCAGCTCGCGCCCAACAACAATGTCATCATTGGTGCGGAGCATGAGACCGAAACACTGCAAACGGCGACGGTCTCGGCGCAAAACGTCAACAAGGCCGGATATATGGAGCTGCAGTCCCAGTTCCGGGATCGCGTCTTCTTCACGGCCAACGTCCGGCAGGACGATAACGAGCGGTTTGGGGAACATCCGACCTTTCGTCTGGCGTCTGCCATGATCGTGCCGGTCACGGATACGAAGTTCAAGGGAAGCTACGGCACGGGGTTCAAGGCGCCAACGCTCAACCAGCTTTACGTCAGCTTTCCCGCGTTCTTCTTCTTTGCAAATCCCAACCTCAGGCCCGAGGAAAGCGTCGGATACGACGCCGGCTTCGAGCAACCCTTGTTTGGCGATCGTGTCCGCTTCGGGTCGACCTACTTCCGTAACAACATTACCGACCTGATCCAGAGCACGTTCGATCCCGTGACGTTCACGAGCACCAACACCAATATCGGCAAGGCGATCACGGAGGGCACGGAGAGCTTCGTCGCGGCTGCGATCACCGACCGGCTTCGCGTTCGTGCCGACTACACTTTTACCCGCGCAGTGGATGCAACGGCGGGACTGGAGCTGCTGAGGCGTCCGAAGGAGAAGTGGAGCGCAAATGTCATCTGGAATCCGATCGACCCGCTCACATTGTCCGCAACAGTGTTGCACGTCGGGAGTTTCGTCGATGGCAACCGCGACTTCAGCATTCTGCGTCTGCTGGCTCCGGCCTACACTGTCGTCAACGTCGCAGCCGAATATCTGGTCACCGACCAGGTGAAGGTGTTCGGCCGGGTCGATAATCTCGCCAATGTGCACTATCAAAATCCGACCGGCTTTCTGCAGCCGGGACTGGGCGTCTATGGCGGCATTCGCCTGGCGAATTACGACGTCAGATAGTGAGAGAGAGAAGCCTCATGACGACGGCCGATCCGCTCATGGACCTGATCGCAAGCCAGCTTGCCGACGCTGAGGCCGGCTGGAGCGTCGGCACGTTCGGTGCCATTGCCGAGTTCACACGCGAGCCCGGTGAGGCCTTCGATATGGAGCAGTCTCGCAACGGGATCAGCGCCGTGACGCAGAAGGGTGGGATACGCGTTGTCTCCCACCCGGATCTGCGCCTGATCGCATCGGAATCGCCGACCACGGAGAGCTGGAGCCACCGCATCGCGCTGTGTCTTCCGCATGAAGCCAGCGCCATGAGTGGTCGTACCGTGTTGACCGAGCTCGGTCCGGATGTCGAGGCGCTCCTGACGAGGGATCGCAGCGGCATCCTGTTCGACCTTGGTCTCGGAACGTTGCAGATCGACGCCTGCATCCGCGTCAGCGATGCCGATGCCGTCGCCGCACTCAGGAGCCGCACGGGCCAATCCGTGTTCGCGCCCGAAAGCGATGCCATGCGGATCATTCTGACCGCCAATCCGCACCGCGTCTTCATCAGCCGCATCGGGCGCGCCGAGGTATTCCAGCGGATCCCGCCGCCGGGTGGGCGAAGCCCTGACGGCCCGCACACCCACGTTCTGCCAAAGCTGCTCGCGCATCGCCGCACCCATGCCGCCAACGAGCCGCTGCCTGAGGGGTGGATCCCCTGCGCGCATCTCTATCCGGCCCATCCGCTCCGCGATCAGCTCGGCCGCAAGCGCGCTTTTCGGCCGGATCGTCACGCAGCCTTCCAGGCGCTGCTCGAACTCTATGGGCTGCCGGAGCTGACGGCGTGCAAGAGGGCCGTGGTCGAGGCGGTCGCGAAGGGGCGGGGACCTGAGATGATGACGCTTCCGCCCGATCGCACGGCGCGCGCCACCGTTCGCGTGGCCTTGCGTCAATTGGCTGCCATGGAGCCGCACACGGCGGCACTCGCCGCCTGGCTTGCCGCCTACGACCGGCGCGATCCAGCCGAGACTGAAGATCCCATGGAGGCTCTTCACTGAGTCAGACGTGATGCCGCGTTCCAGCAAAATTGTGCTACAAATCCCACAAGGAGATCGTTCCATGACTGTCACCATCCTGCCGCCCCACGCCGACCGTTTCCGCCTTCATCCGGTCACCTCGCGCCTCGCGCCGATGTTCTGCTTTGTGCTGCTGACGGTGTCATGCGCGCTCGCGAGCTTCGCGCTTGCCTGCGCGACGCCGTTTGCGGCGTTCGCCGTCGTCGCCGCCGCGATGCTGCCGATGCGTCCGGCGCTGCTCGTCGTCACCGGCGCCTGGCTCGTGAACCAGACCATCGGCTTCGGCGTGCTGCACTATCCCATCGATGGCAGCACCATCGCCTGGGGCTTTGTCATCGGTGCTGCCGCGTTGCTGTCGACGGCAGCGGCATCGACCGTTCTCCGCCTGCTGCCGCAGGGCCGCACGCCGCTGATGCTGGCCATCGCGCTCGTCGCCGCCTACGCCGCCTATGAGCTCGCGCTGCTTGCCGCGACGCCGTTCCTTGGCGGCGAGGGCGCGTTCACTGCGGCCATCGTGACGCGCATCGGGCTGACCAGCGCCGTCTGGCTCGCCGGCCTCGTCGCCGCCTGCGAGATCGTCCGCCTGGTCGATCCGTTCGGGCGCGCGATGCGGAACGCGTAATGCTGGATGTGCGTCATCCCAAGGGTTGCGCGAGCCCGGCGGGAATTCCCGCATTCCACAGGGAACAGGGTTCATGACCCGCAACGAATCGTTGACACCCGGCTGCATATGTCACCACATGTGGGCGTCACGGTTCCGCTGGATCGCAAGATTTAGTGGCTAAGAGGGAAGCCGGTGAACCGCGCGAGAGCGCGGAATTCCGGCGCTGCCCCCGCAACTGTCAGCAGCGAGCTGCTTCCGAACAATCGTCACTGGTGCCTTTCGCACCGGGAAGACGGGAAGTGGGCGACGACCTGCGAGCCAGGAGACCTGCCGCGACGATCTGAACGTCCACGGGCGGGGTGTCCGGCGGTCGCTTGCATGCACCGCCCGGCAACTCTGCTGCCGGCGTTTCTGCAGCGTCCTTCCTTACAGCCCCGTTCAAACACAACGCGCGCATCACGGGGCCCATTGATGTCACTGAACCTGCACGACGCGGACACCGCTTCCGCACCCATCGTTCATTTGCGTCCACTATCGCTTGCGCCTGCTTCGAGCGAGCCGGCCATGCAGATCATCCGCCGCAATGGAAAAGTCTCGCCGTTCGATTCCGCCAAGATCGCGGTCGCCATGACCAAGGCCTTCCTCGCGGTCGAAGGCACCAGCGCGGTCGCCTCGCGCCGCGTCCATGAGAGCGTGGAGCAGCTGACGGCCGAAGTCGTCACTGCGCTGATGCGGCGGGCAGGCGAGGGACGCACCTTCCATATCGAGGACGTGCAGGACCAGGTCGAGCTCGCCTTGATGCGGAGCGAGCACCACAAGGTCGCGCGCGCCTATGTGCTGTACCGCGAGGAGCGGTCGCGCCAGCGCGCCGAGGAGGCGGCCGCGGAAGTGACGCCCGCTGTCGCGCCGGCACTTCATGTCACGCTCGCCGACGGTTCGCGCGTTGGTCTCGACACCAAGCGGCTCGCGCTGATTATCGGCGAAGCCTGCGCCGGTCTCGACGGCGTCTCTGCGGCACCCGTGCTCACCGAGACCACCCGCAATCTCTACGACGGCATCAGCCAGGACGAACTGGCACTGGCCTCGATCATGGCCGCGCGCACGCTGGTCGAGCAGGAGCCGAACTACGCCTATGTCAGCGCGCGCCTGCTGCTGGACAAGCTGCGCGGCGAGGTGCTGTCCTATGTCCATGCCGTGCCGACCTCCGCCTCGCAGGCCGATATGGCTGTGCGCTATGCTGAATATTTCCCGGCCTATCTGAAGACCGGCATTGATGCCGAACTGCTCGATCCTGAGCTGGCCCGCTTCGACCTCGGCCGGATCGCGGCTGCACTCAAGCCCGAGCGCGACCTAAACTTCCAGTTCCTTGGCCTCCAGACGCTGTACGACCGCTACTTCCTGCACGTCCGCGGCAAGCGGATCGAATTGCCGCAGGCCTTCTTCATGCGTGTCGCGATGGGCTTGGCGGTGCGCGAAATCGATCGCGAGGCTAAGGCGATCGAATTCTATGACCTCCTGTCGTCGTTTGACTTCATGGCCTCGACGCCGACACTGTTCAATTCGGGTACGCTGCGTCCGCAATTGTCGTCCTGTTTTCTCACAACCGTCTCGGACGACCTCGACGGCATCTTCAAGTCGATCAAGCACAACGCACTGCTGGCAAAATATTCCGGCGGCCTCGGCAACGACTGGACGCCGGTGCGCGGCCTCGGCGCCCACATCAAGGGCACCAACGGCGAGAGCCAGGGCATTATTCCATTCCTGAAGGTTGCCAACGACACCGCGATTGCCGTCAACCAGGGCGGCAAGCGCAAGGGCGCGGTCTGCGCCTATCTGGAGACCTGGCACGTCGACATCGAGGAATTCCTCGACCTGCGCAAGAACACCGGCGACGACCGCCGCCGCACCCACGACATGAACACCGCCAATTGGGTGCCGGACCTGTTCATGCAGCGCGTCGATGCCGATGGCGAATGGACGCTGTTCTCGCCTGACGAGACGCCCGATTTGCACGATCTCTATGGCGAGGCGTTCAAGACGGCTTACGAGGCCTATGAGGCCAGGGCGAAAGCCGGCGGCATGCGCGTCTTCAAGACCGTGCGCGCGAGCGACCTCTGGCGTCGCATGCTGACCATGCTGTTCGAGACCGGTCATCCCTGGATCACCTTCAAGGACCCCTGCAATCTGCGTTCGCCGCAGCGGCACGTTGGCGTGATCCACTCGTCGAACCTCTGCACCGAGATCACGCTGAACACCTCCGCCGACGAGGTCGCGGTCTGCAATCTCGGCTCCGTCAACATGCTCAACCATGTCGGTCCCAATGGACTCGACCATGCCAAGCTGAAGCGGACGGTGACGACAGCAGTACGGATGCTCGACAACGTCATCGACATCAATTTCTACACGATCCCGGAAGCGCGGCGCTCCAACATGCGTCATCGTCCCGTCGGGCTCGGCCTGATGGGCTTTCAGGAAGCGCTTCAGGTCCAGCGCATTCCGACCGCGTCCGACGCGGCCGTGGCGTTTGCCGACACCAGCATGGAGGCAATCTCGTTCCACGCGATCGAAGCGTCGTCCGATCTCGCCGCGGAGCGCGGACGTTATCCGAGCTTCGAGGGCTCGCTGTGGTCGAAGGGCGTCTTGCCGCTCGACTCCATCCAGCTTCTCGCCGACGCGCGCGGTGGTCTCGACGTCGATCGCTCCGCGACGCTCGACTGGGATCGCCTCCGCAAGAAGGTCACGTCCAGCGGCATGCGCAACTCGAACGTCATGGCGATCGCGCCGACGGCGACGATCTCCAACATCTGTGGCGTCTCGCAGTCGATCGAGCCGAACTATCAGAACCTGTTCGTGAAATCGAACATGTCCGGCGACTTCACGGTCGTGAACGAGTTCCTGGTCCGCGACCTCAAGGCGAGGGGGCTTTGGGACGAGGTCATGGTCTCCGACCTCAAATATTTCGACGGCAGCGTCGGCCAGATCGACCGCGTTCCTGACGATCTGAAGGCGCTCTACGCCACCGCCTTCGAGATCGACAGCGCCTGGCTGATCGAGGCGGCCGCGCGCCGGCAGAAATGGATCGACCAGTCGCAGTCGCTCAACCTCTACATCGCCAATCCCTCCGGCAAGAAGCTCGATGCGCTCTACCGGCTGGCCTGGCGGCGCGGCTTGAAGACGACCTACTATTTGCGCTCGCACAGCGCCACGCATGTCGAGAAATCGACGTTGAAGGGCACCGACGGAAAGCTCAATGCGGTGTCCGCGTCTGTGGCGGTGTCGCACGCGCCGATCATGATACCGACCTCTGCGGTGCCGGACCTCGACGGCATCAAGGCCTGCCGGATCGACGATCCCGAATGCGAAGCGTGCCAGTGAGGAGATGACGATGCTTGACTGGTCCGATACCGAAACCACAGCGGCCGCTCCGGCCGTCTCAAGTCTCGCCACCGCACTGCGTCCGCAGACCCAGCTCAAGCTCGAGCCGGCCGACCCGACCGGCTTAGGTGCGATCGATCGCGCCGGCGGCCGCGTCTCGGTCGACGAGAAGCAGATGATCAACTGCCGCGCCGACGTCAACCAGCTGCTTCCGCTGAAGTACAAATGGGCCTGGGAGAAGTATCTTTCAGGCTGCAACAATCACTGGATGCCGACCGAAGTCTCGATGCAGGCCGACATCGCGCTATGGAAGTCGCGGGACGGGCTAACGGAGGACGAGCGGCGCGCGATCAAGCGCAATCTCGGCTTCTTCGCAGCCTCTGAATCGCTCGTCGCCAACAACATCGTGTTGGCGATCTACCGTCACCTCACCAATCCGGAGTGCCGGCAGTACCTCCTTCGGCAGGCCTTCGAGGAGGCGGTGCACACCCACACCTTCCAGTATATCGTCGAAAGCCTCGGCCTCGACGAGGGCGAGCTGTTCAACATGTACCGCGAGGTGCCGTCGATCACGGACAAGGCGGCCTGGGCGCTCAAGCACACGCAGCACCTGGACGATCCGTCGTTCCAGACGGGGACGCCGGATAGCGACCGCGCCTTCCTGCGCGATCTCGTCGCCTTCTATGTCGTGTTCGAGGGGATGTGGTTCTACACCGGCTTTGCGCAGATCCTGTCGCTCGGCCGCCGCAACAAGATGGTCGGCATCGCCGAGCAGTATCAATACATCCTGCGCGACGAGAGTATCCATCTCAACTTCGGCATCGACGTGATCAACCAGATCAAGATCGAGAACCCGCATCTGTGGACGGCGGCATTCCAGGACGAGGTTCGCGGCATGATCCGTGATGCGGCCGAGCTGGAAGCCGCCTACGGACGCGATACGATGCCGCGCGGCTTTCTTGGGCTCAACGCGGCGCTGTGCGAGCAGTACATGCACTTCATCGCCAACCGCCGCTGTGCGCAGATCGGGCTCGCTCCGGTGTTCGCCGAGGTCGAGAACCCGTTCCCGTGGATGTCCGAGGCAATGGATCTGAAGAAGGAGAAGAACTTCTTCGAGACCCGCGTCATCGAATACCAGAATGGTGGTGCGCTGACTTGGGAATAGCACCGATCATGGTTATGCCGCGGGCGTGTCACCTGTGCTTAAACGGTGGCACGCGTGCGACAGCAGGGGGATGAGGTGGAGATCCGACGAGACGATCCGACGGCGCCCTATGTCGCCGACTTGTTGGCACATCATCTCGAGGAGCTGCGCAGCGTGATGGCCGAGCGCGCGTTCGCTCTCGATGCCACCGGCCTTTCGGCTGCCACCGTGACCTTCTGGACGGCTTGGCAGGACGATGTCCTGCTCGGGTTCGGTGCGCTGAAGGAGCTGGATCATACGCATGGCGAGGTGAAGTCGATGCGTGCCGCGCCGGCTGCGCGGGGCACCGGGGTAGGGCGCGCACTGCTGAGCCATATCATCGCTGAAGCCCGCAAGCGGGGCTATGTGCACCTCAGCCTGGAGACCGGCACGGCAGCCCTGCACGCGCCCGCCATCTCGCTCTACCGCAGCGCCGGTTTCGTCTCCTGCGCGCCGTTCGCTGACTATGAGACAAGCCCGCACAACCAGTTCATGCGGCTCGACCTGACGGATTGAACTGGGCGCTTCGCGCTCATCACTCCTGCCTCAGGATGACGGGGTTGGTACTGTGGGCCGCCGCGACTCAGGTGAGGCACGCTCCGTTCCCGAGACCCGCGCTGGGGCGCGCCGGAGCGGCTTTGAAATCTCAAGTTGTGGATTGGTATAATCACGAGGGTATTACAGTAAGCCAACCCGTGTCTTCCCGGTAACGATTGTGCTGTCTCTGCAACACTCATCTTGGATTAAACCCTTATCTCCGTCCGTTCGCATCAGCGCCGCTTTTTAGCCACACCCGAACATGAATAAAATCGCTCTAAAGTTTGAAGGGCATCGGCGGTCTTCGAAGGACGGAAAATCCCAAGGTCGATTCAAATCTTGGCTCTGATTTTTCGGGTCTGAAAGGGTTGGCCGGGGAAACTGGTTTGCGATGGACGCAAAGACCGACATCAAGCAGAGGCTGCCGAGCCGTCACGTGACGGAAGGCCCGACGCGCGCGCCGCACCGGTCCTATTTCTACGCCATGGGTCTGACTACCGAGCAGATCCACCAGCCCTTCGTCGGCGTCGCCTCCTGCTGGAACGAGGCCGCCCCCTGCAACATCTCCCTGATGCGCCAGGCCCAGGCGGTGAAGAAGGGCGTCGCGTCGGCCGGCGGCACCCCCCGTGAATTCTGCACCATCACCGTCACCGACGGCATCGCCATGGGCCATGACGGCATGCGCTCGTCGCTGCCGTCGCGCGAGTGCATCGCCGATTCCGTCGAGCTGACCGTGCGCGGCCACGCCTATGATGCGCTCGTGGGCCTTGCCGGTTGCGACAAGTCGCTGCCGGGCATGATGATGGCGATGGTCCGTCTCAACGTGCCCTCGATCTTCATCTACGGCGGCTCGATCCTGCCCGGCAATTTCCGCGGACAGCAGGTCACCGTGCAGGACATGTTCGAGGCGGTCGGCAAGCACTCGGTCGGCGCCATGTCGGACGAGGACCTCGACGAGATCGAGCGCGTGGCCTGCCCCTCGGCGGGCGCCTGCGGTGCGCAGTTCACCGCCAACACCATGGCGACCGTCTCCGAGGCGATCGGCCTGGCGCTGCCGTACTCGGCCGGCGCCCCGGCACCGTATGAGATCCGCGACGCTTTCTGCATGACCGCGGGCGAGAAGGTCATGGACCTGATCGCCTCCAACCTCCGGCCGCGCGACATCGTGACACGGAAGGCGCTTGAGAACGCCGCCGCCGTGGTCGCGGCGTCCGGTGGCTCGACCAATGCTGCACTGCACCTGCCGGCAATCGCGCATGAGTGCGGCATCAAGTTCGACCTGTTCGACGTCGCCGAAATCTTCAAAAAGACACCATATGTCGCGGATTTGAAGCCGGGTGGCCGTTATGTCGCCAAAGACATGTTTGAAGTAGGTGGCATACCGCTTCTGATGAAGACGCTGCTCGACAACGGATTTCTCCACGGTGACTGCATTACGGTCACCGGTCGAACGATCGCCGAAAACCTCAAAAGCGTTAAGTGGAATCCGCACCAGGATGTGGTGCACCCGGCAGACAAGCCGATCACCGTCACCGGTGGTGTGGTTGGTCTGAAGGGCAATTTGGCGCCAGAAGGTGCGATCGTGAAAGTCGCGGGAATGTCTAACCTGAGGTTCACCGGTCCGGCGCGATGCTTCGACCGGGAAGAGGACGCCTTTGAGGCCGTCCAGAACCGCACCTACCGCGAAGGCGAAGTCATCGTGATCCGCTACGAGGGCCCCAAGGGCGGTCCCGGCATGCGGGAAATGCTCCAGACCACCGCGGCGCTGACCGGCCAGGGCATGGGCGGCAAGATCGCGCTCATCACCGACGGCCGCTTCTCCGGCGCCACCCGCGGCTTCTGCATCGGCCATGTCGGGCCGGAAGCCGCCATCGGCGGCCCGATCGGGCTGCTCGAGGATGGCGACATCATCGAGATCGACGCGGTCGTAGGTACCCTTAACGTAAAATTGAGCGACCAAGAGCTCGCCCAGCGCAAGACCAAATGGAGCGCTCGCGCGACTAACCACACGTCGGGTGCGCTCTGGAAGTATGCTCAGCAGGTTGGACCAGCGGTCGGTGGGGCAGTGACCCATCCGGGCGGCGCGCACGAGAAACAGTGCTATGCGGACATCTAGGCGTGCCATAGTTGCGTTTGTGTTGGGGGTCGGTGCGCTGGCCGCGCCGGCGCTCGCCTTTGACGGCTCGGCCAGCAAGGATGCGGCCCTCCCGGTCGTGACCACCTTGCCGGGCGCCGCGGGTGCCGTGCGCAGCAAGGTGGCGGCACCGGCGACCACGCCCCAGGAAACCTCGCTCAGCGCCCTGCAATATGCCGCCGAAGGCGGTCATCCCGGCGCTCAGTTCAAGCTTGGCCGCATGTATGCCGATGGCGACGGCGTCGCCCAGGACGATGTGCGCGCCTTCGAATATTTCAGCCGCATCGCCAATGCGCATGCCGAGGACAGCCCGTCGGCGCCGCAGGCGCAGGTCGTGGCCAACGCCTTCGTCGCGCTCGGCCGCTACTATCTGAGCGGTATCCCGAACTCGAAGATCAAGTCGGATCCGGACCGGGCGCGGGAGATGTTCTCCTATGCGGCCTCCTATTTCGGCAATGCGGATGCGCAGTACGATCTCGCCCGGCTGTATCTGAAGACTCCGGACGCTTCACGCGAGGATTTCCGCTATGGCGCGCGCTGGCTTGGCCTTGCCGCTCAGAAGGGCCAGCACGAGGCGCAGGCGCTGCTCGGCCAGATGCTGTTCAATGGCGACCGCCTGCCGCGGCAGGCCGCGCGCGGCCTGATGTGGCTGACGCTGGCGCGTGACAGCGCCGGTATCGAGGAAACCTGGATCAAGGAAAGCTACAATCGCGCTTTCGCCAAGGCCTCGGACGACGACCGCGCTATGTGCCTGCAAATGCTGGAACAGTGGGTGCAGGGCGTTCAGGGCCGCCGGTAGTAGGTACCCCAGCCGGGTAGGTTAGCCCGCGGCTGCGCAAAGCGCAGTCCGCAAGCTCCATCCAGCACCTCCGCGCACCAGCTTAAGCCGCCTCCAGATTCAGATCCGCCCATACCGGCACGTGGTCCGACGGCTTCTCCCAAGCCCGCACATAGCTGTCGATGCCGACATTGGCGAGCCGGTCGCTGGCCTGCGGCGACAGCAGCAGATGGTCGATCCTCAAGCCATGGTTCTTCTGCCAGGCGCCGGCCTGGTAGTCCCAGAAGGTGTAGAGCCCGGGCTCGTCGGTGACCGCGCGCAGGGCGTCGGTGAGGCCGAGGCCCAGCAGGGACTGAAAGCTCTCCCTCGTCTCGGCCTTGAACAGGGCGTCCTCGGTCCAGGCGGCGGGATTATGGACGTCGCGGGCATGCGGGATGACGTTGAAGTCGCCTGCGAGGATCAGCGGCTCCTCGGCCTTGAGGCGCTCCCTCGAATACTCAAGAAGCCGCGACATCCATTTGAGCTTGTAGGGATATTTCTCGGTCCCGACCGGATTGCCATTGGGCAAATAGAGGCAGGCGATGCGCAGCACCCCGTGCTTGAGCGTGACCACGCCCTCGAGGAAACGGGCATGGGCGTCCTCGTCGTCGCCGGCGAGGCCCGACTTGGTCTCGTCGAAGCGAAGCTTCGAGAGCAAAGCGACGCCGTTGAAGGTCTTCTGACCGTGGGTGACCACGTTGTAGCCCAGCGCCTCGATCTCCAGCCGCGGGAAGGCCTCGTCGACGCATTTGATCTCCTGGAGGCAGACGATGTCCGGCTGGCATTCCTTCAGCCAGGTCAGCAGCAGGTCGATCCGCTGCCGGACCGAGTTCACGTTCCAGGTAGCAATTCTGATGGGCATTGGTGGGGCTCCGGGCAGGGGCCATGGTTAGAACAAACTGCAAACGCGCCCGTCAAGGACGCCGCAAAATCTCCCACAAAATTAACCCGGCTTAAGCCGGGCTCGGGCCATTGATGCCGAAAAGGTTTTTCGAATGGGATGGCCGGACAAATCCATGAAGCAAGCTGAGCCGCGCGACGGCCTGATCGGCGCGTTCCTGTACTGGCTCGGCGGCTTCGAGATCGAGGACGGCCTGACCGCCGATCTCAGCGAGCGCGAGCTGCGCCGCATCCGCGCCAAGCAGATCGACGCGGTGATGCGCGCGATCCCGGTGACCATGGCCGTCACCATGCTCAACGTCGCCATCGTGCTGATCCTGTTCTGGGGCAGGGGCTGGAACGATTTCCTCGCGATCTGGGGCATGACCCTCGCCGTCACCGCCTCGCTTGCCGTGCGCGCGTGGCGGCGGTCGCATCAAAACCCGCCGCAGGAAGCATCACCGCGCGCCGCGCGGCAGATGCTGCGGCAGGCGTTCTTCCTCGCGGCGATCTGGGGCACGCTTCCGCTCGCGCTGTTCAGCCGGGTCGAGCCGACCAGTCAGCTCATCCTGGCCTGCCTGATGGTCGGCATGATGTCCGGCGGCGCCTTCACGCTGTCGACCTTCCCGCGCGCGGGCCTCGTCTATCTCGCGACCGTGACGATGGCCTGTGCCGGCGCGCTGTTCCTCTGCGGCACCGGGCCGTATCTGCTGACCGCGGTGTTCCTGCTGCTGTTCGCGTTCTTCATGGCGCGCAACATCGTCTCGCAGGGCAATCTGTTCCTCGGCAATCTCAAGGCCCGGCTCGAGCTCGAACGTCAGACCGAGATCATCTCGCTGCTGTTGAAGGACTTTCAGGAGAACGCCAGCGACTGGTTGTGGCAGACCGACGCCGAAGGGCATCTCGTCGACGTGCCCCAACGCTTCGCCGAAGTGGCGCAGCTTCCGCTTCCATTGCTGAAGGGCTCGCATTTCGTCGACGTGCTCGACATGCTCTGTCCCGACGACAAGAGCGCAGCCTACAACGTCGTCGGCCTGATGGAGCAGAGCGAGCCGCTGCACGAGATGAACCTCAAGGTCGTCGCCGGCGGCGAAGCGCGGCTGTGGTCGCTCACCGCGAAGCCGGCCTACGACCGCGACGGCCTGTTCCTCGGCTATCGCGGCTTCGGCCGCGACGTCACCGAGCGCTGGCGCGCGGAAAAGGCGGAGGCCGAGAGCCGCGCCAAGTCCGACTTCCTCGCGGTGATGAGCCACGAGATCCGCACGCCCATGAACGGCGTGCTCGGGCTTGCCAGCATGCTGCTGGAAACCAAGCTCGATCCGGAGCAGCACGAGGCCGTCACCTCGATCCGCGAGTCCGGCGACAATCTCCAGCGCATCCTCAACGATATCCTCGATCTGTCCAAGCTCGAGGCCGGACGCTTCGCGTTCGAGGCGATCGACTTTGCGCCGCAGGCGCTGGTCGAGACGGTTGCGACCGTCGTGCGCGCAGGCGCCAAGAGCAAGGGGCTCGCCGTCAAGGTCGAGCTCGATCCGAACCTGCCGCCGACGCTGCGCGGTGATGTCGCGCGGATCCGGCAGGTGCTGCTCAACCTCGCCTCCAACGCGGTAAAGTTCACCGACGAAGGCGAGGTGACGATCAAGGCCACCTGCCAGGCGCGCCGCGATCTGCTTGCGACCGTCGAATGGACCGTGACCGACAGCGGCATCGGCATCGCGCCCGAGAAGCTCGGGGAGTTGTTCTCCGACTTCGCGCAGGCCGACGCCTCGATCAGCCGCCGCTTTGGCGGCACCGGGCTTGGGCTTGCGATCTCCCGACGCATCATCGAGCAGATGGGCGGCACCATCGGCGTCACCTCGACGCCGGGCGAGGGCTCGACCTTCCGCTTCACGCTGGTGCTGCCCTGGAGCCAGGCGCAGGTCTCCGACCAGGCGGCGGGCAGCGATGAAGCCGACGAGCTGAAGGCACGGATCGCAGGGCTCGACCGGCCGCTGAAGGTGCTGGTGGCCGAGGACGATGCCGTCAACCGCATGGTCGTGACCAAGATGTTGGGGGCGTTCGAGGTCGAGCTGCGCGTCGTCACCGACGGCGTCCAGGCGGTCGAGGCTGCCTCGGAGAGCGACTACGATGTCGTGCTGATGGACGTGCGCATGCCGGACATGGACGGCCTTGCCGCGACGCGGGCGATCCGCGCGCAGGGCGGGCGTTTCGAAGCCTTGCCGATCGTCGCGCTGACCGCCAACGCCTTCCCCGAGGACGTCAAGATCTGCCGCGAGGCCGGCATGTCGGATTTTTTGGCAAAGCCGCTGCGTAAGCCCGCGCTCGCCGCCGCCTTGCTGCGCGCGCTCGACGGCCACACGATGTCGGAGGACGCGCCGCTTCAGCCGGAGCTGACGCCGATCGACGTCGCGTGGACGGACGAGGAAAGGCAGATGACCGGCGTCTAGCCGGTCAGATCGAGAAGCTGGTCCCGCTGAGCTACTGGCGCGTGCGCCGGCAATGTAACGCGGCGCCGCTACAGTTTTCCATAGACGCGCCCGGCGACCGCCTTCAGGCGCTCGACCGAGCCGGACTCGGGATGCGGCTTGACCGGCGCGAACAGGATCGAAGCCTGCCTGCCGTTCTTCCGAACATAGATGTTGACGGCGTTACCGTTGCCCTTGGTGCAGGAATGCTCGCCGAACGCTTCACTGCCGAGCTCGGGTATCGCCAAATGTTTGCACGGGCCCGAGCGCTTCATCATGCTGATGACCGTGTCGCGCGAGATCGCGATCACCGCGACGGTCATGGTATTGGCCTCGCGATCGAACATCATGCAGCTGCCGGCGCCGGTCCGCTGGACCGTCAGCGTGCTCTTGTCGAGAAAGCCGTCGGCATCGGCGGCCGTGAGCCACTCGCAATTGCCAAACCGCTCGCTGCTCTTGCTCACGTTGGCGATGGCAACGCGCGCGGCATCTGTGAGCGGTCCGAGCAGCGCGTCGTCGGCACGGCGGCCGATCGGATAGACGCTGATCTGCAGAATGTAATCGCCGGACAAGGCGACGACCGAGGCTTCCTGGCGTTCCGCGCCGGCGGCGCTCGTTCCGCCCTGGCCTTCGTCGCCGATCCCCGCGACCGCGTTCAGCGGCATGCGCTCACCAAGCGTCTTGACGAAGGTCGCGTACAATTCTCTGGCGCGGTCCTTGTCGGGATTGCGGAACACGGTCAACATCATCGTGTCGCCGCGCCCGCCCTGGTAGATGCAGCCGCGGCCGTCCTGATTTGAAATCAGTGACCATTTGAGCGCCGGCATCGCGCGGGCGAGCTCCTGGGTGCTGAGGAACGGGCAGGTTTCGGCCGCGCGCGCGGGAAGCACCGGGACGGCTGCGATTGCAAGGAATAGAGCGAGGCAACAGAACAGACGATCAATAACTCGCATTGGATAATTTACTACCGCTATTGGCGCGCCACGGCAGATGCCACGGCAGATGAAGATGGTCACTATTGCTTCGTCGTGGCGCTATGATGCAACGTTCAATTTTGCTCGACTGCTGCCCAGGGCGGGCGTGAGCCGCCGATGCTGCTATGATGAGCAACCGGATTTTGGATGGGCCACCGCCTACTTCCGCTGAACGCGCTGACCGGACATGGCTGCATTAACATTGCGACAGGACTGGAAGGAGGTGCCATGCCGAAAACGATCGCGATATTGGGCTCCGCCCTCTTCTTTGCGGTTGCGCCCACCACAGTGGCGGGGCTCGTTCCCTGGTGGATTACGCGTTGGGAGTTTCGGCCGCCCTTCTTCGATCTCGACGCGACACGCGCCGTCGGGATCCTGTTGATCGTCGCCGGTCTACCCGGGCTTGTCGACTCGTTTGCACGCTTTGCGCTGCAAGGATTGGGCACGCCGGCGCCGATCGCACCGACGCAGAACCTCGTGGTGACGGGTCTCTATCGCTATGTGCGCAATCCTATTTACGTTGCCCTTGTCGCCGTCATTCTGGGCCAAGCGGCCTTGTTCGGCGACCAGCGCCTTCTTGTGTACGGTGTGTTGGTGTGGCTCGCCTTCCACGCGTTTGTCGTGGGGTACGAGGAGCCGGCGCTCGTTCGTAGCTTCGGAACGGAGTACGAGGATTTCCGGGCCAATGTCCCGCGCTGGATTCCGCGGCTCACGCCCTGGCGAGCCGCACGACGCCGGAATCATTCGTGACGCGGGCGCCACCGCGGGAAGGGCGTAGTAGCGTGCCCTGTCGTAAAATGGCGCCGCTGACGAGATTCGAACTTTCTAGAATGATTGGACTGCGGCAGGGGCCGCTTCGGCGTCAGACTGTATCGGACCCGCCGAGCCCCGCTCTTTGGGACCGCGCGATGATCGCAACTTACCCCTGATTTGCCCGACGCGTCAAACGCTTTGCGGAAAATCCGAAATGAATCGTGCCGGCTCCCGACTACTTTGCATGGGGTTGTTTTTCAGATTTTAAGTCGGGTTAGATCGAGAAGCTGGTCCCGCACCCGCAGGACGCCGTCGCATTGGGATTGTTGACGCGGAACGAGGCGCCGATCAGATCGTCGACGAAATCGACCTGCGAGCCCGCCAGGAACGGCTGGGAGGCGGAATCGACCAGCACGACGGCATTCTCCTGCTCGATCACGAGATCGTCGTCGGTGCGGTCGCGGTCGATGTCGAATTTGTACTGGAAGCCCGAGCAGCCGCCTCCCTCGACGGAGATGCGCAGCATCGCGCCAGAACCTTCGCCCTTGAGGATCTCCCCAATCCGGCGTGCGGCGCGGTCACTGATGGTCACGTCAGTCGTCATAGCTCGTCTCCGATAGTCCCGCGGTCATACCAACTTCACTTGTCCAATTCATTTGGTATCCCGCGTCCGGCATAGTTAAGTGCAAGCATACGCAGAATCAAATGGATAGGGACTAAATTCGTCGTGTCCGTCGGAATGGCAGCCCCCCGTGCGCCCTATGCCTGCGACCCCGACCGCAGCCGCGGCCGGCTGGTCGTGGAGCCGCCGAGCCGGACCCGCAGCCCGTTCCGGCGGGATTGCGACCGGGTGATCCACTCCACCGCGTTCCGCCGCCTGAAGTACAAGACCCAGGTCTTCGTGTTCCACGAGGGCGACCACTACCGCACCCGGCTGACCCATTCGCTGGAGGTGGCGCAGATCGCTCGCGCCCTGGCCCGGCAGCTCGGGTTGGACGAGGACCTCACGGAAACGTTGGCGCTGGCTCATGATCTCGGCCATCCGCCGTTCGGGCACGCCGGCGAGCGGGCGCTGGATGCCTGCCTGAAGGATTTCGGCGGCTTCGACCACAACGCCCAGACCTTGCGGGTCGTCGCGTCGCTCGAGCACCGCTACCCGGAGTTCGACGGTCTCAACCTGACCTGGGAGTCGCTGGAGGGTATCGTCAAGCACAACGGCCCGCTGACGGATCGCAGCGGCGCGCCGGTCGGGCCCTATCGCGAGCACGGCATTCCGGTCGGCATCGCCGACTACATCAAGACCTACGATCTCGAATTGTGGAGCTTCGCCTCGCTGGAGGCGCAGGTTGCCGCGATCGCCGACGACATCGCCTATGATGCCCACGACATCGATGACGGTCTGCGCGCCGGCCTGTTCCATCTCGATGATCTCAAGGTGATGCCGCTGACCGCGGAGATCATTGCCGAGACCTCGGCGCATTATCCCGATCTCGAAGACGTCAGGCGCGGCGCCGAGCTGGTGCGCGAGCTGATCTCGCACCTGATCGGTGCGGTGTATTCGGAGGCGCAGAAGAACCTCGCCGCCGTGAAACCGCAATCGGCCCAGGACGTGCGCCGGCAGAGCCGGGCGCTGGTCACGTTCCCGGCGGCGGTTGCCGAGGAGGAGGCCGCCATCAAGCGCTTTCTCTATCAGCACATGTACCGCCACAAGCGGGTGATGCGGGTGATGGGGGAGGCGGAACAGATCCTGTTCGACCTGTTCGCAAAATACCTGACATCGCCCGGAGAGCTGCCACCGGAATGGCTGCTGGGGGCGGAGGCGGACAATGAGGGCGACCGGGCCCGCCGGATCGGCAATTTCATTGCCGGAATGACCGACCGTTTCGCCCTGACCGAGCACCAGCGGCTCTTTGACTCGACCCCGGATTTGCGTTAGGCGGCGGCCATGCCCGACACATCCTCAGCACTGCACCTGTTCGCCGACGTGCTCGCACGCGTGCACGCCGCCTGCCGCGCGCTCGCAGCGGACGCCAACTGGCCCGAGGGTATCGATTTCTCGCGCGTGGTGGTCGAGCCGCCGCGCGACGCCTCCCATGGCGACATGGCGACCAACGCCGCCATGGTGCTTGCGAAAGAGGCAAAGGCAAAGCCCCGCGACCTCGCCGAGCAGATCGCCGAGCGGCTCCGTGCCGACGCGCTGATTGCCAAGGTCGACGTCGCCGGCCCCGGCTTCATCAATTTGACGCTGAAGCCGACCGCCTGGGCCGAGGCGCTGCGGACGGTGCTGCGCGAGGGGGCTGACTACGGCCGCGTCCGCGGTGGCTCCAAAGTCAATGTCGAATACGTCTCGGCGAACCCGACCGGACCGATGCATGTTGGCCATTGCCGCGGCGCCGTGTTTGGCGACGCGCTCGCAAGCCTGCTCCAGTTCGGCGGCCACGACGTCACCCGCGAATACTACATCAACGATGCCGGCGCCCAGGTCGACGTGCTCGCGCGTTCTGCCTTCCTGCGGTACCGCGAGGCACTTGGCGAAAACATCGGCGCGATCCCGGAAGGGCTGTATCCCGGCGACTATCTGAAGCCGGTGGGCGCGGCGCTGGCGAAGGAGCACGGCGACAAGCTGCTCGCGATGAGCGAGGCCGAGTGGCTGCCGACGGTGCGCGCCAAGGCAATCGCGATGATGATGGACGAGATCAAGGACGATCTCGCCGCCCTCAACATCCGCCACGACGTGTTTTTCTCGGAGCGCTCGCTGATCGAGACCGGCAACAACAAGGTCGCCGAGACCATCGACTTCCTGAAGGCCAAGGGCGACATCTATGAAGGCCGCCTGCCGCCGCCGAAGGGCGCGCCGGTCGAGGATTGGGAAGACCGCGAGCAGCTCCTGTTCAAGGCGACCGCTTACGGCGACGATGTCGATCGTCCGCTGATCAAGTCGGACAATTCCTACACCTACTTCGCCTCGGATATCGCCTACCACAAGAACAAGTTCGATCGCGGCTTTGCCGAGATGATCGACGTGTGGGGCGCCGACCATGGCGGCTACATCAAGCGCATGCAGGCGGCGGTGAAGGCGACGACATCAGGCAAGGGCGCGCTCGACGTCAAGATCGTCCAACTCGTGAAGTTGCTGCGCAACGGCGAGCCGGTGAAAATGTCGAAGCGGAGCGGGGACTTCGTCACCTTGCGCGAAGTGGTGGATGAGGTCGGCCAGGACGCCGTCCGCTTCATGATGCTCTACCGCAAGAACGATGCGGTGCTCGACTTCGACCTCGCCAAGGTCATGGAGCAGTCGCGCGACAACCCGGTATTCTATGTCCAGTACGGCCACGCCCGCGGCCACTCGATCTTCCGCAACGCCCGGGCCGAAGTGTTCCCGGAACTGCCTGAGGATACCGGCAAGCGCATCGCGTGGCTCGGCGAGTCGGCGGTGGAACGACTATCGGACCCGGTCGAGCTCGAGCTGCTCAAGCGCCTCGCAATTTTTCCGCGCATGCTGGAGGCCGCCGCCGCAGCCCATGAGCCGCACCGAATTGCCTTCTATCTCTATGACTTAGCGAGCGAATTTCACGCACTTTGGACGAAGGGGCGCGATTTGCCCTATTTACGCTTCATTATCAATAATGATGCAGATCTTACAAAGGCGCGACTGGCCATGGTCCAGGGCGTCGTCTCTGTCCTGGCATCGGGCCTCGCCATCCTCGGCGTCCATGCTCCGGACGAGATGCGGTAGTTTGGGGCGAACTACTTAAGGGGAATTTTGGGGGTAACCGGCAGAAGCCGGACCGCTTAGACTTGGTTGAATGCCTTGTGGGTCGAAAGCCGCGCCTTGGTCGAGGGGCGCGCGGCTTTCCCGAAGGGACGCATCATCACGATGGCCGAACGATATCAGGACAGAACGTTTCCTTCCGATGGCTATGGTCGCGGTGGCGATCAGCATGGGAAGGCGGACAACGATCCCTTGGCCGAACTCGCCCGCCTGATCGGACAGACCGATCCATTCGCAGCGCAGGGACGGCCGAGCGCGCAGCCGCCGGCACCGCCAACGCAGAGCTATCAGGACCACGACTATCCGCAGGACGACTATCGGCAGGATTATGCCGAGCAGGCGCCGCCGGCTCAGCCCGGGCCGCCCTCATGGATGCGGCGCGCCAACGTGCAGCCGCAGCCCACGCCCGAGCAGCCCGACTATCCCGTTTCTGTGAACCCGGTTCATCCATTGCACCGCTATTCAGCCCAGCCGACCGCGCCCGAGCCTGATTTCCATCAGCCGCAGGCCTATCAGGACCACGCTTACCAGGATCAGGCCCATCAAGCGCAGGCCTATCAGGATCAGGCCCATCAGGGCCGCGCTCACCAGCAGCATGATCAGGCTTACCAGGAGCAAGTCTATCAGGAGCCGCATCAGCCGCCCGATCCGGCACGCTACGACGACGCGCTCTATGGACGGCTGGAGGGTGGCGAGCAGGATTATCAGCGCGATCCCGCCTATCCGGATGATCCTTACGCGTTCCAGAGCGACTATCCCGAGGCCGATCTCGACGAGCCGAAGAAGCCGCGCGGCGGCATGATGACGGTCGCGGCGATCCTCGCGCTTGCCGTGGTCGGCACTGGCGCGGCCTTCGCCTACAAGACCTATGTCGGTTCGCCTCGCAGCGGCGAGCCGCCGATCATCAAGGCGGACAATACGCCGACCAAGATCGTGCCGGCGCCGACCGACTCCTCGGCGAAGGTGCCGGATCGCATGGCGAGCGGCGATGGCTCCGAGAAGATCGTGCCGCGCGAAGAGGCGCCTGTCGACATCGCTGCCAAGGCGGGCGGTCCGCGCGTGGTGTTCCCGCCGCTGAATCAGAACGCGAACCCGCCAACGGTCGCGAGCGTGTCGCCGTCCACGATCCCGCCGCCAAGCGCGGGTCCAATCCCGAGCAACGGCACGCTGCCAGCCAACACGCCGCGCGCGATCAGGACTGTGGCCGTGAGGGCCGATCAGACCGATAGCACCGCGCCGCAATCCGCGGCCGCCAAGCCGGCGGCAGCCGCGCCGAAGCCCGTTGCCGCGCCCGCCGCACCGCCGGCGCCGCGCAATCCGCCGACTTCGGCCAATGCCAGTGCCAACCAGCCGCTCTCGCTTGCGCCGCAATCGACGCCGGTTGCGGAGGTGCCGCAGCGGATGGCTGCGACCAACCCGACGCAAATCACGCCCGCCAGCAATGGTGGTGGCGGTTACGTCGTGCAGGTCTCCTCGCAGCAGAGCGAAGACAGCGCGGCTGCGTCCTACCGGGTGCTTCAGAGCAAATATGGGAGCGTGCTCGGATCGCGCTCGCCGGTGATCAAGCGGGTCGATCTGACCGACAAGGGCAAGGGGGTCGTCTATCGCGCTTTCGCCGGACCCTATGGTTCGGCCGAGGAAGCGACGCAGGCTTGCAACAGCCTGAAGTCCGCTGGCCTGTCCGCCTGCTTCGTCCAGAGGAATTAACGGCCGTTTCCTTGACCCCCTCGCGGGGCAGGGTTAATCGGCCGTTATGAGCACGCGGGCCTTCATTACCGGTGTATCCGGAACGGAACTAACCGCCGCCGAGCGGGAGTTTATCCGTGCCGAACGCCCATGGGGCTTCATCCTCTTCAAGCGCAATGTCGAGGCGCCGGCTCAAGTTGCTGCGCTGGTTGAGGAATTGCGGGCGGCTGCGGGCGCAGCCGACGCGCCTGTCCTGATCGACCAGGAGGGTGGCCGGGTGCAGCGGCTGGGCCCGCCGCACTGGCCGGTCTATCCGCCGGGCGCGATTTTCTCGACCTTGTACGACGCTGATTCGGTACTTGGATTGACGGCTGCGCGCCTCAGCGCCCGGCTGATTGCGTCGGATCTCGCCGATCTCGGCATTACCGTGGATTGCCTGCCGCTGGCTGACGTGCCGGTGCCGGGTGCCGATGCCGTCATTGGGAACAGGGCTTACGGCACCGAGCCGGGCAAGGTCGCCGCGATCGCGCGCGCGGTCACTGAGGGCCTGGAGCAGGGCGGCGTGCTGCCGGTTCTGAAGCACATTCCCGGACATGGACGCGCCACCGCCGACACCCATTTCAAACTGCCGACGGTCGATGCTCCGAGGGACGAACTCGACCGGACCGACTTTGCGGCATTCAAGCCGCTGGCCGACCTGCCGATGGCCATGACTGCACATGTTGTGTTTAGCGCGGTCGACCCCGCCCATCCGGCGACGACTTCTGCGACAATGATCACTCAGGTGATTCGCGGCGTGATCGGGTTCCAAGGTTTGTTAATGAGTGATGACGTGTCGATGAACGCGCTGTCGGGGAATATCGCCGATCGGACCCGCGCCATCTTCGCGGCCGGCTGCGACATGGCCCTGCATTGCAACGGCAACATCGAGGAGATGCGCGAGGTCGCCGGCCAGACACCTGAGCTGTCCGGCACGGCGCTGGCGCGCGCGAAGGCCGCACTTGCGTCGCGCAAGGCACCGCAGCCGTTCGACCGGGTGGCCGCACGCGCCGAACTGGACGCATTGATCGCACGGGCAAACACGGCATCCGCATGACCGCAGAAATCCTATCGTTTGAAACCGGGCGGCCTGCAGAGCTCGCCGAGGGTGAGCCGGCGTTGGTTGTGGACGTCGAGGGCTATGAGGGCCCGCTCGACCTGTTGCTCGCGCTGGCGCGGCAGCAGAAGGTCGATCTCGCCAAGATCTCGATCCTGGCGCTGGCCGACCAGTACCTCCACTTCATCGAAGCCGCGCGAAAGATCCGGCTGGAGCTTGCCGCCGATTATCTCGTGATGGCGGCCTGGCTTGCCTTCCTGAAGTCGCGCCTGCTGCTGCCGGAGCCGCCCAGTGCGGAAGGCCCGAGCGCAGAAGAGATGGCGACCGCGCTCGCCAACCGCCTGCGCCGGCTGGAAGCCATTCGTGAAGCCGCCAACCGGCTGATGAACAGGCAGCAATTGCTGCGCGACATCTTCCCGCGCGGTGAGCCCGAGCAGATCGCCGAGATCAAGCATCCGAAATACACCGCGACGCTGTACGACCTGCTCACCGCTTATGCCGCGCAGCGCCAGTCGCGCGTGCTGGCGAGCGTGCATCTGGCCAAGCGCACGGTGTGGTCGCTCGCCGAGGCGCGCGCCACGCTGGAGCGGCTTGTCGGCAGCATCAGCGAACAGGACGACTGGGGCGTTCTCGACGACTTTCTGCTCCGGCACGTTGCCGATCCGACGCAGCGCGCGACGGTGCTCGCCTCGAGCTTTGCGGCTGCGCTCGAACTGGTGCGTGAAGGTCAGCTCGAGTTGAACCAGAAAGAGGCGTTCGCGCCCATCTATTTCCGGAAGGGGCGCCCGAAACCGGTCGTGGACGCAGCTCCTGCGCCTGATGCGCCGGTCGGTTAAGTGCAAGAAGGAGAAGCTACCATGGCAAGCCTGGCTGAAGTGCGGGTAGAAGAGGCCGAGCCGATGGAGAACGAGTCCCAGGCACGTCCCGAAGAACTGCGGCTGCTGGAAGCGCTGCTGTTTGCTTCGAATGAACCGCTGGACACCGCGACGCTGGCCAAGCGCATGCCTGATGGCGTCGACGTCAAGGCTGCGCTCGAACAGCTCCAGGCCGACTATGCCTTGCGCGGCGTCAATCTCGTGCGCGTCGCCAACAAATGGACCTTCCGCACCGCCGGCGATCTCGCCTGGCTGATGACGCGGGAGAGCACCGAGACCCGCCGCCTGTCGCGCGCCGCGATCGAGGTGCTGGCGATCATCGCCTATCACCAGCCGGTGACGCGCGCCGAGATCGAAGAGATCCGCGGCGTCGTCACCTCGAAGGGCACGCTCGACGTGCTGCTGGAGACCGGCTGGATCAAGCCGCGCGGTCGTCGCAAGACACCCGGCCGCCCCTTGACCTTCGGAACCACCGAGGACTTCCTGTCGCAGTTCACCCTGGAACAGCTTGGCGATCTGCCGGGCCTGGAAGAGCTGAAGGGCACGGGCCTGCTGGATTCGCGCCTGCCGACCGGATTCAGCGTGCCGACCCCGTCAGATGACCCGCAGCTGCGCGAGGACGAGGATCCGCTGGAACCGGGCGAGGACCTCGATCTGGCGCTGGCGCCTGCGGTCGAGCCCGAGACGCCGGAAGGCGGCAATGAGGGCGGCGAGGGTGGCAGCGAGGACTGACGTCCCGGTCGTTTAGCGGCTCCCTGCGACCAGTTAACATTGGCAAGATTACGTAGCGCCGACAGCGAATTGGCGCTGCCTTGGTCCTTGTTTTTGAGGCCTGCCAAGCCTAGGTTTCGGGGAAGATCGGCCGGGTCCCCGGCCAAGTGTGTTTGGAGGGTTGCAGGATGGGTTCGCTTAGCATTTGGCACTGGATCCTGGTGATCGCAGTCGTCCTGCTGCTGTTCGGCCGCGGCAAGATTTCGGATCTGATGGGCGACGTGGCCCAGGGCATCAAGGCCTTCAAGAAGGGCATGCAGGACGACGACAAGGTCGCCGACAAGCCCGAGCCGGCCAAGTCGATCGAGCACGCCGCCGCGCCGCCGACCGCGGCCCGGTCCGACGTCGGCAGCAAGGCCGTCTGAGTAAGCGTACGCGAGACGCGGGTGACGGCGCCGATCCTAAGCGCGAAGGATTGGGCCGGTCGCGGCTGGCGTGAACGGAAGACCTCATGTTCGATATCGGGTGGAGTGAACTGGTCCTGATCGGGGTCGTGGCCCTGGTTGCCATCGGCCCGAAAGAGCTGCCGGGCGTTCTGCGCATGGTCGGGCAGTGGATGGGCAAGGCCCGCAAGATGGCTGCCGAATTCCAGGGCCAGTTCCAGGAAGCGATGCGCGAGGCCGAAATGGCCGACCTCAAGAAGAGCTTTGACGAGGTCAAGGAAGCCGCTTCCGGCTTTGCCGGCAACAATCTGATGACCTCGCTCCAGAAGGATGTCAGCGACGCGCTCCGCGTCGATGCGCTGGACAAGCCGGCCGAGACCACCACGACCACCGCCGTCGAAGCGACTTCAAGTGAAGCGCTGGCGATTTCAAGCGAAACGCCGGCGACACCAACCACGCCGGAAGCGCCGACGCCCGAGACCTTCGTGGAAGCCGAGGCGCATGCGGCTGCGAACGAGCCGCTCGCGATCACCCGCGAGGTCGAGCAGGCCCAGGTCATTCAAGACACTGCGCCACCCGAGGCGATCAAGGACGTCAAAGCGTCATGAGCGACGCCGATATCGAGGCCAGCAAAGCCCCTCTGATGGACCACCTGATCGAGCTGCGGTCGCGGCTGATCAAGGCGCTGCTTGGCTTTGGCGTGGCCTTCATCTTCTGCTTCTTCTTCGCCAAGCAGATCTACAACGTGCTGGTCTGGCCGTTCGTGTGGGTCGCGGGTCCCGAGAATTCGAAGTTCATCTACACGGCGCTGCTGGAATATTTCATCACCCAGCTCAAGCTCGCGTTGTTCGGCGCCGGCTTCATCTCGTTCCCGATCGTCGCGACGCAGATCTACAAGTTCGTCGCGCCCGGGCTCTACAAGCACGAGAAGCAGGCCTTCCTGCCGTACCTGGTCGCAACCCCGTTCTTCTTCGTGCTGGGCGCGGCGCTGGTCTATTTCGTGGTGCTGCCGATGCTGGTCCGCTTCTCGCTCGGCATGCAGCAGGCCGGCAGCGACGAGACCGCGCAGATCCAGCTGCTGCCCAAGGTCGGCGAATATCTGTCGCTGATGATGTCGCTGATCTTCGCCTTCGGCATCGCCTTCCAGCTTCCGGTGATCCTGACGCTGCTCGGGCGTATTGGGATCGTGACCTCGAAGATGCTGCGCGAGAAGCGCCGCTATTTCATCGTCATCGCCTTCGTCATCGCGGCCGTTCTGACGCCGCCCGACGTGCTGAGCCAGTGCTCGCTGGCGATCCCCCTGCTGCTGCTCTACGAGGGCTCGATCATCGCGGTCGGGATGGTGGAGAAGAAGGCGGCGGCGTCGAAGGCCGCCACCGGCACCGACGTGTCGACGCCGGCCAATCCGGCGGAGTAGCGGCCAGGCGCGCTGTCATTCCCCGCGAAGGCGGGGAATCCAGTACGCCGAGGCCCCTCGGAGAATCACTGCTGTCTCTGGAATACTGGATCGCCCGCTTTCGCGGGCGATGACGCCTGTGGTAGTGGGAAGCGCGATGCAAGCTCCCGACATACCGCGTTGGCTGTTGCACGCTGATCCAGGACCACCGCCATGCACGACATCAAATCGATCCGCGACAATCCGCAAGCCTTCGACGCCGGCCTCGCCAGGCGTGGCCTGAAGCCGTTGTCGGCGTCGCTGCTCGCGATCGACGAGAAGCGGCGGGCGGCGATCCTGGCCTCGGAGCAGGCGCAGGCGCGGCGCAATGCGGCCTCCAAGGAGATCGGCGACGCCAAGAAGGCGAAGGATGACGCGCGCGCCGCCAAGCTCATGGCGGAGGTCGCCGAGCTCAAGACAACGATGCCGCAGCTCGAGGCCGTTGCGAAAGCCGCCGACGAGGAGCTTGCCACGGCGCTGTCGGCGATCCCCAATCTGCCGCTCGGCGAAGTGCCCGACGGCGTCGACGAGCACGGCAACGTGCAACGCCATGTCTTCGGCAACCGACGCAACTACGCGTTTGCGCCCAAACCCCATGATGATCTCGGCGGCGCGCTCGGTGACATGGATTTCGAGACGGCGGCAAAGCTCTCCGGCGCGCGCTTCGTCGTGCTGAAGAAGGGGCTGGCGCGGCTCGAACGCGCGCTCGGCCAGTTCATGCTGAATCTGCACATCGATGAGCACGGCTATACCGAGATCAATCCGCCGCTGCTGGTCCGCAACGAGATCATGTTCGGCACGGGACAATTGCCGAAATTCGAGGATGACCAGTTCTGGGCGATCAAGGGCGAATTGCTCGCCGCACCCGATCTGGAGCGGCTGCGGACCGAGCGTCTCGGCATCATTCCGACAGCGGAGGTGGCGCTCACCAACCTCGTTCGAGAATCCATCCTCGATGAGAAGCAGCTGCCGATGCGCTTGACTGCGCTGACGCCGTGTTTTCGCGCGGAGGCGGGCGCCGCAGGACGTGATACCCGAGGCATGATCCGCCAGCACCAGTTCACCAAGGTCGAGCTGGTGTCGATCACGACGCCGGAGACCAGCAAGGACGAGCATGAGCGGATGCTGGCATGCGCCGAGGAAGTGCTGCGCCGGCTCGATCTGCACTACCGCGTGATGACGCTGTGCACCGGAGACATGGGCTTTTCGTCGCAAAAAACCTATGACATCGAGGTCTGGATGCCCGGGCAGGGCGAGGGCGGCGCGTTCCGCGAGATCTCGAGCTGCTCGGTCTGCGGTGACTTCCAGGCCCGCCGCATGGACGCCCGCTCGCGCGGTCCGGACGGCAAGCCACGATTCGTGCACACGCTGAACGGCTCCGGCACCGCGCTCGGCCGCGCGCTGATCGCCGTGATGGAGACTTATCAACAGGAGGACGGCTCGATCGCAGTCCCCAGCGTGCTCCAGCCCTATATGGGCGGACTGAAGGTGGTCGCGCGCGAGTAGGGCGTTTTCGAGCGAAGTGGATACCGGTTCGCGTCGAGAAAGCGCGTCAAACAAGATAAAAATCTGAAGTCCCGTTCCGATTCTATCGGAACGCGAATCCGGTGCGTGTTGCCCGGCTGTCACGCAGAAACGTTTGGTTGCGAAGATCGGGCGGCTGGTTATTCTGCCGGCCACCCGACAACACGAACTCACTGTTCATGGCCTTGCACCGCGACATCTTCTGGGTCGGCAGACAATGGGCGGTGACAGGTGCCGGTATCCAGGCCGTCGATCAGCGTCTGCGTGGTGTGTTCGACATCGCGATCGCGCGGCTCTGGGATGACGATCTCGTGTGCAGCCGGCGGGCCAAGCCCGGCGTGAATGCTGCGGATTTCGACAAGGCGCTGACCGTGGCGCGCGAACGCTTTCCGCAGACGCGGGAGCCGGAGCCGATCCTCGCGCAATTGGAGGCGCTCGGGGTGATCGAGGCTCCGGTCGTGAGCCTGGTGGTGCCGGCGATGAAGCTGCGCGCGGAAGGCAGGCTCGCACGCTTCCTGCCGCAATGGCGCATCCGCAGGTAGCAGGACCAGGCCGGGAACCCGCCGCCGGACACAGTCGGCCGGTTTGCCTGATCGGCCCCGGCCGGATAAGACGGCTCAGACCCGCTCAGGAACGATTTTTAATATGCGCATTCTCTGCACCAATGACGACGGCATTCACGCCCCCGGCCTCAAGGTCGTGGAGGAGATCGCGCGCGCACTGTCCGACGACGTCTGGGTCGTGGCGCCCGAGCTCGACCAGTCCGGCGTATCGCATTCGCTCTCGCTGAACGATCCGCTGCGCCTGCGCGAGGTCGGACCAAAGCACTTCGCCGTGCGCGGCACGCCGACCGACTGCGTCATCATGGGCGCGCGCCATATCCTCGGCACCAAGCCGCCGGACCTCGTACTGTCCGGCGTCAACAAGGGCCGCAACGTCGCCGAGGACGTGGTCTATTCCGGCACCATCGCCGGCGCGCTGGAGGGCACCATCCTGGGGCTGCCGTCTTTCGCCCTGTCGCAGGAGTTCAGCGTCGAGACGCGCGAGCGCCCGCTTTGGGACACCGCGCTCAAATTCGGACCCGACATCCTGCGCAAGGTGATCGCCGCCGGTATCCCGAAGGACACCGTCATCAACGTCAATTTCCCGGCCTGTACGCCGGAAGAGGTGCTCGGCATCCGCGTCACGCGCCAGGGCAAACGCAATCTCGGCTTCCTCAGGATCGACGAGCGCAGGGACGGCCGCAACAATCCCTATTTCTGGATCGGCTTCGAGCGCGCCGCAATGATGGATACGCCTGCCGAAGGCACCGATCTGGCGGCGCTGCGCGAGCGCTATGTCTCCGTCACGCCGCTACGGCTCGACCGCACCAATGAGGCGTTTTCCGAAGCGCTGAGCGCGACGCTGAAGTAATCGCTAGCCGCCGCGAAGGGCGGCTTCGATGGTCTTGCCGAGCGCGTCGAGCTGGAACGGCTTCTGCAGAGCCGGCCGGTCGCGGTACTGCTCGGGCAGGCCGGAGGAGCCGTAGCCGGTGGCGAAGATGAACGGGCAGCCCTTCGCCCTGATGACATCGGCGACCGGAGAGATGACCTTGCCGTTGACGTTGACGTCGAGGATGGCGATGTCGAACTCGGTCGCCTGGGCGAGCCGCAGGGCCTCGGTGATATCGCCGGCCTCGGCAGCCACCTTGTAGCCGAGCTCTTCGAGCATATCCGCGACCATCATCCTGATCATCACCTCGTCCTCGACGAGGAATACAGAGCGGCCCGAAGGTCCGGTCGCGGTCATAGTCGTTGAGTCCTTGCCCATTTGCGGAAAACGTTCGCAGATAACGCGAATCGACGCAATGCGCGTTTCGGCGAGCGGACACCTGAAAATGGTCTTTGCAGCCAACCCGTTGCAAGCCGATTTATGGTCCAATACCGCGCCCGAACGGCTATCATGGGTTCCTGGGTAGGAACAGGATTCCTGCCCCGGGTCTTAACGAGACACGTGGCCCCGGACCCGACGAGACGATAAGCAGCGATGACCTCCGATCAGCACCCGCCGGAAAAGATGATGTTTCAGCTCTCGCTGAGGCGGCGGGGCATCAGCGATCAGGCGGTGCTACGAACCATGGAGGAGGTGCCGCGCGATCTGTTCGTCGAGGAGACCGATCGCGACGCCGCCTATCGTGACAGCGCGCTGCCGATCGCCTGCGGGCAGACCATCAGCCAGCCCTTCGTCGTTGCCTACATGACCGAGCAGCTGCAGCTCCAGAAGAAGCACCGCGTGCTCGAGATCGGCGCCGGCTCGGGCTATCAGGCCGCCGTGCTGTCGCGTCTCGCAGGCCAGGTGCTGACCGTCGAGCGCTACCGCAAGCTCGCGGAGGCGGCACGCGCCCGGCTCGAAAAGCTAAACTGTCACAATGTCGAGGTGATGCTCGGCGACGGCCTCAACCTGCCGGCCAATATCGGCCCGTTCGACCGCATCATCGTGACCGCCGCGATGGAGCAGCTTCCGGAGAACCTGGTCGAGCGGCTGGAGGTCGGCGGCATCCTGATCGCACCCATCGGCCCGCACCATGGTGTGCAGACGCTGGTCCGTCTCAGCCGGACCGAAGCCGGGATCGAGCGCAAGGAACTCGTCGAGGTCCGCTTCGTGCCGGCGCTGCCCGGGGTGGCGCGGGAGCTGTAGATTTCCGGATCGGCTGTGCCGCCAACATCTTATTGGGAGGGTTAAGCCGTTATTTACTCGCGACGTGTTTACTTAAAAGACCAGTTCTGTTGCGTACGAGTGAGTAACCATGTCTGTAGTCGCCGAGTTGCTTTACTCGCGCCGCGTGCCGCAGGTTGCGGTCTTGGCGCTGATCTCGTTCAGCTTCGCAGGGTGCAGCGCCGACATGCAGTCGCGGCTGTCCCAGTCGAATTTCTCCAATCCTTTCGCGTCTGAGCAGACCGGCTCGGTGCAGCAGGCACCGCCGCCGCAGCGTGAGCTGCCGCAATATTCGCGGCCGCAGACGCAGCCCGGTTATTATCAGTCGCAGCCCTTGCCGCCGCCGGCGGTCTCCGCGCCGCAATCCTATCCGGTTGCGGCGGGTGGCGGGGTGTCCGGAGGCGGTCGCGGCGTCAGCTCCTACGCGCCCCCGGCACAGCCGCATCTTGAGACCACCGCCACCGTGCCGCCGCGCTCGGTCGCGGCCGCCCAGCCGCCCGGCGGCACCAAGATCATCGTCGGCACCAGCGACACGCTCGACGTGCTCGCCAAGCGCTATCGCGTCACGCCGCAGGCGATCCTCGCCGCCAACGGCTACAAGGGCCCGCGCGCGCTCTCGCCAGGCCAGCAATTGATCATCCCGCATCCGGCCACAGCGGCTGCGCCCGCACCGGCGATGGCTCCTGTCGCGGCGGCTCCCGCGATGGCGCCTGCTGCGAAGCCGGTTGCCGCCGTCGCCGCGCCGCCGAGCACGCACTTCGTCAACCACGGCGACACGCTCGCCAGCATCGCCCGCAAGAACCACATCTCGTCGGCTGAGCTTGCCCGTGCCAACGGCCTCGATCCGTCGGCCAAGCTCAAGCTCGGCACCAGGCTGACCGTGCCCGGTGCCAAGACCGCCGCGGTCGCGGCGCCGGGTGCTGCGGCCCCTGTCGCGGGCACGCTGCAGCCCGTTGCAGTTGCTCCCGCACCCGCCACCAAGATGGCCGCTGTCGCCGCACCCGTGCAGAGCGCGCGTCTGGCCCAGGCCAATGTCGAAGAGAAGGCCGCGGAGGCTCCGGCGAAAGCTGCGGAGACCACCAGCGCGCTGCCGACCTTCCGCTGGCCGGTGCGCGGCAAGGTGGTCACGAGCTACGGCGCCAAGACCAATGGCAAGTCCAATGACGGCATCAATCTCGCGGTGCCCGAGGGTACGCCGGTCAAGGCGGCAGAAGACGGCGTCGTCGCCTATTCGGGCAACGAGCTCAAAGGTTACGGCAATCTGGTCCTGGTTCGGCACTCCAACGGCTACGTCACCGCATATGCCCATGCGAGTGAGCTGATGGTGAAGCGCGGCGATACCATCAAGCGCGGTCAGGTCATTGCCAAGTCGGGTCAATCCGGGGAGGTGGCGTCGCCGCAGCTCCACTTCGAGATCCGTAAGGGATCGAGCCCGGTTGACCCGCTTCAATTCCTGAACGGGGCGTGAGGCGCGGGCCCACAGAGTAGGGCACGCAATCACCACGAGTATGCTGTCATCGCCCGCCTTGTGCGCATTGCGCACTGGTGCGGGCGATCCAGTATTCCAGAGGCGGCGGTTGCCAAGCCGAGAAGCTGCCTCGAACCGTGGCGTACTGAGGCTTTGTGTCCGGACAATCAATTTTCGAAAAACAACCCCATGCAAAGTAGCCGATGGCTGCCGGTGAAATGTCCTAATGTCCTGAAGCTGCTTCAGTTTCGATGGCGCAGCGGACTTGGCAGCCGGACCGTCAACGTTGTGACCAGGACCCTTTGATTTAGATCAACCTGGAAGTCTGTCGTTCCGTTTCCGTAGCAGCGCAGGCCAATGACGCACGGGTCCGGAGATCGGCATGAAGCTGGCTGATACGAAATCGTCGCCTGATTCCGGACAATTGTTCCAGCATCCACCAGGCGAGGGGATGCTGTACGTGCCGGGCGGCACGTTTCGCATGGGTTCGGATCGGCACTATCCGGAAGAAGCGCCGGTCCACCGTGTCACCGTGGATGCGTTCTGGATGGATTGCCATCCAGTGACCAACCGGCAATTCAAGGCGTTCGCCAAGGCTACCGGCCACGTCACCCTTGCCGAGATCGTGCCCGATCCAAAGGACTATCCGGGAATGCTCCCGCACATGGTCTATGCGGGCTCCCTGATGTTCTCGCCGCCCGCGTATCCGGTCAGTCTCCGGGACTTCAGCCAGTGGTGGACCTTCGCCAAAGGCGCGAACTGGCGGCATCCCTACGGGCCGAGCAGCGACATCCGTGGGCTGGACGATCATCCCGTCGTGCATGTGGCCTTCAGCGATGCGATCGCCTTCGCAAAATGGGTCGGCAAGGATTTGCCGACCGAAGCGGAATGGGAGTTCGCGGCGCGCGGCGGACTGGACGGCGCCGAGTTCGCATGGGGAGATGAATTTGCGCCCGGGGGCCGTCACATGGCCAACACCTGGCAGGGCGAATTTCCACGCCAGAACACCAGGGACGACGGATACGAACGGACATCGCCGGTCAACGCATTTCCGCCGAACGGTTACGGGCTGCACGATCTGATCGGCAACGTCTGGGAATGGACGTCCGACTGGTACTCGCCTCGGCATGAGGCCGACGCTGCAAAAGCCTGCTGCATTCCAGAGAACCCGCGCGGCGGCCGCGAGGCCGACAGCTACGACCCCAGAACGACCAACGTCAAGATTCCACGCAAGGTCATCAAAGGCGGCTCGCATTTGTGCGCGCCGAACTACTGCAGACGCTACCGGCCGGCTGCGCGGCATGCGGAGCCGATCGACACATCCACGAGTCACCTTGGATTTCGGTGCATCAGGCGAGGTGTCTCTAACGCATCATAATGGGAGAGCGAGGCCATGTTGAATTGCATATTCAATGACAAGCCACCCTTTGCCGCAATTCCACCGTTCAAGACGTCCCGTTGCCACAAGAGGTCCTGCGCCTCGCTGCTTGGCGCGACGATATTGATGTCGCTGTCCGGGGCAGCCAGCACGCCGGCGACCGCACAGCCGGCACCGAAACCCAATATCCTCTTCATCATGGGCGACGACATCGGCTGGATGCAGCCGAGCATCTACCACCGCGGCCTGATGGTCGGCGAAACGCCCAACATCGATCGCATCGGCAACGAAGGCGCGATCTTCATGCACTATTACGCCGAGCAGAGCTGCACGGCCGGTCGCAATGCCTTCTTCACCGGCATGAATCCGCTGCGCACCGGCATGATCCCCCCGCAACTGCCCGGCAGCCCGTCCTATCTGCGGCCCGGCACCCCGGCGCTCGCCAAATTCCTGCTCGATCTCGGCTACAACACCGGCGAGTTCGGCAAGAACCATCTCGGCGATCACACCGACGCGCTGCCGACCGCGCACGGCTTCCAGGAATTCTGGGGCTACCTGTATCACCTCGATGCGATGCAGGGCGTGAGCTTCCCGGACATCAACAAGTCCCCCACCCAGCAGACGGTTGCCCCGCCCTGCAAGAATACGCCGATCCCCGGCATCCCGGAAGTACCGGGCGCGGTCGATCCGCAAACGACGGTTTGCCTGACGCCTCCGCGCAACGTGCTGGCGTGCAAGTCGGATGGTACATCCAGGACTCAGCAGTGCATCGACCAGGGCCCGCTGACGCTCGAGCGATCGAAGGGGGTCGACGAGGAAATCTCGGCCAAGGTCATCGACTTCATCGATCGCAACGACCCGAAGACGACGGGCAAGCCTTTCTTCGTCTGGTACAACCCGGCGCGCATGCACGTCACAACCGTGCTGAACGACAAGTACATGGCCATGGTCGGCGAGCCCGGCGGCAAGGACTGGGGCGTCAACGAAGCCGGCATGAAGCAGATGGATGACAACATTGGCTACGTGCTGAAGAAGCTCCAGGACATGGGCCAGCTCGACAACACGATCGTCGTGTTCACCACCGACAATGGTGCGGAGACGTTCACCTACCCGGACGGCGGCACGACCCCGTTCAAGGGCTCGAAGATGAACACCTGGGAAGGCGGCATGCGCGCTCCCTGTGTCATCCGCTGGCCGGGCGTCATCAAGCCCGGGACCGTCAAGAACGACATCTTCGCGTCGCTCGACTGGCTGCCCACGCTTGTCAACATTGCCGGCGGAGCCAAGGGCGATGCGCTGAACAAGCGAATCATGGCCGGTGCCTATCCGGGCATCGTCAAGACCAAGCTCGATGGCGTCGATCAGACCGAGTACCTTTCCGGACGTTCGGAAAAGTCGGCGCGCGACACCTTCTTCTACTATTCCAGCAGCCATCCGTCGGCTGTGCGCTACAAGAATTGGAAGATGTATTTCGCGATCGCGCCCGAAACCGCGACGGGATTCCTCTTGCCGGGCGTCCAGACCCAGTTCGCAGCCGGCATGGTTAACCTCAAGCGCGATCCATTCGAGACGTCGTGGGGCGATGAGAAAAAGGCGAGTTTCTGGATGAGCGGCGCGCTCGCCGGACCGGTCAGCGCTTACATATACGACTGGAACCTGCTGCCCATCGGGCAGGTGCTGTGGCTGAAGGAGCTGGAATCCTACAGGGAGTTTCCCCCCCTTCAGGATCCCGCGAGCTACAACCTGGATCAGGTCATGGAACAGCTCAAGAAGGGTCAGGGGCACCCGAGCCAGTAGCTCGGATGCTTGCGGGTGAAGCGGGCGCCCGACATAGGGCGCCCGCCAACGGAATAGCGAGCAAAGTGATCAAGGAGGCCGCGCCCGATCGGTCGGCACCTCCACAAGCCACGTCCGCTTCCGATGCATCAAGCGAACAGAGCCAATTGCATAACAACAGGAGAAGCACGTCATGAGTAGCAAGCTTCCGCCAGAAGAATCGCACGACGTTGCGCCGCAATCGGGCGGCGGAATGAAACGCCGCGATCTGCTGCTGAGCGGCAGTTCGCTTGTGGCCGCCTCGGCGCTCTCGGCTGTCGGGCTGACAACCCCGGCACACGCGCAGCAGCCGGCAGCAGCGCCCGCAGCGGCCGGCCAGCGGCCGAACATCGTCTTCATCATGGGTGACGACATCGGCTGGTTCAACATCGGCGCCTACCACCAGGGCATCATGGCAAGCCGGACACCGAACCTCGACAAGCTCGCCGCGGAAGGCATGCGCTTCACCGACTACTACGCCGAAGCGAGCTGCACGGCGGGCCGCGCCAATTTCATCACAGGCGAACTGCCAATCCGTACCGGGCTTACCACGGTCGGCCAAGCGGGCTCCCCGATCGGAATGCCTGCGCAGGCGCCGACCATTGCGACCGCGCTGAAATCCATGGGGTACACCACGGGACAGTTCGGCAAGAACCACCTCGGCGACCTCAACGAATTCCTGCCAACCATGCACGGCTTCGACGAGTTCTTCGGCTATCTGTACCACCTCGATGCCATGGAAGACCCGGCCCACCGCAACTACCCGCAAGCGCTCTTGGCCACCGTCGGTCCGCGCAATATGGTTCATTCCTGGGCGACCGACGTCGACGATCCGACGGTGCAGACGCGCTGGGGCAAGATCGGCAAGCAAAAGATCGAGGACTCCGGACCGCTTTATCCAAAGCGGATGGAGACGGTGGATGACGAAATCCTGAAGATCACGTTCGACTTCATCGACAAGGCCAAGCGGGACAACAAGCCGTTCTTCGTCTGGCTCAACCCGACGCGCATGCACGTCGTCACGCACCTCTCCGAGAAGTACGAGAACATGCGCAACTCCGACAACGGCTGGTCGGTTTCGGAGGGCGGATTCGCCCAACTGGACGATATCGTCGGCGCCGTCATGAAGAAGCTCAAGGACGAGGGCTTCGACGACAACACGATCGTCGCGTTCACGACCGACAACGGCGCGGAGAACTTTACATGGCCGGATGGTGGACAGACGCCATTTGCGGGCGGCAAGGGAACGGCCCTGGAAGGTGGCTTCCGCGTGCCCTGCATGATCCGCTGGCCGGGCAAGGTGCCGGCGGGAAAGGTCGAGAACGGCATTATCTCCGGACTCGACTGGTTCCCGACCTTCGTCGCCGCCGCCGGCAATCCGAATATTGCCGACGAGTTGAGGAAAGGAAAGCAACTCGCCGGCAAGACCTACAAGGTCTACCTCGACGGGTTCAACCAGATGGACCTGATTACCGGAAAGGGCCCGTCTGCCCGCCACTCGGTCTTCTATTTCACTGAGGGCACACTGAGCGCGGTGCGCATCGACGACTTCAAATATCGCTTCACCGATCAGCCGAGCGGCTGGTTAGGCGGCACGGTCAAGGTTGATTGGCCGATCCTCACCAACATTCGGCTTGATCCGTTCGAACGCACGAACTTGCCCAACGGCGCGCAGGGGTCGTTGGCATTCTATAACTGGTTTGTTTTCGAGTTCTGGCGGTTCCAGTTCGTGCAGCAGGAGGTCGGCAAGCTCGCCCAGACGGCGATCGAGTTTCCGCCGATGCAGAAGGGCGCGAGCTTCAACCTCGAAGCCGTCAAGGAACAGATCGAGAAGGCCATGCAGTCGCACGCTGGCAAGTAGAATGTGCGGTGGGCGGGCGCTCCGCGTTGGGGCGCCCGCCCACGGAATAGCGAGCAAGTGATCAAAGAGGCCGCGTCGGGCCGGTCGCCACCTCCACAAGCCACGCCGGCTTCCGATGCGTCAAGCGAACAGAGCCAATTGCGTAACAACGGGAGGAGTACGTCATGAGCAATAAGCTTCCGCCTGGAGATTCCCACGACGCTACTCCGCAATCGGGCAACGGAATGAAACGCCGCGATCTTTTGCTGAGCGGGAGTTCTCTTGTCGCCGCTTCGGCACTCACCGCGGTCGGGCTAACAAGTTCTGCGCATGCGCAGCAACCAACACCGTCACCCGCGCCAGCCGGGCAGCGGCCGAACATCGTCTTCATCATGGGTGACGACATCGGCATGTGGAATATCGGCGCTTATCACCGCGGCCTGATGGCCGGCCGGACGCCCAATCTCGACAAGCTCGCCGCCGAAGGCATGCTGTTCACCGATTACTATGCCGAGGCGAGCTGCACGGCAGGTCGCGCCAACTTCATCACAGGTGAATTGCCAATCCGCACCGGCATGACCACGGTCGGCCAGGCCGGCGCTGCCATCGGCATACCCGCGCAGGCGGTGACGATTGCCACCGCGTTGAAAGGAATGGGCTACGCCACCGGCCAGTTTGGCAAGAACCACCTTGGCGACAAGAATGAATTCTTGCCGACGGTGCATGGCTTCGACGAGTTCTTCGGTTACCTCTATCACCTCGACGCCATGGAAGACCCCGCGCACCCGAATTACCCGCAGGACCTGCTGAACGTCGTCGGTCCGCGCAATATGCTCCATACATACGCGACCGCCGTGGACGACCCCACCGTGGATCCACGCTGGGGCAAGGTCGGCAAACAGCGGATCGAGGATGCCGGAACGCTTTATCCAAAGAGAATGGAAACCGTAGATGACGAAATTCGCGATCTTGCGCTGAAGTTCATCGAGAAGGCCAAGGCCGACAACAAGCCGTTCTTTCTATGGCTCAACCCGACCCGGATGCACATCGTCACGCATCTTTCACCAAAGTACGAGGGAACGCGCAACTCCAAGAACGGCTGGTCGATACATGAAGCCGGCATGGCGCAGCTCGATGACGACGTCGGCATGGTGATGCAGAAGCTCAAGGATATGGGCGTGGACGACAACACCATCGTGGTCTTCACCACCGACAACGGCACCGAGGTCTTCACCTGGCCTGATGGCGGGCAGACGCCTTTCGCGCAGAGCAAAGGCACCGTCATGGAAGGTGGCTTCCGCGTGCCCTGCATGATCCGTTGGCCGGGCAAGGTGCCGGCCGGCAAGGTCGAGAACGGCATCATTTCCGGTCTGGACTGGTTTCCGACCTTGCTGGCGGCCGCCGGCAACCCGAACATTGCAGATGAGCTGCAGAAGGGCAAACAGATCGGTGACACGACCTATAAGTGCTATCTGGACGGCTATAACCAGATGGACATGATTACCGGCAAGGGGCCGTCGAACCGGCACGAAATCTTTTACTTCGGAGAGAGCGAACTAGGTGCCGTGCGCATCGACGACTTCAAGTATCGCTTCATCGACCAGCCAAAAGGCTGGCTCGGCGAAAAAACCAAGGTTGACGTGCCCTATTTGACCAATCTTCGCCTCGATCCATTCGAGCGCACGGGCTGGCCCGATAACGGGAGTAAAGAAGGCGCGCAGCAATACTTCGACTGGTTCAAATACGAATTCTGGCGCTTTGTATTTGTTCAGCAGCAGGTGGAAAAGCTGGCGATGACGGCGATCGAGTTTCCGCCGATGCAAAAGGGCGCGAGTTTCAACCTCGATGCCGTGAAGGCGAAAATCGAGGCGGCCCGGGCGGCGGTGGGCAAGTAGCGCCTGGCATCGACTGGTTTCATGGCGGGCGCACCGAACTCCTGTGCGCCCGCTTGGCAACGGAAAGGAGTCGACCTTGAAACCGATCATCCGTTTTCCTGCTATCGATCGCCGCATCCTGCTCTCGTCACTGGCCGTCCTTCCCTTGCTCTCCGCCTCACTCCGCTCCACCTCCGCGCTGGCACAGGCACGCGATCCACTCCCGTCCTGGAACGAGGGGGCGACCAAGGCTTCGATCCTCGATTTCGTCGCGCGGGTCACGACGCAAGGCGGGCCTTTCTTCGTGCCGGTCGAGCAGCGCATCGCGACCTTCGACAATGACGGCACACTATGGGTCGAGCAGCCGATGTACGTGCAACTGGCCTTCGCCCTCGACCGCGTGAAGGCCATGGCGCCAATGCATCCGGAATGGAAGACCAAGCAGCCGTTCGCGGCGGTGCTGGACGACGACCTGAAGGCGCTCGCGGCTTCAGGCGAAAAAGGATTGGTCGAAATCATCGCCGTGACACATGCCGGCATGACCACGGCAGAGTTCGAGAAGATTGTCACGGATTGGTTGGCGACCGCGCGCGATCCCCGCTTCAAGCGGCCGCATACTGAACTGGTCTACCAGCCGATGCTCGAACTGCTCGCCTATCTCCGGGCCAGCGGCTTCAAGACCTTCATCGCGTCGGGCGGCGGCATCGAATTCATGCGGCCCTGGACCGAGCGGATCTACGGAATACCTCCGGAGCAGGTGGTCGGATCGTCGATCAAAACCCGATTTGAGATCAAGGACGGTGCGCCAACGCTCTTCCGGCTGCCCGACATCAATTTCATCGACGACAAGGCGGGCAAGCCGATCGGCATCAACGAGCACATTGGCCGGCGTCCGATCGCCGCCTTCGGCAACTCCGACGGCGATCTCGAAATGCTGCAATGGACGACGCTCGGCGCCAGTGGCGCGCGGTTCGGCCTGATCGTCCACCATACCGATGCAGAACGCGAATATGCCTATGACCGCGACTCGCATTTCGGGAAACTCGACGTCGCGCTCGACGCCGCGGCCGTCAACAAGTGGGCGGTCGTCGACATGAAGAAGGACTGGAAGCGCATCTTTGCCTTCGACTGACATCCTCTAAGGACCCATAAGTGCCATCTGGACGGCAACAGCCAGTGGACATGGTTACCGGCAAGAGGCACCCAACGCATTCCGGACTTGCACACCGACCATCTTTGTCGCCTGCGGCACCGCGTTCGAGGCGCGGACGTCCGCTGTTAACGCAAGGAGGACATCAGCAGGACGTTGGGCGCCCCCTTGGGCGGCACCACGGTCGGTGGCCAATAGGGTTTGGAACCCTTGGCATCCATATTGATCGTTCCGCCGAACGGCGCGGGCGGGTTTGGGAGATATTTGCCGTCAATCGTCGTCGTGGCGCTGGGTGAGCCCGGCGTTCCCGAGATCTGCTGGGCGAAGGTCGGACCAATTGTGAGAGCCAGAACGGAGGTCGACCATACCAATGCGCGCATGGTGGGAGTGATGTTCATGGTCAGACTCCCTCGAATTGACTATTCGAAGCTAAACCTGCGAACAGCATGCGCCATACGCTTCAGGATGGCCGCATCGTCATCGACCACAATCACGAAGCGCCATCATGTCCGTGTAGCCCGGTACGGGCGTGCGCAAGAGTCTTGGCCGACCGTTGATCCAGATCAATGGAATAGTCCACCGTGAGCACAACGAAGGGTCGTTGTTATAAAGGCGGGCTTTGCCGACGGGCGCTGAGAATGTCCGGTGATGGGGACCGACCGGACGCGGCTGGCCTCGCGGTCGGTTGCTGACGAGGCGACGACGTCTTCTAAAAGCGAACATTTCCGGACTAGTGATCAAAGAAGTCTGCACGATGTCGGACCGTGAACCCATTCTCAAGCCCGTTGCGATCGCAGACCTGCGCCCGACCCAGATGACGGTCGGCATTCGGGAGGTCAAGGAGAAGCGCAAGCGCTGGCGCGACGAGAGCAAAGAGAAAGGAGCCGAGTTCCTGGGTAAGCACATGATCCCCGTCGTGCTTGGCCCAAAGGACCGCCACTACGTCATCGATCATCACCACCTGGCGCGTGCGCTCCATGAAGAAGGGGTCGAAGAGGTATTGGTTACCGTGGTGAAAAACCTCAGGACGCTGGAGCCCGATTCGTTCTGGTTCGTCCTGGACAATCAAAGCTGGATGCATTCGTACGACGACGAGGGCCGTCTGCGCCCTTACAAGGATTTGCCGAAGACCGTGGCCGGGCTTGTTGACGATCCGTTCCGCTCGTTGGCGGGCGAACTGCGGCGCGCCGGCGGGTACGCCAAGGACACGACGCCGTTCAGCGAGTTCTTGTGGGCGGATTTTTTGCGTCGCCGGGTCAAGCGCAAAACCGTAGAGACCCACTTCGAGGCCGCTCTCGAGCAAGCCCTGGAATTGTCCAAAACCGAGGAGGCGAGCTACCTGCCCGGCTGGTGTGGTCCCGTCTTGGAGGATTGAAGGCATGCCTATCCCGCTCGAAAAATCCGCAAGCGCGCCGAAGACCCGAGGAGCCGTGCTGGCCCGGTGCGAGAGGCTAACGGACAGCGGCATCGACTAGAGGAAAGAGCAGCTCATGGCGCAAACAGAGGCCGACAGAACACTGAGCCATCTGGATCACGAGCTTGTCGCGTCGCTAAACGACTTCCACGATCCGAACCAAGAGTGGCGCCGCCTCTTCTCGGAGCTGCTCGGAACGTTCTTCCTCGTCCTCGTGGCCGCCGGTGGCGGCATGATGGGGCAGGCCTTTCCCGGCACGATCAGCCGTGCCGCTGCGGTCGTCGCACCCGGTCTGATGGTGATGGCGATCATCCTCTTCATGGGCAAGGTGTCCGGCGCTCATCTCAATCCCGCGGTCAGTATCGCGTTCTCGGTGCGTGGCGACTTCCCATGGCGTCGCGTACCGGGATATATCGTCGTGCAGTTGATCGGGGCGACGCTCGCGGCACTGTTCCTGCACGCCGTGATCAACGTGTCGGCCAGCTACGGGTCGAACTATCCCGCGTCGGGATACTCCGCGTCCGATGCGTTCCTGATGGAGGCCGTGCTGACCCTCGGTCTCGTCAGTGTCATTCTCGGCACGGCGTCAGGCGCTCAGAACATCGGGATCATCGGCGCGATCGGCGTCGGCGCGTACATTGCACTTGCCGGGCTGTGGGGGAGCCCTATCTCGGGAGCGTCGATGAACCCAGCGCGCACGTTCGGCCCGAACTTAATCGCGACCGACTTCACGAGCTATTGGGTGTATGTCGCAGGTCCACTCGTGGGTGCAGTTCTCGCAGTGGGTGCAGCATGGGTGCTCCGCGGTGCCGGCGGCGGCCGCGCAGGCTCAGGTGCGGCACAGGGGAGCCTTTTCACCGAAGTCGAGCACCCGGAGAAAGGGTGAGGCGCAGGCATAATGGGTCATGAACTCTCGCTGTTCGTGGGTACGTTCGCGACTTTGCTCGCGATAATAAATCCGTTCGAGGTCCTGCCGGTCTATCTGAAGATGCTGGAAGGCAAGGACGCCGCCACACATCGCAAGGTGGCATGGAAAGCTTGCCTCTATGCGCTGCTTCTATCTCTCTTTTTCTTGATCTTCGGAACGCTGATCCTACGCTTGTTCGGCGTGCCGCTGAGCATGGTCCGCATCGTCGGCGGGATCATCCTGATGAAGATCGGCTTTGAACTATTTTCACCGTCCGCTTCCGGTGGCGTGATTCCGGCCAGCGGCGCGGATCAGAGCGGTAACATAGCTTTCGTGCCGCTTGCGATGCCGCTCATGTGCGGACCAGGCGCTATCGCCACCATCCTCGGCATGACTGCCACGATTAAGCGATCATCAGCGGAACTGGCCTCTTTCGTAGCGATCGTCGTGGCTATTTTCGCGACGATGGTCGTCACCTACCTGTGTCTGGCATATGCCGGGAAACTTTTCGACAAGCTCGGCGCAATGGGGATCGATGCTATCACCCGAATAGTTGGCTTCTTCGTCTCTGCGATGGGCGTTGCGCTGATCTTCGACGGTATCATCGAGGCATTGCAGACGCATGGTGTGACGATTCTGCGTTGAACTAGCTGTTGGTGGCGCCACGCAAATTCCGGGGCGATCTTGACCGCGGATGTATTCTGCCAATCGGAGATTTGTTCTGAACCGAACCGAGTCCGAGGTGGACCGTATTACGCGGCGTCGGGAAGTTGTCGGCCCACAGTACAAAGGACGCGATCATCCACTTCGGACACCGGGACACAAGTCTCGTTGCGCGCCAGGCCGCCACGTCATTTAACCGGGAACAGAAGCGCGATTTCAGCGCGCAATTGCCAAGCCGGAGTGCCGGTCGGACGTACCGCGTTGTAATAGCCGGCAATCGATGCGTTCACCGGTTGGTCACCCACTCTGAAAACGCGACCGAAGCCGCCGCCAATCGGCACAGTCCACTGCTGACCCGATGGCGCGAGCCAGTTCGAGGTGATGACGGGTGACGTGGTCAAGTACCAGCCGTGCGCCATGTTGTAGTTGGCGAAGGGCTGGGCGAGGAAGGCGTTGACGGGCGGTCGCAGTGGATTGCCGCCGACCGACCACTGGTTATTGAGCAATACACCGATCACCCAATGTGGCGGCGTGACCACTAACACGGCCGTTGGGCCGAACAAGAATTTACCGGTCCCGAGGATGGGATCGTTTGCGGACGGAACGGTGAAGACTGGCCCCACGCCCCAGATCAGCGGCCCGGGGTGCACGGGGGACACAAACAACGATTGAGTAATGTCGCCAATCCCGTTGGTGCTACTGTCGAAGAACGGACTCGGCTGGCTCACCAGCGGAATGATAGTACGTGAGATTACGTTCCAGTCTTCGTTTAAATGCATGGGCACGACGGGTTGAATGTTGAGTACTTCCTGGGTGCGATTGAATGGTCCGGTATTGAAATTGGTGTTGCTCTGAAACGGCACGCTGACCAAATCCGCGATCGGGTTTTGTGATTTCTTCTGTAGATCTTCGTCGTCTGAAGGCTCGTGGGAATGCTTCGGCGCCTCGGCCTCCGCGGGAAGGCCGCTTTCGAATTTATAATTGATGCCAGCTTTGACCATTTGAAGGTCGCGGTTCAACGCGACCGAGGGGACGGTGGGAGAACGCCAGTTCGATAGCCCAAGATAATCGTATTCGAGTTTGACGGTCCAATGCGACTTGAAGCCGTATTCGATGCCAGCGCCCGCCAACCAGCCGGTGTTCGTGCTGGTCCCGTTCCAAGCGGCGCCGGGGAGGTTCAAAGTAGCGCTGCTGTTGACCCAGCCGCCGCCAAGCTTGGCGAATACGAGCCATCGATCATCCACGAGGCCGACACGGCCCGCCACGGTGCCGATCCAGTGTTGATCTACAAAGGCTAATGTCGGAGCAGGAAAGACCGGATGACCGAAGCCGGCTCCATCGAACTCACCTTCGACACCAAACAGAAAGTGGCCGGCCTGGAAGTTATAGCCCGCCTGCACGCCTCCAACGAATTCGGTCAGGCCGCCATACAGATTGTTGCCGGGAATGTTCAGGCTGCCGTTGGACCATCCCCCACCGAAGTTGGCACCAACATAAAACCCTCCCCAATTGTACAATGGTGCCGCGATTGGTGCTTTGTATATCGGAGCTTTGACAGGCAGATCGGACGCAAGAGCGGGTCCGCTCAACAATCCTGCCGCGATGCAAATGAGGAAAACTCTCTGCACTGTCGCCTCCTCAAGGTCGGCCACAACTCGCAAACATATGACCAAGAAGGTTTCTGACCAATCAACTTGTTTGATCTGCATCAAGCCTAGCTTGCAATGTCGATGCAGGTGACATTTCGGTCACAACGAAATTGAGGGTCTTCGTGCCGCTTCGTGTTCTTTAAGTGAACATTGTTGTCTGACTTTGCGATCGTCTCCTGTTTGAGAACGCGCTGGGCGATCTGGGAGTGATGCATTGGAATTTTTGCCCATGGCGGTCATCAGCACCGCAATAGAAGTTTCGGCTAACGAGGAGGTTGCTGCGTAGCCGGCTTCCCCACGCTTTGGCCGTACAGGGCCTGGGCGTAATCGTCTCTGGCGTGAGCATCGACGGCATCCTCGAATGGGCCAGCGGCCACAGGTGCGGCGAAGACTGACGCTAGAATGACGCCGACGAGCGTGAGCTTGAGGTTCATCGTCTGGCAACTTTGCTCTTGGTCACACTCGATTACCAATAAGCAGTCGTGAGGCTCAATACGCGACCTAGCAACGGCTGGCATCGCGTTGCAGCAAGAGACGCCGGCGAACGGCAACGCGAGCTTGTTTTTTTCTCACTCGTTGGTGGGGGTCCGAAAATAGAATCGGTGGCACAAACTGCATACCCAACATTTCCAGCTATGAGAGGGTTGCAGTAGGTCTGCCGTGGCGCCCGATCGGACTTGGGTTACCGAATGTGGCTCTTTGGTCGCAGCATTGATCTTTCTTGCGATAGATCTATCCCCGTTGAATTTTACATGATGAGCCCCGATCGCCTCGGGGGTACGCTGTGGCCGGATTGTATTCGGAGGTAGCACATCTTACGAGGCGCGACATGACAGTGAGCATTGCACTGGCGGCGGGGCAGAGTGAGCGATCGAAATCAGCACGTCGACGCAGACTTGGCGTTGCTGCATTCGTCTTGACGTCCGCGATCATTGGTTTTTCCCATTGTGCGTTGGCCGATGAAGGCGGCGTCAGCTTCTGGGTCCCCGGTTTCTTTGGAAGTCTGGCGGCCACGCCGCAGCAGCCGGGTTGGTCGCTGGCAAACATCTACTATCACACCTCTGTCTCCGCCGGCGCCGACGTCGCGCGTGCGCGCGAGTTCACGCTCAACAGGGTTCCGGCCAATGTTACCCTCGACGCAAAACTGAATTTGAACGTCAACGCCACGGGCGATCTTGGCTTTGTGATCCCAACCTATGTATTCGCGACGCCGGTTCTCGGCGGCCAGGCGTCCGTGTCCCTGTTAGCAGCCTATGGCGTCGTCGGCACCAGCCTGGCAGGCACCTTGTCAGGCGTGCTCACGGGCCCTCTCGGCAACAACGTCCCCTTCGCGCGGTCCGACACCATCAGCGACACCACATGGGGCTTTGGGGATGTCGCGCCGGTATTCCAATTGCGCTGGAACGCCGGGGTCCACAACTACATGACCTATATCATGGGCGACATCCCGGTTGGCGCTTACCAATCCGATCGCCTGTCGAATATAGGCATCGGACACAGCGCGATCGACGTCGGCGGCGGCTACACCTATTTCAATCCGCAGACCGGCCACGAATTCTCCGGCGTGCTCGGCTTCACCTACAATTTCAAGAACACTGCAACGCAGTATCAGAATGGCGTCGACATGCACTTCGACTGGGGTGCATCGCAATTCCTGTCGAAGCAGGTCATGGTTGGCCTCGTGGGCTATGTCTACAAGGAACTCGGCTGCGACAGCGGTTCAGGTGACCGTGTCGGCTGCTTCCAGTCCCAAGTGGTCGGCATCGGCCCCCAGATTGGATTCCTGTTTCCGGTCGGCGACATGCAGGGCTATCTCAATTTAAAGGCTTACGGTGAGTTCGCTGCGGAAAACCGGCCATCAGGCTGGAATACCTGGGTCACCTTCTCTATCTCGCCGCCCGCGCCCGGAGCACCTCCGACGACAAAGCCCATCGTTAGAAAATACTAGCAGCAATCAAGCTGCGGCTGTCAGTTTGCTGATCATTCTTTGCAACACGCGGGCAACCGGTGGCACCTGGTCCCCGTCGAAGCTCGTTCCGGTGACCACCACCGAGGCCGTAGTGCCGGCGCGTAGCAGGCGTCGCCTTCGCGCGCGATTCCTTTGCGATCTCGCCCGCCGCGCCTGAAAGTACCGTCACGCCGACCCGGCACATGGTGACAAAGCAAGGCACGCGCCCTTGACCCCCGCCTTCGGGGAAGGGCGGCACGTAGCCGGGTGGCGATCCGACCGCTAATTCACCGTCAGCTTCACGCCGAGCCGCCCCGCAAGCTCCTGCACGAACTGCCAGGCGACGCGGCCAGAGCGGGAGCCGCGCGTGGTCGACCATTCCAGCGCCTCGCGCTCCAGCGCCTCGTCGTCGACCTCAATGCCGAAATGGCTGCAATAGCCCCGCACCATGGCGAGATATTCGTCCTGGCTGCAGCGGTGGAAGCCGAGCCATAGTCCGAAGCGATCGGACAACGAGACTTTTTCTTCGACGGCTTCGCCGGGATTGATCGCGGTCGAGCGCTCGTTCTCGATCATCTCGCGCGCCAGCAGATGGCGGCGGTTGGAAGTGGCGTAGAGGATGACGTTCTCGGGCCGGCCCTCGATGCCGCCTTCGAGCACGGCCTTGAGCGACTTGTAGGACGCATCATTGCCGTCGAAGGAGAGGTCGTCGCAGAACACGATGAAGTAGAAGGACGAGGCGCGCAGCTGCTCCATCAGCGCGGGCAGGCTCTCGATGTCCTCGCGGTGGATCTCGATCAGCTTCAGCTTATCGGCGGCCTTGCGCTCCGCGTTGATGCTGGCATGCGCCGCCTTAACGAGCGACGACTTGCCCATGCCGCGCGCGCCCCAGAGCAGGGCATTGTTGGCCGGCAGGCCGTTGGCGAAACGCTCGGTGTTCTCCATCAGGATGTCGCGCATCCGGTCGACGCCCTTCAGCAGGAACAGCTCGACGCGGCTGACCCGCGGCACCGCAGCGAGGCGGCCGTCGGGGTGCCAGACATAGGCGTCCGCCCGCTCGAACGATTCGCGTTCGACGGCCGGCTTGCCCTGGGCGGCGAGGTGCGCCGCGATCGTCTCCAGCGCGCGGACGATGCGATCCTGGGAGAGGTCCGGGGCTGCCTTATCGACTGCCTTGGGGGGGGCCTTGGGACGTTTTGCCGCGACGCGGGCAGGCGTCCTGGCAGGGGGGCGGGGGCCTTTGCCGGCCGGGCTTTTGCTTGGTTTTTTGGGCATGTCCGAAGTTCCTGAGAACGCAGCCTTATCGGGCCTGAGGGCGCGCCGCAAGGTGGCCAAATCGACGGTCTGGCAGCGTTGCAATTGGGGCAATGGCCGCTATAGTCCGCGCGAATTTGACCGAACCGGTCGCCTTTGAGGGCCTGACCGGTTTTCCCCCGTTTCCACGAGGATCGTCCGAATGTTCATTACCCCTGCGTATGCCCAGGCCGCGGGCGCCGGCGACACCAACAGCATGTTGATGTCGCTGCTGCCGTTCGCCCTGATCTTCGTGATCATGTACTTCCTGATTCTGCGCCCGCAGCAGAAGAAGGTGCGCGACCATGCCGACCTCGTGAAGAACATCCGCCGCGGCGACACCGTCGTGACCTCGGGCGGCCTCGTCGGCAAGGTCACCAAGGTCGTCGACGACGACCAGATCGAGTTCGAGATCGCAGACGGCGTGCGCGTGCGGCAGATGCGTTCGATGGTCTCCGGCGTGCGCGCCAAGGGCGAGCCGGCGAAAGAATCCAAGGATAGCAAGGAAGCCGCCAAGGACGACGCCGCGTCGAAGTGAGCGTTTCCGCGAGCATCCCAAGTCTCCCGATCTGACAGGTCCAGTCGATGTTGTATTTCACGCGGTGGAAGGCGCTGGGGATTATCCTGACGGCGCTGATCGTGTGCCTCTGCGCGGTCCCGAACTTCTTTCCCGAAGCGCAGGTCAAGACCTGGCCCGCCTGGGCGCAGCGCCGGCTCGTTCTCGGCCTCGACCTCCAGGGCGGCTCCTATCTGCTGCTCGAGGTCGATTCCAGCTATGTGAAGAAGGAGAGGCTGGACCAGGTCCGCGACGACGTCCGCCGGACGCTGCGCGATGCCAAGATCGGATTCACCGGCGGCGTGACCGTGCGCAACGACGCGGCCGAGGTTCGCATCACCAAGGAATCCGACGTGCAGCCGGCGCTCGCCAAGCTGCGCGAGCTGTCCCAGCCACTGGGCGGACTGATGGGATCCAGCGGTCAGCGCGACCTTGAGGTGACCGATGCCGGCGGCGGCGTGATCCGCCTGGCGATTCCGCAGGCTGCGATGCTCGACCGCATGCGTAAGACCATCGAGCAGTCGATTCAGATCGTCGAGCGCCGCGTCAACGAGCTCGGCACCGTCGAGCCGGTCATCCAGCGCCAGGGCAACGACCGCATCCTGGTGCAGGTCCCAGGTCTTCAGGATCCGACCCGCCTGAAGGAATTGCTCGGCAAGACCGCGAAGATGGAATTCCGCATGGTCGATGCGTCCGTGCCGCCGGATCAGGCGCAGCAGGGACGGTTGCCGCCGGAATCCGAGCTGCTGATGAGCGCCTCGCCGCCGCCCACGCCCTATGTAGTCAAGAAGCAGGTGCTGGTCGCCGGTGGCGACCTGACCGACGCCCAGGCGAGCTTCGACCAGCGGACGGGTGAGCCGGTCGTCAGCTTCAAGTTCAACACCTCGGGCGCGCGCAAGTTCGCGCAGGCCACGCAGGAAAACGTCGGGCTGCCCTTCGCGATCGTGCTCGACAACAAGGTGATCTCGGCGCCCGTCATCCGCGAGCCCATCACCGGTGGTCAGGGCCAGATCTCCGGCAATTTCACGGTGCAATCGGCCAACGATCTCGCGATCCTGTTGCGCGCCGGCGCGTTGCCGGCGCCGCTCACTGTGGTCGAGGAGCGCACCGTCGGTCCGGGCCTCGGCCAGGACTCGATCGAGAAGGGCGAGCTTGCGGCCTATGTCGGCTCGATCCTGGTCATCATCTTCATGCTGCTGACCTACCGGCTGTTCGGCGTGTTCGCGAACATCGCGGTGGCGATCAACGTCGCCATGATCTTCGGCCTGTTGTCGCTGCTCAACGCCACGCTGACGCTGCCCGGCATCGCCGGCATCGTGCTCACCGTCGGCATCGCGGTCGACTCCAACGTGCTGATCTACGAGCGCATCCGTGAGGAGCTGCGGGGTGGCCGCAATGCGATTTCGGCGATCGACGCCGGATTCAAGCGGGCGCTGGCGACCATCCTCGATTCCAACATCACCACCTTCATTGCCGCTGCCGTGCTGTTCTACATCGGCACCGGCCCGGTGCGCGGCTTTGCCGTGACGCTCGGCATCGGCATCATCACCACGGTGTTCACCGCCTTCACGCTGACCCGGCTGATCGTAGCCTGGTGGGTGCGGTGGAAGCGGCCGCAGAGCGTGCCGATCTAGGAGCTAAGACCGTGACTCACTACGTTCTCATCGGGCTTGGCATTCTCATTGCCGTTCTCACCGTGGTCGCAGCGCTCGGGCTGCTGCCGTCGCTGCGCATCGTCCCGGACGATACGCATTTCGACTTCACGCGCTTCCGCCGGATCAGCTTCCCGATCTCGGCGGCGCTGTCGATCGTCGCGATCACGCTGTTCTTCACCCATGGCCTGAATTTCGGCATCGACTTCCGCGGCGGCACGCTGCTGGAAGTGCAGGCCAAGTCCGGCGCCGCCGACATCGCCGCGATGCGCACGACGCTCGATGCCTTGCATCTCGGCGAAGTCCAGTTGCAGCAGTTCGGCGGCCCCGAGAACGTCCTGATCCGCGTCGCGGAGCAGCCGGGCGGCGACGCTGCCCAGCAGGAAGCCGTGCAGAAGGTGCGCGGTGCGCTCGGCGATTCCGTCGAATATCGCCGCGTCGAGGTGGTGGGACCGCGCGTGTCCGGCGAGCTGCTGGCTTACGGCATGCTCGGCCTGATGCTCGCGATCGTCTCGATCCTGATCTACCTCTGGTTCCGCTTCGAATGGCAGTTCGCGCTCGGCGCCATGATCGCCAACGTGCACGACATCGTGCTGACGATCGGCTTCATGTCGATCAGCCAGGTCGATTTCGACCTGACCAGCATCGCGGCCCTTCTGACCATTCTGGGCTATTCGCTCAACGACACCGTCGTCATCTACGACCGTATCCGCGAAATGCTGCGCCGCTACAAGAAGATGCCGATGCCGCAGCTGCTCAACGAGTCGATCAATTCGACCCTGTCGCGCTCGATCATCACCCACTTCACCGTGACGCTGGCGCTGCTGGCTCTGCTGCTGTTCGGCGGCCATGCCATCCACAGCTTCACCGCGGTGATGATGTTCGGCGTGGTGCTGGTCGGCACCTATACCTCGATCTTCATCGCGGCCCCGATCCTGATCTATCTCGGCGTCGGCGAGCATCGCGAAGATGCGCCCGATACGGCTACGCCGGCGAAGAAAAACAAGGCATGATCCGAACCGCATGCCCTCGCACGCGTTTGCGAGGGCAGTAAGCTCATTCGGACGAAGCACATGGCCGGCGATCCCAACGCACCGCATTTTCCCCGCTCGGCGCCGATCGAAGCCTATGGCAAGGGCGGCTTCGCCTTTGCCGGCATGTCGCACCGGGGATCGCTGCTCTGCCTGCCCGACGCGATCTGGGCCTGGGACGTGACGGACCCGACGAAGATCGACCGCTATTCGCTGGATCGCGTGTTCACGGCGGCCAACAGCATCGACACGCTTCTGATTGGCACCGGAACCGGCGTCTGGCTGCCGCCGCCTGACCTGCGGCAAGCGCTGAAGGCGGTGAGGGTGGTGCTGGATACGATGCAGACCGGTCCCGCCGTGCGCACCTACAACATCATGATCGGCGAGCGGCGCCGCGTCGCGGCCGCGCTGATCGCCGTGCCATGAGCAGCGCTGCGCCTCCGCCCGATTCCGTCGCCTTCTGCGCCGGCCTCGTGCGCAGCCATGACTTTCCGCGCTATGCCGCAACGCTGTTTGCGCCGGCCGCCGAGCGCCAGGCGCTGCTGGCGCTCTATGCCTTCAATGTCGAGATCGTCCGCGTCCGCGACCAGGTGAGCCAGCCCTTGCCCGGCGAAATCCGCCTGCAATGGTGGACCGACATGCTGTCGGGCCACGTCCACGGCAGCGCCGAGGGCAACCCGGTGGCGGCGGAGCTATTGCGTGCGATCAGCGATTTCGACCTGCCGGTCGAGCCGTTATCGCTGCTCGCCGACGAGCATCAGTTCGATCTCTACAACGATCCAATGCCGACCATGGCGGCTCTGGAGGGCTATCTGGACGCGACCTGTTCGGCATTGTTTGGCCTCGCAGCGCGGGTCATGGCGCCGCCGTCGGAGGCGGCCGAGCATGTCGCAAGGCATGCCGGGCTCGCCCAGGGCATCGCGCAGGTGATTGCGAATCTGCCGCGCGACTCGGCGCACCGGCAACTGTTCCTGCCGCAGCAGCTGCTGGCGGCCCATGACTGCCAGATGGAGGACGTGTTCGCCGGCAAGGAGACGCCAAATCTGCATGCGGTGCTCGGCCAGCTCGTGGGCGAAGCCGAGCAGCATTTGACGACGGCCTTGTCGCTGTTGCCGGAGGTGCCGGCGCCGGCACGGCCAGCGTTTCTGCTGCTGAGCCAAGTGCGGGGTGACCTCAAGCGCCTGTCGCAACCCGGGCGCAATCCGTTTGCGCCGCAGCCCCCGTCGCGGCTGCGCACGCTATGGACGCTGTGGCGGGCTTCACGTTCCCGGGAATTTACCAAATAGCGGCCGGCTTATCGCCTCAAACGGCCAAATGCTCTATGCTGTCCTATGGCTGAGTTGTCCCAAAATACATCCCCCGATCTCAGTGGCTTGCCGGTCGCTCTGGGCGACATTCATGCCGCCGCCGACACCATCCGCGGCGCCGTCGTCGAGACGCCGTGCAGCTACAGCCGCACGCTGAGCAATATCTGCGGCTGCGACATCTGGCTGAAATTCGAAAACCTCCAGTTCACCTCCTCGTTCAAGGAGCGGGGTGCGCTCAACCGGCTCACCGCGCTGACGCCGGAGGAGCGTGCGCGCGGCGTCATCGCGATGTCGGCGGGCAACCACGCGCAGGGCGTCGCCTATCACGCCAAGCGGCTCGGCATTCCCGCCACCATCGTCATGCCGGTCGGCACGCCCATGGTGAAGGTCGAGAACACCAAGCACCACGGCGCCGAGGTGGTGGTGACGGGCGCGACGCTGGAGGAGGTGGCCACGTATGCGCGCAGCCATGGCGAGGCCCGCGGCATGATCTTCGTCCACCCCTACGACGACCCGCTCGTCATCGCGGGGCAGGGCACGGTCGGGCTCGAGATGCTGAAGGCGGTGCCGGAGCTCGATACGCTGGTGGTCCCGATCGGCGGCGGCGGCCTGATCAGCGGTATCGGTATTGCTGCGAAATCGATCAAGCCGACAGTGCGGATTCTCGGCGTCGAGGCCTGGCTCTACCCCTCGATGTACAACGCCATCCATGACGGCAATCTGCCGGCGCGCGGCGACACGCTCGCCGAAGGCATCGCGGTGAAATCGCCGGGCAAGATCACGACCGAGATCGTCCGCCGCCTCGTCGACGACATCGCGCTGGTGAACGAAGCCGAGCTTGAGCGTGCCGTCGCGACCCTGATCTCGATCGAGAAGACCGTCGTCGAGGGCGCCGGCGCCGCCGGGCTTGCCGCGCTGATGTCCGATACGTCCCGCTTTGCCGGCCAGAAGGTCGGCCTCGTCCTGAGCGGCGGCAACATCGACACGCGGCTGATCGCCTCCGTCCTGACGCGCGAGCTGGCGCGCGAGGGGCGGCTGACCCAGCTGTCGCTCGACATCCCCGATCGGCCGGGGCAATTGGCTGCCGTCGCCTCACTGCTGGCCGAGGCGGGCGCCAACATCATCGAGGTCTCGCATCAGCGGACCTTCTCCGACTTGCCGGCCAAAGCGACGCTGCTTCAGCTCGTCATCGAAACCCGCGACAGCGCGCATCTCGACGAGGTCATGGCCAAGCTCGGCGCATCCGGCTTGAGCGCGCGCTGTACCTGAGTGGCGCGCGCCTCTATCGCGGCGCCAAACCCGCGAGGTGGCCGATCAGCCGGTCGATCTCGGCTTCCGTATTGTAATAATGCGGGGAGGCCCGCACGACCGGCGGCAGCGAGCGGATTTCGGCATCGATGCGGGTGCTCGCCGGATCTGAAGCGCCGATGGTGATGCCCGCTGCAGCGGCGCTGCTGACGATGGCGTCCGCCTCATACCTATCCAGCGTGAAGCTGACGATGGCGCCCTGTGCGCGTCCGAGGTCGCGAATGGTCACGCCGCGAACCGAGGCGAGGCCACCGCGAAGACGGTCCGCAAGCAAACGGCAGCGCTGCTCGATGGGGCCGAGACCGATATCGAGCGCGTAATCGACGGCGGCTCCGAGACCGAGCCGCGCCGCGTAATTGTTCTCCCAGGTCTCGAAACGGCGCGCGTCGTCACGCAACCGATATTCACCGCGCGAGACCCAGGGCGCGGCGAAGTGATCGATCATCGGCGGCTCGAGCCGTTGCAGCGTCTCGCGGCGGATGTAGAGAAAGCCCGTGCCGCGCGGGCCGCGGAGGAATTTGCGCCCCGTCGCCGACAGCATGTCACAGCCGATGGCTTCGACGTCGACCGTCATCTGGCCGACCGCCTGGCAGGCGTCGAGCAGATAGGGAATCCCGTGCGCCCGCGCGATCTTGCCGATCGCCGCCGCGGGATTGATCAATCCGCCATTGGTCGGAACCCAGGTGATGGCGATCAGCTTCACGCGTTCGTCGATCATGCGCTCGAGCGCATGGACGTCGAGTTCGCCGCTGGCATCGCTCGGCACGACATCGATGATCGCGCCCGTGCGCCTTGCGACCTGAAGAAACGCGACGTAGTTGGCAGCGTATTCCGCTTCGGCGGTCAGGATCCGATCGCCCTGGCGAAACGGAATCGCGTAGAACGCCATCTGCCAGGCAATTGTCGCGTTCTCCATCAGGGCGATCTCGTCGGGGGCGGCATTCAGCAGGCGCGCTACGGAGCCGTAGACCGCATCGAGCCGATCGGACTCGCGGTCGGCAGCGGCATAACCTCCGATCTCGCCCTCCAGATCGATGTGGTCCTTCATTGCCGCGACGACGGCAGTTGGCATGAGGGCCGCGCCGGCATTGTGGAGATAAGCGAGGCGGGAGGCGGCCGGGGTGTCGGAACGTATCCGGTCGATGTCGATCAATGCTGGTCTCCGCCTCTGCTGTCCCGATCCCATGAATTAGGCGCGTTGACGAGCGCGAGCAAGCTTATGTGCTGCTTGGAACAAAATGGCGGATTATTGCCTCGTCTTGGTATCGGATTCCAAATCGGCGGCCGTTCTCCCCGGATTTTGAGAAACCCGGTGACTTCGGACGTTATATCTTCCCGGATCGGGAAACAGACCATGCAAGAGAAGACGCAATCCCGCTCAATGACCGGGACGCCCAGGACCAACATCACCCGACGGATCGACCTCACGACCCTGCGGCTGTTCATCGCCATCTGTGAGGAGGGCAATTTGACGCGCGCCTCGCAGCGCGAGGCGATCGCGCCCTCTGCTGTCAGCAAACGCATGCATGACCTCGAGGAGGTACTCGAGGTCGCGCTGTTCGAGCGGCATCCGAACGGCATGGCGCTGACGCCGGCCGGTGAATCGCTGCTGCATCATGCGCGCGTGACGCTGCTCAACGTCGAGAAGATCGCCGTCGACATGGCCGAGCATGCGCGCGGCGTGCGCGGGCATGTGCGGATGCTGGCCAATCTCTCGTCGATCGTCGAATTTCTTCCCGACGATCTGCCCGGCTTCTTTCGCTCGCACGAGCTGGTGCGGCTCGATCTGCAGGAGCGTCCGAGCGCCGATGTCGTTCGCGGCGTCGAGGAGGGCGCGGCCGAAATCGGCATCTGCTCGGCAGACGTGTCGACGCGCGGGCTGGCGCGGTTCTCCTATCGGCGGGACCGCCTCGTCATCGTGGTGCGGTCCGATCATCCGCTTGCATCGGCGAGAGACGTTTCGTTCGCCGACACACTCGACTACGACCATGTCGGCCTGTTTGCGACCAGCTCGATCTATCTGCGCTCGCAATACACCGCGCAGCAGATCGGCAAGTCGATCCGGTTGCGGGTCCACGTCCCGGGTTTTGATGCGGTGTGCCGGATGGCGCAGGCCGGCATGGGCATCGGCCTCATTCCCGATCGTGCGTTCGAGGTCCTCAGTCACGGCATGAACCTGACGGCCGTCGAGTTGAGCGACGACTGGGCCGATCGCGAACTGGTGCTGGTGGCCAGGGATCCCGCGGGATTGTCGGCGACGAGCCAGTTGATGCTCGATCATCTGCGATTGCCCGGAACCAAACCTCACTGATGGCGGCCTTCGTGTCGTTCGTCATCCGCGAACGCGTGTTCATCAAAGGATATTGGACTTAGGGCCCTGCGCTCGGCGACACCACGATCAAAGACGATCGAGGAGCGCCAGACGTGGACGGACCATTATCCGGAATACGAGTCGTCGAACTCGGAACTTTGATCGCGGCACCGTTTGCCGCGCGGCTCTTTGCTGAGTTCGGCGCCGAAGTCATCAAGATCGAGCAGCCGGGCAGCGGAGATCCGTTGCGCAGATGGCGCAAGCTACATCAGGGCACCTCGCTCTGGTGGTACCTGCAATCGCGCAACAAGAAGTCGATCGCGATCGACCTGAAATCGCCTGACGGCCGCGACGTGGCGCTGCGGCTGGCCGCGCAAGCCAATGTCGTGATCGAGAATTTCAAGCCAGGGAGCCTCGAGAAGCTCGGCCTTGGCTGGGACGTGCTCTCAAAGCTTAATCCAGATCTGACACTGGTCCGCATCTCCGGCTACGGGCAGACCGGCCCTTATCGCGACCGCTCCGGGTTCGGCGCGATAGGCGAAGCTATGGGCGGGCTGCGCTTCACTACCGGCGATCCCGACAGCCCGCCGGCCCGGGTCGGCATCAGTATCGGCGACAGCCTTGCGTCGCTTCATGGCGTGATCGGCGCGCTGATGTCGCTGCTTCGTGTCAAGACGGGGCAGGGGCGAGGGCAGGTGGTCGACGTCTCGCTCTACGAGAGCGTGTTCAACCTGATGGAGAGTCTCGTCCCCGAATATGACCTCATGGGTCATGTCAGGACCCGCACCGGCGGCGCCCTGCCGGGCATCAGTCCATCCAATACATATCCCAGCTCCGACGGGCGCCATGTTGTGATCGCTGGCAACAGCGACGCGATCTTCAAGCGCTTGATGCTGGTCATCGGGCGGCCGGACCTTGCCGACGATCCGGCCCTTGCCAGCAATGACGGACGTGTCCGCGGCAACGCCTTGCTCGATGCTGCCATCACGGCATGGACCTCGGAGCGAACGATGGACGAGATCCTCGCACGTCTCGATGCGGCGGATGTTCCTGCAGGCCGGATCTATTCCGTCGCCGATATTGTCGACGATCCCCATTACGCTGCCCGCGAGATGATCCTGCCGACCGAGCTGCCGGGCGATGTCACCGTGAAGATGCCGGGCATCGCGCCAAAGCTCTCCGACACCCCGGGCGCCGTCAAATGGCCTGGCCCGACGCTGGGACAGCACACCGACGAGGTGCTCGCGGGCCTCGGCTTGCAGGCAGGCGATATCGCGCAGCTGCGCCGGAGCGGAGCGGTGCAATGACGGCAACGCCACCGGACATCCTGATCCAGGAGGTCGCTCTGCGCGACGGCCTTCAGATCGAAGCGAAATGGGTCGAAACCAGCGAAAAAATCCGGCTGATCAATTCGCTCTCTGCGATCGGCTTCAGCCGCATTGAGGTCTCGTCGTTCGTGTCAGCGGCGGCCGTGCCGTCGCTGCGAGACGCCGCGGACGTCTTCGCCGGCATCGAGCGGCGGCCCGGCACGATCTATACGGCGCTGATCCCGAACTGGAAGGGTTCTGAGCTGGCGCTGGCCGCACGCGCCGACGAGCTCAATTTCGTGATGTCGGCGAGCGAGACGCACAACCGCGCCAACATGAACATGACGCATGCGGTGTCGCTGGCGTCGCTCAGCGAGATCGTGAAGCCGGCCCATGCAGGCGGCGCGTTGGTCAACGCGACGGTTGCGACCGCGTTCGGCTGTCCGTTCGAAGGCCTGCAGCCTTTCGAGAAGGTGCTCGATATCGTCAAGCGCTATCTCGATCTCGGGGTCGATGGCGTCACGCTCGCCGATACCACGGGCATGGCCAATCCCAATCAGGTCTCGCAGCTGGTGGCGGAGGTCTTGATGCTGGTCCCTGCGGACATGCTCACGCTTCACTTCCACAACACGCGCGGTCTTGGGCTGGTTAACGTCCTCGCGGCCTATGACACCGGCGCGCGCCGCTTTGACGCCGCGCTGGGCGGTCTCGGCGGATGTCCATTTGCGCCGGGCGCCACCGGCAATGTCTGTACCGAAGACCTCGTCAATCTCTGCCACGAGACGGGCTTGCGAACCGGTCTCGATCTGCAGGGCTTGATCGATCTCTCGTTCCGATTGCCTGGACTGGTCGGACACGAGGTGCCGGGGCAGGTCGCCAAGGCCGGCCGTCCCCTCGATCTGCATCCCATACCCGAGCGGCTGCGGCGCTCGGGCTGAGCGACCACGATCAAAATTCAAAACACATTGGAGGAAACCATGACGATTGCCACGGCGGCGACTGCCGACCTCGATACTGGACTCACAGAGCATCAGGTCATCAAGAAGATCGCGTGGCGGCTGATGCCGCTGATCATTGTCTGCTACTTCTTTGCGTTCTTCGACCGCGTCAACATCAGCTTCGCCAAGGCTGCGCTCCAGGCCGATCTCGGCCTCAGCAACACAGCCTACGGATTTGGCGCCAGCCTGTTCGTCGTTGGTTACGTCCTGCTGGAAGTGCCGAGCAACATGCTGCTCTATCGCTTAGGCGCGCGGCGCTGGATCGCCCGCATCATGATTTCCTGGGGGCTGGCGACGGCGGCGATGGTCTTCGTTCATAGCGAGTGGCAGTTCTATGCGTTGCGCTTCGTGATTGGCGCCATGGAGGCGGGATTTGCGCCTGGCATTCTCTATTACCTGACACTCTGGTTTCCAAAATCGCATCGCGGCCGCATGACGTCGGTGTTCTTCCTCGCCACTGCATTCTCGGGGATCATTGGCGCGCCGATCTCGGGTCTCATCCTCAACTATCTGAACGGGCTGCACGGTCTGGCCGGTTGGCAGTGGCTGTTTCTGGCTGGCGGCATTCCCTGCGTTGCGCTGGGCTTCGTCGTGCTGCTGCGCTTCGACGACGGGATCGAGCAGGCCGAATGGTTGAGCGACGACGAGCGCCGGTTGATCTCGGTTCAGCTGGACCGCCAGAAGAGCGAGATCGGCGAGCATTCGGCATGGCGCTCGCTGCTCATGCCCGGCGTGCTGCTGCTCGGATTCATCTACTTCCTGATCCAGATCGCCTCCTACGGCCTCAATTTCTGGGCGCCCGACCTGATCAAGGCGGCCGGGGGAGGCAGTGCAGCCGCGATCGGCTTCCTGACCGCCGTACCCTATATCTGCGGCGCCATCTGCATGATTATCGTAGGCCGATTGTCGGATGCATCGGGCGAGCGCCCGAAATTTGTCGCAGCCTTGATTCTGACCGCGGCCGTGGGCTTCTTCGCGTCCGGTGCATTCGACAGGAATGTCGTCACGCTGGTTGGCGCGCTTGCCATTCTTGGTGCCGGCGTGGTTGCGGCCATTCCGACATTCTGGACGCTGCCTCCGAAAATTCTCACCGGTGCGGGGGCGGCGAGCGGGATCGCGCTCATCAACACGCTGGGGCAGGTCGGCGGCATCGTCAGCCCGGTCATGGTTGGCTCGGTCAAGGATGTGACCGGCAGCACGACACCCGCGCTCTATGTCATTGGCGGCTTGTGCGTGCTCTGTGCGTTGCTGCTGCTGACGGTGCTTCCGCGAGACCTGAAAGCCAGGGACGTGGCGGAACCCCGGGTCGCATAGGCCGCGGCATTGGCGCGCCTTGGTGAGGCGCATTCAAGAGGGTATCTAGGCGAAAGACATCACACCGCCGTCCATTCTCAATGGATGGCGGTGTGATGGCCCGGAACCGAAGGGGACGCGCAATGGCGAAGAACACGATTTGCCTCTGGTACGACAAGGACGCCGAGGCGGCCGCCCGCTTCTATGCCGAAACATTTCCCGATAGCGCCGTAAGCGCCGTCCATCACGCGCCCAGCGATTACCCCTCCGGCAGGGCGGGCGATGTGCTGACCGTCGAGTTTACGGTTGCCGGCGTTGCCTGTCTCGGCCTCAACGGCGGTCCGATTTTCAAGCACAACGAGGCTTTCTCGTTCCAGATCGCGACCGACGATCAGGAGGAGACCGACCGCTATTGGAACGCCATCATCGGCAATGGCGGGCAGGAGAGCGCCTGCGGCTGGTGCAAGGACAGATGGGGCCTCTCCTGGCAGATCACGCCACGGGCGTTGACTGAGGCATTGGCGACCGGCGGCGCCGAGGCAAAGCGCGCCTTCGATGCGATGATGGGCATGACGAAGATCGATGTCGCCGCGATCGAGGCCGCGCGCCGCGGCTGAAATCATCTCGCCTCAGATGCAGAGGCCGAGCAGCTTGACGTGGCAGCTGCTGGATTTCGGCTTGCTGGCGGGCGCGGCCTCGCGCTTCACGGCAACCAGCGGCTCCTCGTCCTTCTTGCCTTTACCTTTGCCCTTGCCCTTCGGCTCGTAGTCGCCCGCGATCACCATGGCCCAATAGGTTCGCTTGCCGCTGGCATTCTTGGCGCTTGCGATACCGACGCGGGAGGCGTTGTGCAGCAGCAGGTTCTTGCGATGCCCGGACGAGTCGATCCACTGTCCCAGCGTCTTCTCGAAATTGTCGTAGCCGTAGGCGATGTTCTCGGCGGCGCGGCCCGCGCCGGCCGGTGCGACGCGCCGGTTGAACGGGCCGAGCGCGTCGTGGCTGAGGTCGTCCTTCGCCGCCATCGCGCGGGCCTGGTCCATGGCGATGCGGTCGAGGGTTGAATCGCGGACGACGCGGACCTCGCCGTTCTTGAGGCGAAAACCGGAGATCAGCTCTGCCGGGGAGTCGGCCATCGCGGGCGCAGCTGCGAGCAGCAGAAGGCCAGCGATCACGCTGCCAACGACACGATGCATCATCATCCCCCGAATGCCCATGACCCGCCGCCCGAATGATCCGATCGCTTCTCTATCGCCAATGTGGACGCTTCAAGGCGCGAGCAACCCGTCAGCTCGCCGGCAGGTCGGCCTCGAAGTTGAAACGGTCCCGCAGGTTCTTCCGCTGTTCCAGGATGTCCTTGAGGAAGGCGCGGTCCTGGTCGTTCTTCATCATCGGCTCGATCAGGTCGAGCTGGTTCATGGCGACCAGTTGCAGGATCTCGGTCCGCGGCTTGCCGCTGGTATCGCGGGGCAGCGCGTGTACGATCTGGATGTGCTCCGGCGGCTTTGGACCCTTGGCGGCCGAAAGCTCGCTGCGAAGCTCGCCTTCAAGCGTGGCCTGATCGGCCTCGACGAAGGCATAGAGCCCGACGCCGGAGCGGCGGTCGGCGAAGGCGACGATGGCGGTGTCGCGCACGGCCGGGTTCTTGCGGATCAGCTCGGCCAGCACCGGCGCGTCGTTGACCAGCCGGCGGCCGCCACCCTCGCGGTCGGTGAAGTTGAACAGGCCGCGCGTGATCGCGCGATAGACCTTCTTGCCGGTCGCGAGCCACAGGCTGGCGGCGAATGATTTCTTCGCCAGGATCTTTCGCTCGCGCGGCGTCAGCGCCTCGGGTGCATAGGAACGCTTGTGCTTGAGCAGATGCCGGAGGTCCTCGTAGGCGAGGATGCGGTAGAGCCGGCCACGTCGGTTGAAGCAGGCCGCGAGCTGGAAGTCGGTCACGTAGGCGCGGCCGTCGCGGCCGACCAGCCAGTTCTGCTCCTTGGCGAGATCGTTGTGGCAGATGCCGGCGCGGCGCAGCCGGCGTAGCGCCGCCTTGGCCGAGCGGAAATAGGCGAGGTCGCCATGCGGCTTGGCGAGATGGAGCGCGACGCCGTCGACAAAGCCGCGCACGAGCGCCCGGCGGCCGGCCCACAGCAAATCGGGGCCGACATTGAGTCCTTTTGCCAGCGCCAGCGCGTGCTTCTCACGCGCGAAGAGGTGGCGCGCCAGGGGAAATGACCACCACGGCACTTCGTCGAGCCGGCGCAGCACGGCGTCGACCTCGCAGCTGTCACCGCGGAAGCGGCCGCGCTCGACGGTCGAGAACACGTCGCGCTTGAGCAGCACGCCCTCGGTCCAGCGCGCCGACAGTGTCGCGGCGTCGTCTTTGGGAAGACTCATCGAAAAACTCACGCGGCTGCGGCGATGCGCAGGTGATCGGCGATCCAGCGATCGAGATCGGCGAGCGCCAGCGCGCTCATCGCCTGCTTCTTGGCCACCGTCTTCTCGTTGCCGCGCAGGCGGGTGCCGTCGGGCTTCTTCGTCGGCGCGCTCGCGAGCGGCGGGAACAGGCCGAAATTGATGTTCATCGGCTGGAACGAGCGCGTACCGGGCTCGATGGTCTCGATATGGCCGCCGGTGATGTGACCGAGCAGCGATCCCAGTGCCGTCGTGGCAGGCGGGCTCGCCAGTGTTTCGCCGCGCGCATCCGCTGCCGCATAGAGACCGGCGATCAGGCCGACGCTGGCGGATTCCACGTAGCCCTCGCAGCCGGTCATCTGACCGGCGAAGCGCAGCCGGGGCTGCGCGCGCAGGCGCAGCTGGCCGTCGAGCAGCTTTGGCGAATTGAGGAAGGTGTTGCGATGCAGGCCGCCAAGGCGGGCGAATTCGGCCTTCTCCAGCCCCGGAATGCTGCGGAAGATGCGCTGCTGTTCGCCGTATTTCAGCTTCGTCTGGAAGCCGACGATGTTGTAGAGCGTGCCGAGCTTGTTGTCCTGGCGCAGCTGTACGATGGCGTAGGCTTTCGTGGTGGGATCGTGCGGGTTGGTGAGGCCGACCGGCTTCATCGGGCCGTGGCGCAACGTCTCGGGGCCGCGCTCCGCCATCACCTCGATCGGCAAGCAGCCGTCGAAATAGGGCGTGTTGGTCTCCCATTCCTTGAACTCGGTCTTCTCGCCCGCGATCAGCGCGGCGACGAAGCCGTCATACTGCTCCTTGGTCATGGGGCAGTTGATGTAGTCGGCGCCGGTGCCGCCGGGGCCGACCTTGTCGTAGCGCGACTGGAACCAGGCCACTGACATGTCGATGGACTCGCGATGCACGATCGGCGCGATCGCGTCGAAGAAGGCGAGCGCGTTCTCGTCGGTAAGCTCGCGAATGGCGTCGGCGAGTGGCGCGGAGGTGAGGGGGCCGGTCGCAACAATGACGTTGCTCCAGTCGGCCGGCGGCAGGCCTGAAACCTCGCCGCGGGCGATCTCGATCAGGGGGTGGTCGTTGAGCGCCTTGGTGACGGCCGCCGAGAAGCCGTCGCGGTCAACCGCGAGCGCGCCGCCGGCGGGCACCTGGTTGGCGTCGGCCGCGCGCATGATCAGCGAGCCGAGCCGGCGCATTTCGGCGTGCAGCAGGCCGACGGCGTTGTTGGCGGCGTCGTCCGAGCGGAACGAATTGGAGCAGACGAGCTCAGCGAGCCCATCGGTGCGGTGCGCCTCGGTCATGCGGTCCGGCCGCATCTCGTGCAGCACCACGGGCACGCCGGATTTGGCGACCTGCCAGGCAGCTTCGGAACCGGCAAGGCCAGCGCCGATCACGTGCACAATGTTGGATTGGGGTCCTGTCATGGGCGGACAGGTAGCGCTTTTCGGCGGTCAGTGGAATCGCCGAGATGGAGTTTTCTGCCATCAGAAACGACAACGCCCGCACGAAGCGGGCGCTATCGGTTCGTCCGGTGAAGGGCTGAACGAAATCAGCCCTGATACTGACCGGCGGCAACGCGCGGGATGTCCGAGCGATCGAGGCCGATGTCGGCCAGTTCGCGATCGCTGAGCTGGGACAGCTCGGCAACATTGCGCTGATAGTCCCGGAAAGCCTGGATCATGCGGATGAGCGAGAGCAGCATTGGTAGTCTCCTGTAGTTCGATTCAGCCCTTGCCCGGGCCTCATCGTTGAAATGAATATAGATGAGAGTGGTGCAGTGCGAAAGTTCCGATGTTGCGATGCAGCTAAGCGCGGGGTGCATAGCGCTGGTAACGGACGATTAACCCGGGGGCACTCTCGCCCAAAGGGTAGGCGAAATAGGGAATGCTTTGCCATAAATCACCGTGAATTCACGGGTTTACTGCAAACAATCTCGTTACCGGTGAAATGGAAATAGGTAGGGTTCCAACTGTTCTCAAGGCGATCAGTCAGCGTCTGCACCCAAGTCTCGCATGCGCGAATCGCATGATAGTGGAACTATAGAGGTGAATATAAATTCATTCATATGAGAGGTGCCACGCGACCGGATCCCGCCGATCCGACTCGCTCAGGGCTGGCGGATCACCAGGCGACCGGCCGTGGAGCCTGTCGAAACTCACCCTGCCTCGTTTCAGACCGCAGCCGCCTCCTTGGTGCGGTGCACACACGCCGAACGTGTGGCGTTCATTACAAGGGTGTAATGAAAATCAGAAATTTCGCATGGTGCCTCTGCGCCGCGCGCAACATCACGCAATTCTCGCGAGGAATTTATTGCGGCAAGTTGCCGCGCCCGGAGGAAAGTCATGTCGCAGATTCCGGCAATGTCGCTGGTTCTGTCACAAGAACAAGAGAAGGAAAGTAACATCATGACGAAGTTACTCGGGGTTATCGCAATTGCCGCCGTCGCGTTCGCCGTCGCGCCGGCCCAGGCTGCCAAGCACGCCATGGGCGGCTGCAGCTCGGCCAATCTGGAGAAGACGGAGACCGCGATCGAGAACATGGCCGACGGCGACAGCAAGTTCGTGGCGCAGAAGGAGATCGCGGCTGCGCAGGACGCGCTTCTCAACGGCAAAATGGGTGTGTGCGGCGCGCACCTGAACAAGGCGATGAACGCCACCATGGGGAAGTAAACGCACCAAGAGAGGGCCGATCGCCGGGCGATCGGCCCTACGCGTCCTGTCGGGCGCTATTTAAGGGGCGCGTGCGAGCTGGGTCGCGAAATAGGCGACGGTCTTGGAGTAGACTTCGCTCTTATTCCACTGCTGCAATACCGCAAAATTCGGACTGCCCGGCTGCCAATCCTTGCCGCGCTGCCAGCCGTAGCCGGCGAGATAATTGGCGGTGGAGGCGAGCACGTCGGGCGCGTTGTGCAAGAGGTCGCGCTTGCCGTTGCCGTCGAAATCGACGGCGTATTTCATCCAGGACGACGGCATGAACTGGGTCTGGCCGAGCTCGCCGGCCCATGCGCCCTTCATGTCGGCGGGGGCGAGGTCACCGCGCTGGACGATGCGCAGCGCATCCAGCAGCTCGGCACGAAACTGGTCGGAGCGACGGCAATCATAGGCCAGCGTTGCCAGCGAGCGGATGGTGGCGAACTTGCCGGTGTTGATGCCGAAATCGGTCTCGAGACCCCAGATCGCGACCAGCACCTCGCCGGGCACGCCATAGGTCTGTTCGATGCGGGACAGCACCGAGCCGTATTGCTTCATCATGTTGGAGCCGCGCTGCATGCGCGGCGGCACCATGCGGCCGGAGAACTCCTCGAAGGTCTGGGTGAAGACTTTTTGCGAGCGGTCCCGGTTGAGCACGCTCTGATCGAGCGTCACGCCGGCAAGCCCGGCGGCAACGGCCTGCTGCGAGACGCCCTTGGCCGCGGCGTCGGCTTTGAAGTCCGCGAGCCAGGCGTCGAAATTGCCCGAGCCGCAGGCAACAGCGGCGAGGGCTGGCTGGGCGGTTAGGATTGACGCGGAGAGGGCGAGGGCTGCGAGAGCGAGACGAGAAATCGTCGGGGTCATCAGATGAAATGGATTCCGTGAAGTGATCTGACCGGCGGGCACAATTTCGATTGTAACCGCGGCCAAAGCAAGGCGTATGACAGCACGCAATCCTGCCCGAGCCGAGCCCGGGCAGGATCGCATGTCACGATATCGTCAGGCGTCCGTCCGATTGCGCCAGGGGAAGAGGTTGGCGGGGAAGTCGGCGGCCGGCTTGCGCGGGCGATGCGGCGGGGGCGGCACCGGACGTGCACCGGGCTCCGAGACGATCACCTTGCGGTAGAGGTGCCAGGTGGCGTGGCCGAGCAGGGGGATCACCACGGCAAGGCCAAGGAACGCCGGAATCGTCCCGAGCGCCAGCAGCACCGCGACGATCAGGCCCCAGGCCGCCATCGGCACCGGGTTCTTGGCGACGACGCGCAGCGACGTCACCATCGCCTCGAATGCGCCGGCATGGCGGTCGAGCATCAAGGGGAACGACACGGCGCTGATGCAGAGCGCGGCAAGCGCAAACAGGAAGCCGGTGCCGCAGCCGACCACGATCAGCCACCAGCCTTGCTGGGTCGTCAGCACGCGCGTCATGAAATCAGAGATCCCGGTCGCGCCCTCATAGCCGAACGCCGCGACATAGATCGCCTGAGCGGTCGCAACCCAGGTCACGAACAGAGCGAGCAGCAGCGTGCCGAGACCGAGCATGGCGCCGAACGAAGGCGAGCGCAGCACCTCCATGGCATTCCAGGCGCTGGCCTCCTCATAACGTTCGCGCCGGCTGGAGAGCTCATAGAGACCGAGCGCGGCGAACGGGCCGATCAGCGCGAAGCCTGCGGCCAGTGGGAACAACAGCGGCAGCACCGAATAGCCCATCACCGCGCGGGCGAGCACGAGGCCCAGCACCGGATAGATCACGCAGAGGATGATGGCGTGGCTCGGCACCGCCTTGAAATCTTCCCAGCCGCGCCTGAGCGCGTCGTGCAGATCGGACAGTTGGATGGTTCGGATCACCGGTCCAGCCGCATCCGCGGGCTGGGCCACAGTGGGGACATTGCCCGGGTAGAGTGTGGCCATGGTCGCTAGCTCCCTTGCCATGCAGCCGAATTCGGCGCCGGCAACGGCGCAAGCGGCCGCTTTTCTGAGTTTCGCGATTCCGGCCAGACGCGAATTCCGGACGTCATCGCGAACTGAAAGTGGAGCGTACGCCCATTTCCGAGTCCTGTCCCACACGCTTGGTTGAGATTCGATGCCGCACCGCAACCTCACTGATGTCATTCGGTCGTCATTTCGCCGCAGATAAGCTGATGCTGGTTGTCGGTTCGCAGAACTTCGCGGGCGTAACGCAGTAACTTCGTTTATAAGTGCCACTCAAGGCCCTTCCAACGGATCCTTTTCGGGGAGAAGACATGAGCATTTTCGGGAAAATCATGGGCGCGATCTTCGGCAGCCATCCGGCTTCCGCCGCGCCCGCAGGTGGCGCACCCTCGGGTAGCGCACCCGCCAGCGCCGCGCCGGGCGGATCGGCGCCTGCTGCCGCGCCGATGGCAACCGTGGACGTTGCGGCCATCGTCGACAAGCTGGTCGCTGCCCAGAAGGAGAAGCTGGAATGGCGCACCTCGATCGTCGACCTCATGAAGGCGCTCGACATCGACTCCAGCCTTGCCGCGCGCAAGGACCTCGCCAAGGAGCTCGGCTACAGCGGTGACATGAACGACTCGGCGAGCATGAACGTCTGGCTGCACAAGCAGGTGATGTCCAAGCTCGCCGCCAACGGCGGCAAGCTGCCGCCGGAGATCAAGCACTGACCGATTGCTCGGTCGTAAGCCAGGGGCCCGCGATCTCGCGGGCCCCTTTTGCATTCAGGCGACGAGGTCTGCTTCCTCCGGATGCCTGTCGAGATAGTCGACGACGAAGCCGCAGCCGGCGATCACCTTCTTGCCGTCGCGGCGGATCAAGTCCAGCGCGCCCTTGACCAGCTCGGATGCAATGCCGCGGCCGCGTAGCGCGCGCGGCGTCTCGGTATGGGTGATGATCACGGCCGACGGCGTCAGCCGGTAATTGGCGAAGGCGATTTCGTTGCCCGCATCGAGCTCGAAGCGACTCCTGTCCTTGTTGTCCCGTACCGCCATGCCAGATCCCTTCGAAGCGCTGCGTGTTCTCTGATCTAGGCGCCTGAACCGGCTCTTGCCAAGGTGCGACCAAGGGAGGTTGCCGCAGGGGAGATATCCGGAAAATGCGTGTCCCGCTCAGCCTCATGGCGCTGCTTGCGGCGCTCGCCTCGACCGCGCCGGTATCGGCTGCGGCCGAAGGGGGGCCGGTCTGGGAGGCCTGCGTTGGGCTGACCAGCACGCCGGACGCGCGGATCAAAGCCTGCTCGACCGTGATCGATACCAGGAGCGAGAGCGGGCAGAGACTCGCCGGCGCCTATTGCAATCGCGGCCATGGGCTCACCGAGAAACGCGAGCTCGACGCCGCGTTGTCCGATCTCGACGAGGCGGTCCGGCTCGCTCCCGGCTATGCCTGCGCCTACAACAATCGCGGCCGCGTCTACAGCTTCAGGCGCGACTATGATCGTGCCATCGCCGATTATGACCAGGCCATCAAGCTCGATCCGTCGCTGGCGCTGGCCCATAGCAACCGCGGCGAGGCCCGTTTCAACAAGGGCGACCTCGACGGCGCCATTGCCGATTTCGACGCGGCGATCGAGCGCGATCCCAACTATGTCACCGCCTACGCCAACCGCGGCTTCGTCTACGCCCGCAAGCACGACACCGCGCATGCGCTCGCCGACTACAGCATGCGGATCAGGCTGGCACCGGATCTGATTGCCTATATCGACCGCGGCAATGTCTATCGTGACAGCGAGCAGCTCGATCGGGCCGCCGCCGACTACGGCGAGGCGATCCGCGTCGCGCCGACCGACGCACGCGGCTGGCGCAATCGCGGCATGATCCGGCTCTTTCGGGGCGACAACAAGGGCGGCCTCGCCGACTACGACAAGGCGCTGCAATACGATCCCTCCGACGTGTTCTCCTGGAACAACCGCGGCCAGGCCAGGCTGCGCCTCGGCGACAGGCAGGGCGCGATTGCCGATTTCCGGAAGGCGCTGGAATTGCGTCCAGGCCTGCCGTCCGCCCATGATGCACTGCAGAAGCTTGGGGCTCTGTAGCGAGCGTTCGATCAACGCGTGAGCCATAGTTCGCTAATGCCGCCTCGCTGGCAAAAAACATCAGTCCGTCTTGCAATCGTGCACCCGGTTCCCCACGTCTCGTTACAGGACATACGCCCGAATGCGGCCGGCACGGTCGCTAGACATTCGGAGTGTCATGATCGCCAGCCGCTGACGTATGCCTCTTTTGGAGGAGGGTACGATGTCGGACTTTAGTTTCATCAAGACTCATCGAACATGGGAAGATTGGTGCGGGATGCTGCTCGGCGCGCTGATTGTCGCATCGCCGTGGTTCCCCATCCAGGATCACTCGCCGGTCGTCGAACGCCAGACGATGATCCTGAACACGGTCGCAATCGGCCTCGTCGTATTTGGCCTGAGCCAGCTCGAATATGTCGCGTTGCAGCGCTGGCAGGAGGTGGCGACGATCCTGGTTGGGCTGTGGCTTATCGTCTCGCCCTATGTGTTCGGTTATTCCGGCGAAGGCTTTCTCCGGATCTACCATACGAGTCTCGGAGCGGTGGCGGTGATCCTCGGCGTGCTCCAGCTGTGGCAGGACTGGGGTCTGAGTGACCAGGATATGCTGAAGCATGGGCAATAGGCGGTAGATTTGAGCAGGCCTGCCGCGCGCTCGGCAGGCCTGCGCTCGCTATCTCTTCACCAAATCCGCATACTCCGGATGTTTCTCGATCCACGCCTTCACGAACGGGCATTGCGGGATCAGTTTCAAGCCGGCCGCGCGGACCTGGTCGAGCGCGCCTTGCACCAGCTTCGAGCCGACGCCCTTGCCACCGAGCTCTTTCGGCACGTCGGTATGCTCGAAGGTGATGACGTTGCCGTCGAGCTTGTAGTGTTCGGTCGCGAGATGGCCCTCCACCTCCAGCTCGAAGCGATGACCGGCCTTGTTATCGATGACGTCGCTCATGGTGTCTCCCGTCAGGTCTTCAACGAGTCCGCCAGCATCTTGCGGATCGACCAGGCCTCGCCGTCGGACGAGCCCTTGATGTCGTCGATCCGCCAGCTATTGCCCTCGCGCACGAAGTCATAGCGCACGATCTGGTCGGCGGGTTTGCGGTCGTTGCGGTGGCCGGTGATGGTCACCGCGATCGTCGCCTTGTCGGCCTCCATCTTCTCTGCGTCAACCTTGAAGGATTTCACGTCCGGTTCTTGCGAGTTGGTGACAGGATCGAAATCGACCGGACCAACGTCGCCCTTCGGCGTATGCGCATCCGCCTTGGCCCACAGCGCGACCAGCGCCCTCGAGAGATATCTTGTTTTGGCCGCCTTGTTCTCGATGACGAAGGCGCCGCCGCCATCGCCTTTGCCCTTGGCTGCGCGCGTGTAGATGGCGGTCAGGATCGCGACGGGGTCGCTGGAGGCAGGCATCACGGCGAATGCCGGGGAGGCGGTGGTAAGCAGAGAGACGGCGACGAAGGTCCGACGGGTGAGCATGAAATGTCCCTGAGATAATGACGTGCGACCGCAGGGCCGGAGCGGCCGGCGTCAGCGCGTATCTCTGTAGACCGATGGCGCGGCCGCTCGGTTCAATCGGTCGCTTTGGCGAGCCTGGAATCTTCAGATTGCGGCTGCGGGCGGAGGCAACCCTGGCAGATGACGAGGGAGCGGGTGACCTTGGCGTCCTGCTCGGCCTCAATGCCGTCCTGGGCCTGCCACCATTCCTTCGAATAGGGCTGAAGTCCGGCTTGCGACCTGTTGCGCTCGGAGCTGGCGTCGGCGCGGGTGGCACGCGGAGCCCCGGAACGTGGCTGGTTGGGATCCTCGCCGGCGCCGTCCCAGGCATAGCGCGCAGGCTTGAAGGCGGGGTCGGCGGAGAGGTGCGCCTGAGGCGCCACGGCACATCCGGCGAGCGCCAGCGACAACAGGAGGAAGGCGGGCCCTTTGACCATGATGCGGCACTCTGTACGCGAGAACTGGCTGAGGTTGCGCCGATCATGTTTAAAATTCCCTGAACGGTCGCGGCTGCGCCGGCGACAAACGCGAATGCGCTATCTGATCCTCCTGCTCACACTGCTCGCCACCGCTGCGCGCGCCGACGATGCAAAACCGTTCAATCCCTCCGATTATCCGCCCGCCGTGCAGCAGGCGCTGCGCTCCGCCAATGAGGAATGCGACAGCCAGGATGGTGGCCTGGTGACCTTCGCGCCGGACACCGTGCGCAAGATCGATCTGACCGGCGACGGCCGTGAGGACTACATCGTCGATTTCCGCGACACCAAATGCGGGGAGCGCGAGACCACCTATTGCGGAACCGGCGGCTGCGTCATGAACGTCCTGGTGACTCTGCCCGATGGCAGCGTGCGCCCCGTGTTCGACGGCTATGTCCGCCGCTACAAGATTGTGCCGCCGCCGATGAAGCGTGGCGCGGCGCGCACCATTCGATTCGATCTGCACGGCAGCTATTGCGGCGGTTTCGGTGCGCAGGCCTGCTGGAAGGAGAAGGCCATCACGGCGACGCCGTTTGCGTTCAGGCAGCCGTAGGGCAGATGCGCGACCGGCGGCCTTGCTACGCCGCATTCGATGGCGATAAATGGGCTGCAAGGAGCGGGCGGCTCGTGCGCCGCCCGCCGTCGAAGAGGAAGCCCGATGCAGCCCCTGCGCATGTCCCGCCGCGTCATGAATCTCGCTCACATGCTGACCCAGAATGCGCGGCGGCATGGGGCGCGTCCCGGTTTCGTATGGGGGGACAAATCCTGGACCTGGCGCGAGATCGATGCGCAGGTCTCGGCGCTGGCCGCCGCACTCGCCGCGCGCGGCATTGCCAAGGGCGACCGCATCCTCGTCCATTCCAAGAACGGCGACGAGATGTTCTTCTCGATGTTCGCCGCGTTCCGGCTCGGTGCGGTCTGGGTGCCTACCAATTTCCGCCTGATGCCGGATGAGGTCACCTATCTCGCGCAGGCCTCCGGCGCGAAGGCATTCCTGTGCCACGTCGATTTTCCCGAGCACGCTGCAGCCGTGAAGGGCGGTGCGCTGGAGTTCACCTGGAGCGTCGACGGCAAGGGCTCGTTCGGCGAGCGCTCGGTGGCGGAAGCCATCGCCTCGCAGGCCGGTGCAAGCCTTGCGAACGTCGCCGTCGAGCACGACGATCCCTGCTGGTTCTTCTTCACCTCCGGCACCACCGGCCGCTCCAAGGCCGCGGTGCTGACCCACGGCCAGATGGGTTTTGTCGTCACCAACCATCTCGCCGATCTCACCCCCGGCGTCACGGAAGCGGATGCGTCGCTGGTGGTGGCGCCGCTGTCGCATGGCGCCGGCGTCCATCAGCTGGTGCAGACCGCCCGCGGCGTGTGCACCGTGCTGCTGCCGACGGAGAAATTCGACATCGACGAGGCGTTCCGCCTGATCGAGGCGCATCGGGTCAGCAATCTCTTCACGGTGCCGACGATCCTGAAGATGATGGTCGAGCATCCGGCCGCCGACAAATACGATCATTCCTCGCTGCGTCACGTGATCTATGCCGGCGCGCCGATGTACCGCGAGGACCAGAAGGCCGCGCTGAAGAAGCTCGGCAAGGTCATCGTGCAGTATTTTGGCCTCGGCGAAGTCACCGGCAACATCACCGTGCTGCCGGCGGCGCTGCATGATCCCGAGGACGGACCTTATGCGAAGATCGGCACCTGCGGCTTCGAGCGCACGGCCATGCAGGTCTCGATCCAGGACGACGAGGGCAGCGAGCTGGCCGCCAACCAGAGTGGCGAGATCTGCGTGATCGGGCCTGCCGTGCTCGCCGGCTACTACGACAACCCCGAGGCCAATGCCAAGGCGTTCCGCGACGGCTGGTTCCGCACCGGCGACCTCGGCCACATGGACGAGGAAGGGTTCGTCTACATCACGGGACGGGCCTCCGACATGTACATCTCCGGTGGCTCCAATATCTATCCGCGCGAGATCGAGGAGAAGATCTTGACGCATCCCGCGGTCGGCGAGGTTGCCGTGCTCGGCGTGCCCGATGCGACCTGGGGCGAGGTCGGCGTCGCCGTCTGCGTCGCGCGCGAAGGCGAGAAGCCGGTGAGCGAAGCCGAGATGGCTGCGTTCCTCCTGCCGAAGGTGCCGCGCTACAAGATGCCGAAGCGATTCTTCTTCTGGGAGGCGTTGCCGAAGTCCGGCTATGGCAAGATCCCGAAGCGCATGGTGCGCGATGAGCTCGAGGCGCGCGGACTGCTCGATCTCGACAACAAACAGGCAGGCTGAGCATACGCGATGCGAAGTATCAAGCAGCCGGGCGCGCCTGTCGCCGAACGCATGCAATGGGTCGAGGCGAGGGGGCGCGCGTTCTCGTTCAGGCTCGAAGCGGGTCTGCCGCTGCTCGAAGCCGCGCGGCGTGGTTTTGCGGCAGAGGGATTTGCCAGTGGCGTGCTGAATTTTGGCAGCGCTGCGCTCGGACCATTCGCATATGTGATGCCGGCGCTGTCGAAGACAGGTGAGAACGCGGCGTTCTACAGCGACACTTTTCGCCCCAGCGGCGTGACGCGGACGAAACTCGGCAGCATGACGCTCGGTATGCGCGACGGCGCCCCGTTCTTTCATTGCCACGGGCTCTGGACGGAGGCGGACGGCAAGGCAAGCGGCGGGCACATGCTGCCGGACGAGACTGTTGTCGCCGAGCCGTTCGAGGTCGAGGCGTTCGGCATCGACGGTGCGATGTTCACCGCGGAGCCCGATCCCGAGACCAATTTCAAGCTGTTCGGACCGGTGCCCGGCGTGAGCACCGGCGCGCGTACGACAAGCCGCGCCTTCGCGCTGCGGCTGCGGCCCAACCAGGATTTTGCCGGCTGCCTCGAAGCGTTCTGCCGCGCGCATGGCATCGCACGCGCGAAGATTCACGGCGGCGTCGGTTCGACCATCGGCGCGCGCTTCACCCATGGCGGGGTGACCGAGCCGTTCGCGACCGAGCTCGCCGTGACAGCGGGGACGATCGTACAGGGCAGTTCGGGCGCACCGGAGGCGGCGCTCGACATTGCCCTGATCGACTACACTGGCGGCATTGCGGAGGGCCGTCTGATCCGTGGGGATAATCCCGTGCTGATGACCATGGAGCTGGTGCTCGAGGTGTTGGACTAGTACCGACGAGCGATCATCAGTGAGCACGCAGCTTGGCGATGGCCAAGAACGTGGATTCGCTTATCCCTGATATGCCTGAGCTCGATCCTTGAAAGAGGTTGAGCAAGGGAGATTGACCCTGGCCGATGCTCTGGCTGTTTCTGACGTCATACATGGCGGAGAACCGGCTCAACAGTTTTTCAACCTTCGCCGGATCGGAAAGATCCTTGATCTTCATGAATTTGTCCACGACCTTGGCTTGCTGATCGATCTGCATCGAGGCCATCGAGTCAGGCAAATCGAAGGTGGTCCTGAACACCTCCGAAAGAGCCTTGTCGGCAAGGATGTCGTATGCGGACGTGATTTCTCCCGCCTTTCGCTGGAAATAGAGCGCAAGGCGTACGCCGGGATTCGTATCCCCCTGCTGCTGCTCCAGGCTTTGCTGGAGATAGTTCGCCTGTGTTTCCCGGAATTGATCTCTCTTCTGAGGACCCATCATCGGGAGGCGCGCGACGTTACCCTTGCTGTCGAAGTTGAACGATGCCACGATTTCGGCAAAGCGAGGATCGCTCTGCGTGTTCGCGAAGCTCTTTGGGTTGTTCAGGTCGGAGCTGAAGATCTTCTTGAGAAATTCGGTGCTGACCTTCTTGGGTTCCAAACCCTTGGCCAAGAGAATGAAATCGACCATCGGCCTGTTTGCGAGAAGGTCGGAAACGCTGTCGATGCCTGCGATGGCCTCTTGATAAGCCGTCGCATCTTTCGTGGCTTGTGCCCGGACGGCCGCTTGCTGCTGAGGGCTTGCCTGTTTCAGCGCTGCAATGACGTAGTTCCTCGCAATCTCGACGACTTCAGCCGAGTCCTGAGCCACCAAGGGGGTCGTCAGATTGCCTTTTGCGTCGAAGTTGAAGGCGTGTGCAAGCTGTACGTACCGGTTGTCCTTGAGGGTATAGACGAAGCTCTTGGGGTCACTGAGGTCGCTTTCGAGGACAGCCTTGATCGTGGCCTGCGAGACCCCCTTGGGATCGAGGCCGACGGCGCCCAGCGCAAAATCATACACGGCTGGTGTTGATACGAACGCCTGGACTGAATTGATCTTGAGGATGGCTGTTCTGAATTGCCTGACTGCAAAGGCTTCGTTAAGGGGGCTTGCTGCCGAATAGACGGCGGCCTTGCTGTCGTCGAACCGCGTTTTCGTGATCGCGACATTTGCAGCAGTCTGGGCGGATACACCTGACGGAAGCGACCCGTCGGACGAAAACTCGAACGCGCCGGCCAAGTCTACAAACCCGCCAATCGTCGATATCTGGTCGCCGAGGCTGGAAATGCTTTTCGTATATGACTCCAGGTGACTTTTTTCTACCAGGATCTGGATGTTCAACTGGTTCACGTCGGCGCCCGGCTGCGATAGTTGGGCCTTGTAAGCGGTTATCTTTAAATCAGCGGCGCTGGCATCCGATTTGGCTTGAGCAAGCTGGGCGTTGAGGCCGGTCAACTGAGAAGCGAAGGTGGTGTTGACGTAGCTGTTGGGATCGGATGGATCGCTGCGCAAGACCTGACTTATCGTGTCACGCGGCCACTTGCTTTCATCGATCCCATATGCCGAATAGACATAGTTGCGAAGACGGTCGTTGTTCAGGAGTTGGTCTGCACTGCTGATGTTGCCGATTTCGGCGCTGTAGTATTTCGAGTCGTCGGCAAGTGCATCGACCTGGCTCTTCTTGGTCGCCGTGTACAGATCGATCATCTCATCGATTTGGTTCTCCGATTGCGCAACCGGCGTCGCACCGCCATTGAAGGAGAATGCCGCGGCAAACTCCTGGTAGCGTTTGTCCACCAACTTGTTGACGAAGCTCTTTGGGTCGGAGAGGTCGCTCTCCAGCACCTTCTTCATGAAAGCCTTGGCGTAGGCCATGTCTTCCAGGCCATATGCCTTCATCGCATAATGATACAGGCGATAGTCCTTCATGAAATCATCGACGGTCTTCACCTTGCCGATGTTGGCTTTGTAGTAAGCCTCCTCGCGCGCGACATCCGTTTGCTGTTCGACCCGCGCGAGGGACTGCTTGAGATTGCGCGTGATGTAGCTGTAACTGAAATACGTCGATACCATCGCGCACTCCTCGCGGCTTTACGGTCCCGGACGTCCGTCAATCATTGCCGGGGTCGCGAGGTGGGAGCCGGCCTCATGCCGGCAACTGTCTCGTAGCTACGTTTTCTTAATTCGCACCCGGGTGGCGGATGGCGGGTTTATTTCAATTTGTTTCCATTTGTTTCTCAGATGCAGCTTTCGTGAGGATTGTGTTCCTGATATGTTCTTATTGGAAGATGGGTCGGAACGGGTTGGAAGCCGGGCATGAGCCGAAGAAGCAATCGCACGATCAACCTGCCGGCGCCGTATCTGAAGCGGGTCTGGCTCGATCCGTCGCAAGTTCGCGATCGCGAGGCTTATCCGTTTTGCCTGCCCATTTTTCCGGATGATTTCGAGCTCAACTTCGACGCCGCCATCACGATCATCGTCGGAGAGAATGGCACAGGGAAGTCGACGATCCTCGAGGGTATGGCAGCGCTTGCCGGCTACGACGATGCGGGTGGAGGCAAGGGCTACATGCCCGTCGACCATTCCGAAGCGCGGGAGAAGATGGGCGGCCAGCTTTCCAGGGCCTTGCGCGCAAGCTGGCTGCCGAAGATCACCAACGGCTGGTTTTTTCGCGCCGAGAGTTTTTTCTCGGTCGCGCGATATCTCGACAAGGCCGCACGTGATGCCGGCCAGGCCGGCCCCGACTTCCTGTCGCATTCCCATGGCGAAGGTTTTCTGCGCTTCTTCGAGGAGCGCTGCCAGCGCCAGGGCATCTTCATCTTCGACGAGCCGGAATCGGCGCTGTCGCCGGCGCGTCAGATCGAATTCCTGAAGCTCTTGCGACGCATGGACGATTCCCGCATCTGCCAGGTCATCATGGCCACCCATGCGCCTCTGCTGATGGCGTATCCAAATGCGAGACTGTTGCGGTTGGGCAAATACGGCCTGGAGCCGACGACGGTGGAGCAAACCGATCATTACCGGGTGATGCGCGAATTCTGTGACGATCCGCGCGGGTTCGTGGAGGCGACACTGGCGGAGTAGGCGAGGGCGCGCTCCCACGGCACTCGCTCTTCTCGTGTCCCGGACGCGCTGCAGCGCGTAGCGGTGCGGCGCAGGGCAGGGACTCACGCAGTCACACGCTCGCTGATGCATGGGCCCCGGCTCTGCAGCGCACCGCCGCACTGGACGATGCTGCGCATCGCCAGGGAAGCGCTGCGCTGCGTCCGGGGCACGCGAGCAGATTCTAGCTTTGCATTCGAATTCAAATCGCACGCACGGATTCGCATCCTCGTGGCAAGATCTGCCCGAGCTCTGCAGTATTCATCTCCCCCAAAAGTGCCGAGGGCGCAGGGAAGGCCGGGTGCCGGCTGGCACCCGCGGTCCACTGTGCGGAAATTGCGCTACGAAGTTTGCACAGTGGCATACAGGTGAAGCCAAACATCCGGCCTTCCCTGCGCAGTGGTTTTACGGCTTATGCCGAGCTCTCCCCGGGGAGCGATGCGCTATTGCCCCCGTCACCTTGCGGATGACTGATGTGCGCGCCCGGTCGGGCCGCCACATCACCGCAAGACTTGGCGCACAGGCTCCGAGCGCCAGGACGGCACGGTTTTACCGTACACAGGCTGCACCGGTCGTGTGCGCGCGGCGTTCGCTCACGGTTGCCCGCCCTGCAAACCACCTTCGCGTCGCTGCCGCCTGCGTCCACCACGCCCCATCCCGCGTGTCGTGACGATCGCGATAACGCCCCTCGGCCCAGGGTGGGATGGCCTTCTATATGATAATCCGAAATACGGATAAAGAGAATTATTTCTGCGTGGTGTAGTTGACCCGCCCATTGGGTGTTTTGCCCGCCGGGCGGCGCAAGGGGTTGTGGGACGCGCGAGCGCGCGCCGCAACGCCGCCATGAACAGGTCTCCCCTCGGCCGCAAAATGCGTTACCATGATCTCAGCGCGCCTCAAGTCGCGCACGATCCACGAGACGCATGAGGAAACGAGATGAGGGTGACGATTGGACGGCGCACGGTCATGGGCGCGGTGCTGACTGCCGCGGGCGCGGTGGCTTTGACGGCGGCGTTTGGCCCGGCCTGGGCGCATGGGCCGACCCGGCAGAAGGTGCGCGAATCCATCGAGATCAATGCGCCGCCGGCCAAGGTGTGGGCCGCGATCGGCAATTTCCAGGACATGAGCTGGCTGCCGCCTGTTACCAAGACCGAGGGCGAAAAGGGCAATGAGATCGAAGCGACGCGGCGGCTGACCCTGACGGGAGGCGCCACCGTCGATGAGGAACTCTACAAGTTCGACGCTGCCGCGATGACCTATTCCTACCGGATCACCAAGGTGGACGTGAAGGTGCTGCCGGTCACCAATTATTCCTCGACGCTGACGGTGACGCCGAGCGCCGACGGCAAGGGCGCGACGCTGGAATGGGCGGGCGCGTTCTACCGCGGCTTCCCCAACAACGATCCGCCGCCTGAGCTGAGCGACGAGGCCGCGGTGAAGGCGGTGAAGGGGCTCTATCAGGCCGGCCTCGAAGCGCTGAAGAAGAAGATCGAGAGCGGAAGCTGACCGTGCGGGCGCGGGTCCTGGCGGCGCTCGCCGCCAGCCTTTGCGCTGCCAGTATTGGCAGCGCGTCCGCCGAAGAGGCGTTCGTCACCAACCAGCTCAGCGACGATTTGATGGTCGTGGACCTCGCAACGTCGCGCAGCGTTGCGACCATTCCGATCGGCGGCAAGCCGGCCGGCGTGGCCGTCAGCGCGGATGGGCGCTTTGCCTATGTCACGAGCCCCGACGCCAAGGCGGTGACCGTGGTCGACGCCGCAACGCGGCAGGTCTCGGGGCGGATCGAGGTCGGCGGTGGGCCGCTCGGCATTGCCGTGACGCCCGATGGCAAGACGGTCTACGTCGCGGACTGGTATGCGGCGGCGGTGCGGGTGATCGATACGGCCTCGCGCAGTATCACGGCCAGCATCGCGGTCGGCGCATCCCCGTCCGGTCTTGCTGTGACGCCTGATGGCAGGCTGCTGCTCTCGGCGGACCGCGACGACGACAGCGTCTCGGTGGTCGATACCGCGACGCGTGAGCGCAGGGCGACCATCAAGGTCGGCACCCGTCCGTTCGGCGTCACCATCGATGCCGAGGGAAAACGCGCCTACACCGCCAATGTCGGCTCCAACGACGTCTCCGTGATCGACATCGCCGCGAGCCAAGAGATCGGCCGCGTGCCGGTCGGGATGCGTCCCTATGCGGTAGCGCTGACGCAAGGGCGCGGCTTCGTCACCGACCAGTATGGCGGCACCGTCAGCGTGTTCGACCTGGCGACGCTGAAGCCGGTGAAGCGGATCAATGTCGGCGACTATCCCGAAGGCATCAATGCGACCGCCGACGGCAAGCGCGTCATCGTCGCCTGCTGGGAGAGCAACACATTGAGCATCATCGATGCCACCGAGCTGAAGGTGATCGGCGAGGTCAAGACCGGCGACGGCCCGCGCGCGTTCGGGGCGTTTCTCAGGCGGACGGAGTAGGGGGCGTAGGGTGGGCAAAGGCGCAGCGCGCCGTGCCCACCATCTCTCCGCTGCCTCGGCACCAAATGGTGGGCACGCTTCCGCCTTCGCTCTTCGAGCTACGGTGGACAAGTCGCTTTGCCCACCCTACGGCACCTTCGGCGCGGCAAAATCCTTCAGCTTCAGGAAAAAGTCCTTCAGGATCGGGTTGCGATCCACATAGGTCACGTAGCGGATCGGATGCCGCCGGCGGTCGACGCTCCACGTGATCTGATCCGTGAGAACCGGGGCCGGGATGATCACGCTCGGCGCCCAATCGGGATTCAGCAGCCAGCCGACCGGCGCCATGTCCCAGATCTCCTTGGCCCAACCCAGATGGTCGGGCGAATAGTCCTTGAAGCGCATGGCGAGGAACGCGCCGATGCTGCCATGCGGTTCGACGTAGCGCTCGATCTCCGGCACCGTGCTGTGAAGGTGCGAGGTGACGCCCTTGCATGGCACGAGCACGAGCGGCACGCCGCTGTCGAACAGCACCTGCGCGCCGCCGACGTCCTGCTTGAGGTTGAACTCGATCGTGTGCGGCCATTCCAGCGCGTGACCGCCAAGCCAGACCACCACCACGCGGTCGATGATGTCGGGGGCCTTCAGCAGCGCCGAGGCGACGTTGCTGATGGCGCCGATCGCAATGACGTAGAGCGGATTGTCAGGGGAGCCTGCGCGCGCCCGGGCCACGAGGTCGTTGACGGCGGGGGCCGCCTGCGCCGTCTTGCCGGGACCGACATAGTCGGTGACGCCGCGATGGACGAGGCCGTCCGGCGCGACGTTGAGGCGCTCCAGCAGGCGAAGGATTTCCTGGTAGCTCAGCTCCATGCCGTGGCCGGGACTGTCGGCGCGTGTGTTGAAGAACGGCGCGGCGTAGATCGCCTCGACGTCGAACCGGTCCTTCGACAGCAGCATCTGCACCAGCGCGAATTGATCGTCGATCTCGTTGTAGGTGTCGGTGTCGAGCACCACGCGCACCTTGCCGACCGGCGGCTCCAGCAGTTTGAGGCGGGCTGCGTCCGAGAGTGTCATCACCGTCTCCTTGGGCCGGGCGTGCCGATTGCGGATCAGGCCTTGAGCGAAATCCGGCAGACCACGTCTGCGATCTCATCCATCTGCGCGAACATGTGATCGGGCGCAAGCGCCCGCAGCGCCGCCGGCGCAGCGTAGCCCCAACTCACCGCGCCGCAGGCAATCCCCACCGCCCGCGCCGCCTCGATATCGCGGACCTCGTCGCCGATCGCGATCACGCGGCCTGGCTCCACGCCCGCGCGCCGGATCACGCGGCGGAATTTCGCGGGCTTGCCGAACAGCGACGCCGCGCAGTCGAAATGCGCGAACAGGGCGGCGGACTCGCCAAGCTTCTCGCGCGCATTGGCTTCGCTATCCGACGTCACCAGCGCGAGCTGCACGCCGTTCCCGGCCAGCGTCCGCAGCATCGTCTCGACGCCCGCAAACAGCGGAATCTCGGCCGCCGCCTCCGCCTTCAGCCGCCGCGCATGGCGCGCGATCGCCGGCAGCTTCCACAGCGGTACCTCGAGCCGGGCGAGGATCTCGCGCGACGAGGCATGCCGCAGCGCTTCGATTTCGTCATCCGCGACGCGACGAAAATTGAAGCGATCGGCGACATCGTTGATGGTGCGCAGGAACCACGGAAAGCTGTCGGCCAGCGTGCCGTCGAGGTCGAAGATGGCGAGGGAGTAGGGCATGGGGGGCGAACGAAATTAAGATTACAACTTTGGTATCAACACTAATTCTGGCCGGCGTTTTCTGTTGCCGTGTGCAGGGGTCTTCTGCGATACAACTAGAAGTATATTTGCAAGGCGCTTAGCTGAAATGGTCAGTAAGTCGGAATTTAGACGCGCCGCGGTGCAGGCCGTCCAGAACATTATCAAACATGGTGATACGGACATTTTTCCGTTTCCGTTCGAAAATCATGCATTCTTCGATAGGCAAGAGCAGTTGGTCGACCTCGTTGTGGAATATGACGAGAATTTCGAAGAGTACCTTACCCGTTTCTCTCCCCTGAATGTGAGTTCTCTCACTCCCGTTACCTACTCGGGGTTTCGTTGGGCGACGCAGATTGACCCCATATGGAATGCCCACTTTCTGGCGTGCGTCCTATCGTTGTCGCAAAAGATGGAAGATGCACGCGCCCCGAAATCTGACAACCTCGTATTTTCCTATCGGCACCAAATCGATCCTGAGACAGGTGATCTTTTTGATCGCGGATATGGCTGGTTTCAATTTATGGAGCACTCCCAGAGAGTCTCCCAAGAATTCGAATTTGTCGTTGCATGCGATATTTCGGAATTTTACCCACGCCTTGGTCATCACCGATTGGAGAACGCCCTCAAGCAAATCGCGGGTGACACTCCTTATCCCAGAAGGATTATGCAATTTCTAAGTAACTTTTCGAACACTCGATCCTTCGGGCTACCTATCGGCGGTCCCGCGGCGCGCATTTTGTCAGAGATAACTATAAATCAGATCGATCGCTTGATGATTGGAAACGGTATTTCGTTCGCTCGATTTGCCGACGACTACCACCTATTCGCAAAATCACGAGAGGATGCGTATCGCTATCTAATTTTTGTTTCTGAGAAGCTTTTTGACAATCAAGGTCTGTCTCTCCAGAAGTCAAAAACGAGAATAATGTCGGCTGGAGAGTTTAGGGCAACGAACCCGCTGAGACCTCAGCTAGATGGAGATGCCGCGGATGGCGAACTCAAGCCCCCGGAACAAGGTTCAAGGGAGCTGTTGCGTTTCTCGCTACGCTTCGATCCCTATTCGGCCACTGCAAAGGACGACTACGAACGACTTAGTAAGGAGATCAAGCGATTCGATATCTTGACACTCCTGAAGAACGAACTGGCAAAGAGCCGAATTCATACTGCGTTGGCCCGGAAGATAGTGACTGCAGTTAGATATCTGGATGCTGCGACCAAGGACGACGCAGTGCTTTCGATTTTAGAGAATTGTGATGTGCTTTATCCAATTTTCTCTTCCGTACTCTTGATGCTCGATAAAGTGTTCGATGAGCTGTCGATTTCAACGCAGAAGACAGTGACGACGGAGCTGCAAAAGCTCATTAGGAGTCGCTCGCATGTATTTCGTGTGGACGTACACTTGAGCGTAAGCGCGAATTTCCCTGCACCTTTTGCTTTTGGGTGCTCTGATGCATGAGGTGTCCACCAAAATAGGTGGACACCTTGTGATGGCAGACGATG
>NZ_JBEPQI010000024.1:0-170180 GCF_040547725.1 Bradyrhizobium sp. LA2.1
AGGGCGACAACTACAGATCTTGGCAGGCAATTGCCGGGACCAAGGCATTCGCTCCTGACGTCTTCAGCCTCAAGAGCCGATAACGCAACGGGCCCACAAGGGGAGAAGGAAGAAGTCATCACCCCTTCAATCTTTCCGCGTGCCAGTGCAGATGATCGCCCATGAAGGTCGAGATGAAATAATAGCTGTGGTCATATCCCGCCTGCCGCCGCAGCGTCAGCGGGATGCCCGCCTTGGTGCAGGCGGCCTCGAGCAGCTCGGGCCTGAGCTGTTCTTTCAGGAAATTGTCGGCCTCGCCGACGTCGACGAGGAAGCCGGAATATTTCGCGCCGTCCTCGATCAGCGCCACGGTGTCGTGGTTGCGCCAAGTCTCCTTGTTCGGTCCGAGATAGCCGGTCAGCGCCTTGATGCCCCAGGGCACGAGCGAAGGCGCCACGATCGGCGCGAACGCGCTGGCCGCGCGATAGCGGTGCGGATTGCGCAGCGCGACCGTCAGCGCGCCGTGGCCGCCCATCGAATGGCCCATCACCGATTGCCGCTTGGCGTCGACCGGAAAATTCTCCGCCACGAGCTTGGGCAGCTCGTCGGTGACATAGCTCCACATGCGATAGTTGCGCGCGAACGGCTCTTGCGTCGCGTCGACATAGAAGCCGGCGCCGAGGCCGAAATCATAGGCATTGTTGGCATCGCCCGGCACGTCGGGCCCGCGAGGACTGGTGTCCGGCGCGACGAAGATCAGGCCGAGCTCGGCGCAGGCTTTGCGGAATTCGCCCTTCTCGGTGACATTGGCATGGGTGCAGGTGAGGCCGGAGAGATACCAGACCACGGGAAGCTTTGCGCCGGCGGCATGTGGGGGAACATAGACCGAGAACACCATGTCGGTTCCGGTCGCCTGGCTGGCATGGCGGTACACGCCCTGCACGCCGCCATAGGATGTGTTGGTCGAGACAGTCTGGATCGTCATGCCGTTATGCTCCGTGGCATCTAACCACATCAAGATTGCAACGCTTGTGTGACCGAATTCGTGGCGGTGTGTGCGTCAGGCGACGCCGCTGTCGATCGCCAGCCGCACCAGCTCGACCGAGGTCTTCACGCCGAGCTTCTGTCGCATGATCGAGGAGGTGTTGGCGACAGTCTTGTAGGACGACTGCACCAGCCAGGCGATCTCGGACAGGCTCTTTCCGGCGCTGAGCAGCCGCAGGATTTCCATCTCGCGCGCGTTCAGCTTCGACAGCGGGCTTTGCGCCAGCGTCGGTCCTGCAAACGCGATGCTGCGCGCGATCGCGGTCGGCAGATAGGTGCCGCCGCCCCCGACGGCGCGGATCGCCTCGACGAGGTCGTCGGGGTCGCCGGTCTTGGAGACGTAGCCCTTGGCCCCGCACTCGATCGCGCGCGCGGCGAATGCAGGGTCGTCGTTCATGCTGAACATGATGATGCGGGCCTCGGGCGCGCGTTCGAGGATGCGGCGCGCGAGCTCGAAGCCGGAGACGGTCGGCAGGTTGATGTCGATGATGCACAGGTCGGGGCGCTCGACAATGAAGACGCATTCGCCGTCCTCGGCGTCGGCGGCCTCCAAAATCTCGATCTCGCCCTCGTCGGCCAGCACGGCACGGCAGCCGGAGGCGACAATGGGATGATCGTCGACGATCAGAATGCGCATAGGCGTTCCCCGTGACAGCCTCGGCCTGCTTTTCCGCCGCATGATCCGAACAAGAACGCTGCGCGCGTCTCATGTCGCCTCATGCAACCCGGCCGGGATTGCTGTACGCTTTCGATTAGATATCGGGCGCTTCGCCCCTGTCAACGTCATCGGACAGGCGCGGACCAACCTTCGCGAGGCACGGGCGGCACCAATGTGGCAAAATCTATCGTTGCGCGCGCGCATCAACCTTCTGCTGGCGCTGCTGCTGGCGCTGGGGCTCGCCGTCAATATCGGCCGCCAGGTCGCGGAAGCCGGGCCGCGCGTGCAGGCCGAGGACCAGAGCGTGATCCGGCTTGCGCGCGAATTCATCGAGATGATCGTTGCGGATCTGAACGAGGCGCCCGATCCGGATGCCAGGTTGAACCAGATCGCGCGCGATCTGAGCCGCCTGCGCCATGTCAGCATCGCGCTTCAGGACGCCGGCGGTAACCCGCTGACGCCGCCCCGGCCTGCCGACGACGACGCGCGCGGACCGCCGGCCTGGTTCGTCGGCCTGGTTCATCCCGAGCAGACCACGGTGAGCGTGCCGGTCTCGGTCCATGGCAAGCCGGGCTCGCTGGTGATCACCGCGCATCCCGACGACGAGATCGCCGAGATCTGGGACGCCATCGTGACCCAGCTCGAGGTCGGCTCGGTGATCGCGCTCGCGCTGTTCCTGGTGATGATGACGGTGGTCGGCCGCGCGCTCGCGCCGCTGCAGTCGTTGACGCAGACGATGACCGCGATCGAGGGTGGGCATTATGACGCGCGCGCCACGCCGGGCGGTGCGCCCGAGCTGGCCGCGATCTGCGGCAAGCTCAATCATCTCGCGGCGGCGCTCGGCGAGGCGGTGGAGGAAAAGCGGCTCCTGGCCGAGCGTGCGGTGTCGCTCCAGGACGTCGAGCGCAAGGAGATCGCGCGCGAGCTGCACGACGAATTCGGGCCGTATCTGTTCTCGCTGCGCGCGCATGCGAGCGCGCTGGCGAAGCTCGCGGACGGGCGCGCGCCGAATGCCGACTCGGTCCGGAAGCACGGCAGCGCCTTGCTGGAACAGATCAACCAGCTCCAGCAGTTCACCCGCCGGGTGCTGGAGCGGCTCCGGCCCGTCGGCCTTGCCGAGCTCGGCCTGCGCCAGGCGCTGGAATCGCTCTCGCGGCTGTGGCGGGAGTCGCATCCCGACGTCGCGATCGAAACCGTGATCTCCGCCACGCTCGGGGTCACCGGCGAGACGGCCGACCTCACCATCTACCGCATCGTGCAGGAGGCGCTCACCAACGTGTTCCGCCACGCCGGCGCGACGTCGGTCAATGTCGTGATCGAGCCCGTCGAGCAGGCCGGCGGCCGCGGCTATGCGCGCGTGCGGGTCAGCGACAACGGCCGCGGCATGGAGCCGGGCCAGAAGCTCGGCTTCGGCCTCGTCGGCATGCGCGAGCGCATTCTGGCGCTGGGCGGCACGCTCAACGTCGTCTCCGGCGACGGCGGCTTGACCGTGGAGGCGCTGGTTCCGACGGCGGCGTCCTGATTGCATCGGGAAAAATTCCCGATTTGGTCGGGAAAACGGGTGCGGATAGTGCCAGACCTTTTGTGGCTGGCGGACTCACTGCCGCCGAATACACTCATCTCAACCAAACGGCGAAAATCAAAACAGCCGGTGGTCACGGATGGGAAGGCAGGGATGGGCAAGCCTCTTTGGTTCAAGCGTCGTTTGTTGATAGCCTCGGTGTCGACGGGGCTGGTGTCGGGCTTGGTCCTTGCAGGCCCCGCCGCAGCCGCGCAGGATGAGGAAACCAACGTCCAGAATCTGCCGGCGGTCGAGATCACGGCGCCACCGCCGTCGGCCGTGAGGCGCAGTGCGCCAACGCGGCCGGTCGCACGGGTAGGGGCGCCGGCGTCCGCCAGCCCCAGGACGCGCCTTTACGTCTACCCGACCTCACCGGGCACCGGCCGAGGTCTCGATGTCGACAAGGTGCCGTCCGCGATCAATGCGGTCGATGCCAGCCAGATCAGGCGTACCGCCTCGCCGGATATCGCCGTTGCCCTGCAGCAGTACGTGCCTGGTCTCAGCATCAATGAAGTGACCGGCAATCCATTCCAGCCCGATGTGCAGTTTCGCGGCTTCGTCGCTTCACCTCTGGCTGGCACGCCGCAGGGCCTCGCCGTCTACCAGAACGGCGTACGCATCAACGAGGCGTTTTCCGACACTGTTAATTGGGATCTGATCCCGACGGCCGCGATCCGATCGGCAGTGGTCGTAACTAACAATCCGGCATACGGCCTTAACGCGCTCGGCGGCGCCATCGATCTGCAGATGAAGAACGGCTTCAACTATCAAGGGGCCGAGATCGATATCATGGGCGGCTCATTCGGCCGCATCCAGGGCTCCGCACAATGGGGCAAGCAGGTCGACAATAATTGGTCGGTCTACGGAGCGCTCGAAGGCGTTCACGACAATGGTTTCCGCAATTTCTCGCAATCGGATGTCCGGCGCTTCTATGGCGATGTCGGGTATCGCTTCGAAGGCAACGAGTTTCACCTCAATGGCGGCGTCGCCAACAATTCCCTGGCAGGACCCAGCACTGTTCCGGCCGAATTGCTCCAGCAATATTGGGGGGCGACCTACACAACGCCGCAAACCATCTCCAACAAGGTCGGCTATCTCAACCTGACCGGCAAGGTGGAGGCGACGCCGACCTGGACCTTTGAGGGCACGGCGCATGTGCGGAGCTTCAAACAGAGCACCGTGGACGGAAACCCGACCGACGCCCAGGCATGTGCCGATCCAACGCTCCTGTGCTTTGGCAATGATACGGTCCCGGCTTTTGGCCTGAATGGCGTTCAGCTCGCCAATACCTTTGCGCCAGACGCCATCCTCAGCGAGATCGATCGCACCAGCACGAAATCGATCACGTTTGGCGTATCCGGTCAGGCAACCAACACCGACCAGCTGTTCGGTCATGAGAACCGCTTCGTAGTTGGCGCGAGCTATGATGTCAGCAGCACGCGCTTCACCGGCAGCGCTGAATTAGGAACCATAGGCACGAACTATGTCGTCACGGGTAGCGGCATATTCCTGGGTCCCTCCGGTGACCCGACATCGGTTGGTCCCGTGTCGCTTCGCACCGTCAACCAATATCACGGGCTCTATGCGCTTGACACGTTCAACGTGGACGATCGCTTTGCGGTGACGGCAGGCGGGCGATTCAATGCGGCCCGTGTCACGCTGATGGACCAGCTCGGCACCGCACTCAATGGCGATCATACCTATGATCGGTTCAATCCGATCATCGGCGGCACCTACAAGATCACCTCTGAAGTGACTGCCTATGCCGGCTATTCCGAAGCCAACCGGGTGCCCACGCCACTCGAGCTCGGCTGCGCCGATCCGGCGAGGCCATGCATCATCGGGCAGTTCCTGATCGCTGACCCCTCACTGCAGCAAGTCGTATCCAAGACCTTCGAAGCGGGCTTCCGCGGCACCAAGGAATTGAACATCGGCTCGCTCGGCTGGAAAATCGGTGCCTACCGTGCCACCAACTACGACGACATCCTCGCGACCCCAATTCCGGGCCTGACTGGCTTCGGCTTTTTCCAGAACGTCGGCCGGACGCGCAGGCAGGGTATCGAAGCCGAGGTGAGCCTGAAGTCGAATGTCCTTCAGTTCCAAGCGAGCTATGCGTTCCTGGACGCGCGCTTCCTCGACGCGCTGACGCTTGGATCAGAGAGCCCGTTCGCCGACGCCGGCAACATCCAGGTCTTGCCGGGCAATCACATTCCGCGCCTCCCTAGCCACCTTATTAAGGCGAGCATCGAATATGCGGTCACCGATGTCTGGAAGGTCGGGGGTGACGCGCTCTTTGTCTCGAGCCAGTATTTCGTCGGCGACGAGTCCAACCAGTTTCCGCAGTTGCCGTCCTACGCGGTGTTCAATCTCCACACCTCTTACCAGATCACCAAGAACCTGCAGATTTACGGTCGCGTCGCCAACATCTTCGACAACCGCTACTCGACCCTTGGCACCTTCTTCGATAGGGAAGCCTTGCCCAACTTCACCAATGGCGGTGCGCAATTCACCGACCCGCGATCGCTGAGCCCGGCAAGGCCGCGCGCGTTCTATGCGGGCATGCGGATGACGTTCTGAGTGTGGCTCCGTTGAGCCACTAGCGTCGGGCACCGGCGCAGGTTTTGCCCTCTCCCCCTTCTTGTGGGAGAGGGCTGATAAGCCATAGGCGACCTAGGAGTTGGGCGGCCCCCAAACCGTTTCCTCCGTCCAGCCCAGATCGGCAAACTCGGATGCCCTCAACGGCGCTTCGGCGGCCGAAAAGAACTCGTCGAGCTGCGGCGGCTTGATGCGCGTTCCCGATAACATCATATGCGCCTGCCCACGGTGGTGAATTTGATGCTGAATGAGATGCATCAGCAGCCGGTCGCGTCGCTCTATCTGGACACTGGGACCTCGATTGATCCGCACGTCTTCGTTCAACGAGGCGGGTGTCAGGGCATCGCAGACGCCGATGAAGCGGCGGTCCATCGATGCTTGAGCTTCCGAGAGCCCTGCAAGAGCTGGAAATGGGATCGGATCCTCCCAGGCCTTCGGCCCAAGCCATCCGCCCTCGAGTGCATCGACGTAAAAGAGGTCAACGACATAAATATGGTTCAGCGTCCGCTGCAGGCTCGGGAAGAAGCCCGTCCGCTCGACCTCAAATTCGCCTTGGCTCAGCTCGGCGCACGCGCGGAGCAGCCGGTGGTTCGCCCATGCATTGTTGTAGGCGAAGGCGCGATAGCTCTGAACGATCGACATTGCAAACCTCGCGACCTGCTCGGCGCCGCGTTCCTTTACCGATCAGAAACCATAGCAAATGATCTGAAAATTGTAACGAAACGACTTGGCTGTTTCCGGGTAGGTTTGCTGGAGGGCCCGTCCGATGACAGAGCACCAGTTGCGAGAGCAGGAATTCCAGATCGCGCGTTACAGGCTTCTGGAGCGCGAAGTCACCGATCCGCTTGCCGCGTGCCTGCTTCACAGCATCATCGAGGATCTGGAAGCCGAGTTGCGAAGGAACAGACCGGATTCGCACGGGCCGCGCGATTAACCGTTTCTTAGCGCTAATCATGCGGATTATTGGCGAGGGAATGTCAAGGGAGACTGCTCCCATGCTGAAGGACGGCACCTACGCGGCGTGGTACAAGACGCCACTCGACCAGGGTACCGGGATCGTCCATGTCGCAGACGGACAAATCTGGGGCTGCGACAGCCTGATGACCTATCACGGCTCCTGCAAGGTCGATGGAGATCGCTTCACCGCCACCGTGTCGACGAAGCGTCATACCGACGGACGTGCAACGGTCTTCGGCATCGACGACGAGCTCACGCTGGACATCGAGGGAAACTGCCCCGGCAAGGTCGCGACTTACACGGCGAAGGCAGCGCAGATGCCGGGAATGATCCTCCAGGGTACGCTCATTCTCACGGAACAGCAGCCGCCCGCGCGTGAGCGAACCGAGCAGGTAGCCGCGTTCAATCCCGACAAGCTTCCGAAGTTGCCCAAGCGTTCGCGCTGATCGAGCGAGCCGGCGCCCTGGCGCAATCGCGTTGAAAAGCCTTGGGCCACCGAGACCATCTAGGTAATGCCCGGACTGCACAGCTCGCAAAACGGGGGAAGTTAGTGCTATGCGGCTATAGGCGAAGTCGTCCGCTCCGAACCGCAGATTGAAATGCAACGCGGGCTGAGAGCATCCAAGTGGTATCGTATTTGCGTGGCCGGTCGGGGTAGTGTCGTGGTTCTTTGATCAACCGCCACACAGGGGCGAGGGGATCGGCCGGAGACAGGGTATCTAGGCGTTGCGGGTCACATTGCGTGACTAGATTAAATTCCAGCCATCGCAGCCAGCGATAGCCGTCCTCCAAAGGTGGTTCTTGCAAACCCATTGTGTTGGATGAAACGCTGCAAGCCAGGGTCATCGCGGCAGCGAGACTATTTTTGAATGCCAACTCGTTGCCGCTAAGATCCAGTTTGCGGCTTCTATAGCAATATTTTAACTCGCGGAGCGCAGCTATTGCTTGCACATCCTTCGCCGAGAGAAGGCCAAAATCGCGTAAGCGGTGGAACATGGACGAGAATGCAAAGTCGTAAATGCGCCTCGATGCAAGTAGCGAAATAGCTATGTTGCGCACGCTCACGTACGTGATGTCGGCTCCACATAAAGTAGTCCAGTCCACGGTGCGCTGGCCATTGAGGTAGTGTAGTAGCCAAACGCTGTCTTCCATTTCTCTGCGATAGTCCGATTTTGGTTTGAACGACCCCAAAACCTCTTTCAGAAACGCGCCTCCGTCCTCCAAGATGATCCCTTCAAGCTTGAGATGTTGGAGGAACAGCGACCCTCTTTCGCTCATCGAGGTTATCTGATGGTGCGCAAACGGAGAAACCGACCACCCGCCATTGCGCCACCATTTCGCCCGGCTTTCGGCTTCCGCGGCGGTCGGTGCAACAACGAGCAAATCTCGATCACTCAAGTCATCGCAACGCTCTCGGGCCATCGATCCGAAAACGCAAACTGAAATCATCTGTTGGCCCTCAAGGAAGGATTTTACGATAGATCATGGAGGCGAGAATGGCGAACAGCAGAAAACCTAGCATTCCTTCCGCTGCGACCGCGATTCGGCCGAGGTGAGTGCTCGGAGCAATGTCGCCATAGCCGATAGTCGTAAGCGTAATGATTGTGAAATAGAGGGCATCCCAAAAGGAGGCTGTGCCGTCCTTCACGGCCAGACTTAAGCCTAGCTCCTGAGCGAATACGTAATTTGCGAAAGCCAACAATACAGCGCTGGCTAATGCAGTCCGGCAGAAGCTGCCCACGCGTACGCCGAAGCCAAGCAGGATGTCTTCTACAAAATTTAAGCAGATAGCTTTGGCCAGCCGAGCTCGCGTTCTCCAGTCAGAGGCGGCCTTAAGGCGGTAGACTTCCTGATATCGCGTCCATCGTCGGAATAGAAATAGAGCATCTTGAGTGAAGTCCGGTTGCGATTGCCTACGACTGTTGTTGAGTAGTTCTTGGTAAAGATATACGCCTATGTTTTGGTACCTGCTGGGGTCCAGACACTGCTGAAATGACAGAGGATTTATGTAGGTATCCTCGAATTCGATACGATAAGTATTCGTATCGATAAACGAGCATTCCGTGAAGCGGCACCGCTTGATTCTTGTTCCGATAAAGAGGCACCGCAGAAAGGTGCACTTCTTAAACTCAATGTTATCGATGAGTGTTTTCGAGAAACTGAAATCCTCGAACTGACAATTATCGACGAGCGCGCGTTGAGGCTCGCGCGGGCTTATAAGAGTCGGAGGGCGATATATCTTTGAGGAAATCGTACCGCGCTTCGTTGTGAGCAAAAAAAACTGATCTTGATCAATGTCTGTGGGATTTCCTCCTAGTCTGAAGAAGTCTTGATTCGCCATTTCCTCCGCACCCCACCTTGAAAGAAGTACAAGACAGCTCGGAATGAAGCTGCAAGTACGTTCGGTCCATCCGATAGGTTGCGCACGAGTACGTGCTGCCTTCCCCCGGTTTGGTCGACAAAAATCCGACCCATTCAACCAGAGAGAGCGAACTTCGGCTAGTGCTGATCGGTATTCGAGGATTTTGCTGTAACTCAGCTCTTGCTTTTCGGCCCAGCCTCACCTCTCTGCTAGTCTACCCTAACCTCCCATAATCCGAAGGAGACAGTGCGTCCCATCTTTGCATCCTCATCCCCAGCCTCCGCTTCTCAAACGGGCCCGCGACTTGCTATTGTGCGCCTGCAACAAGTTACAAGCGGAGAAGCATCATGTCGGACAAGGCTTCGCGTCGCCAGGTTGACGGGATGTCCGCAGCCGGGCTCGCAATCACTCGGGACAACGCTTGTGAACGGACGTGTACGTCCTTGCGCCATCCCTGGAGGAGCGCCGGATCGTTCTATCGTCCAGAAATTCGATGATTTCGGACGATCGTTCCTGCATTCCCTCACCGTTGCAGATCATGCCTAGTGCGAGACGACGGCCGTTCGGCTTCGCGGTTTGAATCCTGCAATTGTTCTCGTAGCCCAGAAACGTCATGCCATGGAAGGTCAACAGGCCTTCGGTCTCGCCCGGTCTGCCCTTGCAGACGCCTTGATTGTCGAAATACCACTTGCCTTCCAGAGCTTGAACTGACGCAGCGGGTGTTCGCGCTGATGGTGCTGTGCCGGTCCTGAGGCAAGCTCGCAGAGCGTCTATCACCTGCCCGGGATTTTCCAGGTCGATGGACACTTTCTCACGTCCAAGCTCCGTGACCTTGATCTTCTCCGAAGCGACAAAGCTGCCGAGAAAGGCTTGATCCGCCTTCAGGACAACGCCGGGCGTCCCCCTGTATCCATAGGGACTGACGTTGCCCCGTCGGTAGTTGGCGAGAACGATCTCGATTGAGGACGCCTTTTCCTCTGTTCCATCCAGCTTGGTCGAAAACGATCTTGAATTGACGGTGATCAAGAGTGTCAGATCGTCGATGCGTTCGCCGCTGACGGACAGCTCATAACCATCTCCGTACTCCGTGCGAGCTACGCAGCCGGAGCCATGCAGAGCGGTCGATACACTCCACTTTCCCACGGACGCGACTTTCTTGTCCGGCTGCAATTGGGCAGACGCAGGCAGCGAAGCGATCGCCAGCCAGGACAATAGAACCATTGGTCGGAAAAGTAGCTTGGACACCGCTTCGTCGGTCCCGGTCGCATTGGCAGGGGTGCAGTGAGGCGGTGATGAAGAAAAGTACGCTGTGCTGACGTCTTGTTTGCAACGCAGCAGCCGTGCGACGAGGCGCACGGCAGCGCAACCTGACATTTCAAGCATAACCCGACCCCGATACCCCGATTGGATACAATCGCAATCAAGTGGCGAGATCAATAGACGCTCACGGCTCGTGGTCAGGCGAGCACTAGACGTTAGTCGTGTGCGTACGAATGAGTTTCATCTTGCAGCCGCGCAAGAGCGCGAGAAGAAAGGTGCGGGCCTGCTGTATTCTTGTGGGCCGCGAGGCGGCGGGCTTGCCGGGCAGGAGATTTGGGTGAGGCGCATATTTTGTACTTTATTTTTGCTTGTCCTGGCTGGTCCAGCGGCGGCCAAGGACTTCTTCGATGTGTTCGCGGGCGGTTGGAATATCGTCGGCCTTGGCACTGGGGGCCAGGAGATATTCAACTCCGTGAAGTTGGGTGAGGACGACAAGATCGTCTGCTCCGCCACGGCGTCCGGGGATGGCGGGCTTTCAATCTCGTTCTTCTTCGATCTTACCGACGACTACACCTTCATTGCGGTTCGAGAGCCCAAGTGGAATTTCAACGAGTTGAAATTCCCGCACGACGTCGATCTGCAGATTGAGGGCCTTCGCGATGGCATCGTCATCAGAGACGTAAAAGTGTCGGGTGTGTTCGACAAGGCCAACATCCTGGTTGTGCCCGTTCGCCGGGACATTCCTGTCGACATCCTGAGACAGGTCACGACCCTGAGAACCTCGCTACGTTCACTGGAGGGGGCGCAAAACCTCGCCTTCATCAAGAACGGCGATGCGGCTGCCGACAAGCTGCAGATGTGCCTGGCCCGAGGCCAGAAGCTTCTCGACGATCGTGCGATCGCGGCATTCTCAAGGTAGTTTCCAAGGGCTGATGATGCGTCTCTTCTTTGCGGTTCTGTTGCTGGTGTCGTGCCTTCCGGCCCATGCGGGCGAGTTCTATCGTGACAACAAGAACGTCCCGGAAGGGTGGACGGTTCGGGGGACAGACGATCTGGACGTCATGTGCTCGGCGGGCCTTAAGATGCAGAACGGCTCCAGCTTTTCTGTAACAAAGGACTTTTCGAACAAGGTCATTGGCGTTTTCCTGGGCGTCAGGAATGCCGAATGGAATTATCCGGCGACCGACAAGGCGGACAAGATCGACATGATGGGCCTGTCCTATGACGAGGACGGAAAACTTCTCGTCTCGGGAAAGCTGCTCGGCGTTTTGCTGAGCAAGGACACCGTCTCGTTTCCAGTTCCTCCGGCCACGGCCTACAGGATCTTGGGGCGCAGCGCGAAGCTGAAGATCATACCGCCCAACGGCAAGGACCGCGACTTCGTGGTGGATGGTCTGGGCTCGCGAGCTGTGATCAATTCGCTGCTGGCGTGCTTCGATGCGGCTCAGGGCCTGAAAGGCAAAAATAAGGGCAGGGGGTAGATCCGGGGGCGTTCTTCTGCATTTTTGCATCCGCAAGTCCCGGAACTCCCGCTTTTCAAGCCGCTTCCGACACGCCATTGTGCCGCCGCAACAATCGTCTGAAGGGGCAGTATCAATGTCGGACAAGGTCTCGCGTCGCCAGTTTGCCAAGCTGGCGGGATTGTCCGCAGCCGGTATCGCAAATCCGCTGGAGGCCGCCGAGGTTAAGCCGGCACCGGCGCCGCGCGGCATGGATGGCTTTCCGGCGGGCTTTGTCTGGGGCACGGCGACCTCGTCCTATCAGGTCGAGGGTGCGGTCGACGTCGACGGGCGGGGGGCTTCGATCTGGGACAAGTTCGTGCGCATCCCCGGCAAGATCGAGGACGGCACCACCGGCGATCGCGCCGTCGAGCATTATCAGCGCTACAAGGAAGACATCGCGCTCATCAAGGAGCTCGGCTGCAAGGCCTACCGCTTCTCGGTGGCATGGCCGCGGGTGTTTCCGGACGGCGACGGCAAGCCGAACCCGAAGGGGCTCGACTTCTACGATCGTCTCGTCGACGAGCTCCTCAGGAACGGCATAGAGCCGTGGCTGACGCTTTATCACTGGGACCTGCCGCAGTCGCTCCAGGATCGCTTCGGCGGCTGGCGCTCGACCGAGACGTGCAAGATCTTTGGCGACTATGCGGGCTATGTCGCCGAGCGCCTGACCGATCGCGTCAAGAACGTGTTCACGCTGAACGAGAGCGGACGTTTCGTCCAGTTCGGTTATGGCCTCGGCATCGACGCGCCCGGCGTGACGCTGCCGCAAGCGGAGGTCAACCAGGTCAGGCATAACAGCGCGCTCGCGCACGGGCTCGCGGTGCAGGCGGTGCGGGCGCACGGCCGCCCCGGCACCAGGGTCGGGCCGGCCGAGAATATCGACGTCTGCGTTCCCGCAATCGACACGCCCGAGCATGTCCGTGCGGCCGAGATCGCGCTACGCGAGATGAATGCCGGTTATCTCAACGTCATCATGACCGGCCGGTATACCGACGCCTTCCTGAAATACGCGGGCGCCGATGCGCCGAAATACACCGACGCCGAGCTGAAGATCATCTCCTCGCCGGTCGACTTCCTCGGCCTCAACATCTACGCGCCGCAGAACTATGTGGTGCCGTCCGACCAGGGCGCGGGCTTCATGCCGCTGCCGATCCCGAAATCGTTCCCGCACATGAACTCGAACTGGCTCCGCGTCGCGCCGGAGACGATCTACTGGGTGCCGAAGCTGGCCGCAAAGATCTGGAAGACGGATGCGATCTACATCAGCGAGAACGGCACCTCCGGCGACGACGTGGTGACGCCCGACGGCAAGATCTACGATACCGACCGCATCATGTACCTGCGCAACTATCTCGCGCAGCTCCAGCGCGCGACCGCGGAGGGCGTGCCGGTGCGCGGCTACTTCCTCTGGAGCCTGCTGGACAACTTTGAATGGGTGTTCGGGCTCAACAAGCGTTTCGGGCTCTATCACGTCAATTTCGACACGCAGGTGCGCACGCCGAAGCTCAGCGCGACCTTCTACCGCAACGTGATCGCGAAGAACGCGGCGGGGGCGTAGCTTTCTCTCCCTCTCCCGGATTTTCCGCCGCGCGTAAAATCCGACCTCTTCCCGCAGGCGGGGCGAGGTGACGCAAGATCGCGCGGCCACGGCCGTTTAGCCTGACAGGCCAATCGCTTCACCGGTATCACCGCGCCCCATGCGGAACCCGCGCTTCTACTGTGCATGGGGTTGTTTTTCAGCTTTTTGCAAGGAGGCCGCGCGGCACCGCACGTTGACTCCACTCTTCCCCTTATTCAGAAACGACATCAACACCCATAAACAAGAGGACAACGCCAATGGCTGACGCGCTGATCATCGATGCCTGCCGGACCCCGCGGGGCGTCGGCAAGGCCGGCAAGGGAGCACTCTCGGGCATTCATCCGCAGCAGCTCGGCGCGACCGTGCTGCGCGCGCTCGCCGATCGCACCGGCATCGACACCGCCGATGTCGACGACATCGTCTGGGGCTGCAGCGCGCAGGTCGCGACCCAAAGCGGCGACCTCGGCCGCATGTCGGCGCTCGATGCCGGCTACGACGTGCGCGCCAGCGCGGTGACGCTGGACCGCTTCTGCGGAAGCGGCATCACCAGCGTCAACATGGCGGCGGCCTCGATCATGTCGGGCACCGAAGACGTCGTCATCGCCGGCGGCTGCGAGATGATGTCGATGGAAGGACGCCGCGGCGGCGGTCCGATGATGATGGACAGCGGCAATCTGCGCCTGCGTGCGCGGCATCCGCAGTCGCATCAGGGCGTCTGCGCCGACGCGATCGCGACGCTGGAAGGCATCACGCGAAGCGACGTCGACGCGCTCGGTCTCGAAAGCCAGAAGCGCGCAGCGCAAGCGATTGCCGGCGGCCACTTCAAGAAGAGCCTCGTGTCCGTGCATCGCGAGGACGGCAGCCTCGCGCTCGACCATGAAGAGTATCCGCGGCCGCAGACCACGATGGAAGGGCTGAGCGCATTGAAGCCCGCATTCCCTGCGATCGCCGACTATGCGCTCGACGACAAGGGCACGACCTATCGCGGCCTCATCCTGCAGAAATATCCGGACCTCAACATCGACTTCATGCATCACGCCGGCAATTCGTCCGGCGTCGTCGACGGTGCCGCCGCGATATTGCTCGCATCGCCCGCTTATGCCAGCGCGCACGGCCTGAAGCCGCGCGCTCGCGTCGTCGCGATGGCCAACATGGGGGACTCGCCGACCCTGATGCTGAACGCGCCGGTGCCGGCCACGCGCAAGGTGCTGGCGAAGGCGGGGCTCTCCATCGACGACATCGACCTGTTCGAGATCAACGAGGCCTTTGCGGTGGTGGCGGAAAAGTACATCCGTGACCTCAAGCTCGACCGCGCCAAGGTCAACGTCAATGGCGGCTCGATCGCACTCGGCCATCCCATCGGCGCCACCGGCGCGATCCTGATCGGCACCGTGCTCGACGAGCTCGAACGGCGCGACCTGAAGCGCGGTCTCGTCACCATGTGCGCCGCCGGCGGCATGGCTCCCGCGGTCATCATCGAGCGCGTCTAGCCTTATTTTTCAGGGTGAATCGCGACCGGCCTCTCACAAAGAGGCCGGTCGTCGCTTGTCGAAAGCAGCGAATCAGCTTTAGCAAGGCGGCGTGCGGGCCTTTGAAACAAGGCAAAAACCGCTGCCGGAGGCTCCTTCCGCTCTGGAAGCCGCTGAAAAGCAGGGTTTTTTGCCTCAGAGGGCCAAAAAAGCCCGTAAAATCGCGACAAAACTGTGCAGAAGGCTCTGGGCCTTCAACGGTTGGTCTAATATGCAACCGGCAACGAATCAGAGGAGACACGATGCCAACCCAAATGTCCAAATCGCAGCTGATCGAAAAGATTGCGACCGCCACCGAGCTTTCCAAGCGCGACGTCAAGAGCGTCATGGAGACGCTGACCGACGTCGGTCACAAGGAGCTCAAGAAGAACGGCCTGTTCCTGGTGCCGGGCTTCGCCAAGTTCGTGGTCATCAAGAAGCCCGCGACCAAGGCGCGCAAGGGTACCAACCCGTTCACGGGTGAAGAGATGATGTTCAAGGCCAAGCCGGCCCGGAAGATCGTCCGCGCCCGCCCGGTCAAGGCCGCCAAGGACGCGGTGGGCTAACAACGCAAAGGCCCCCTCGGCTAGGAGGGGGCCTTTTGTTTGGGGCTGCCGCGAGGGCTTGAGACGGAGGGCTCAACCCTTGCGGCGCTTCACCCGGACCGGAACGGGCTGAAGCCGCGGCCCCGGTGCCGCCAGCGCATCGCGAACCCGGTCGATCGCACGATCGAGCAGCTGACGCAGCCGCTGCGTCCTCCGCGATCGCCTCGCTTTTTCCAGCAGTTTCTTCATCGTCTTCACTCCGCCGCTTCGACCTTGGCATCAGCCGGCTCGAGCGCTGCGGCGATGGCCTCGTCGACGCGCTCCAGCCAGATGAATTCGAGGTTGTCCCGCGCGCTCTTCGGGATGTCGTCGTAGTCCCGCTTGTTGCGCGCCGGCAGCATCACCCGCTTCAGTCCGGCGGCGGCCGCAGCCACCACCTTCTCCTTGATGCCGCCGACCGGCAGCACCAGACCGCGCAGCGAGATCTCGCCGGTCATCGCGGTGTCGCTGCGCACCGTGCGATTGGTGAGCAGCGACGTCAACGCCGTAAACATCGCAACGCCCGCGCTCGGTCCGTCCTTCGGAGTTGCGCCCGCCGGCACGTGAACGTGGATGTCGCTCTTCTCGAACACCGACGGATCGATGCCGAGCTGCGAGGCTTTGCTCTTCACCAGCGTCATCGCAGCTTGCACGCTCTCGCGCATGACGTCGCCGAGCTGGCCGGTCAGGATCATGCCGCCCCGGCCGGGCACGCGCGAGGCCTCGATGAACAGGATGTCACCGCCGACCGGCGTCCAGGCGAGCCCGGTGGCGACGCCCGGAATGCTGGTGCGCTGCGCAATCTCGCCCTCGAAGCGCGGCTGGCCGAGCACGGTGGCGATGTCCTTCGGGCTCACCACGACCTTGGCAGCCGTGCCCTCGGCGATTTGCACCGCGACATGGCGGAATACCTTGCCGATCTCGCGCTCGAGGTTGCGCACGCCGGCTTCGCGGGTGTAGCCCTTGACGACCAGCTTCAGCGCCTCCGGCTCGATCTCGGCCTGCTCGGCCGTCAGACCGTTGGCCTCGAGCTGACGCCGCACCAGGTAGCGGTGCGCGATCTCCAGCTTCTCCTCCTCGGTGTAGCCGGCGAGGCTGATCAGCTCCATGCGATCCAGCAGCGGACCTGGAATCTGGTCCAGCATGTTGGCGGTCGCGATGAACACCACGCGTGACAGGTCGAACGGCACGGCCAGGTAGTTGTCCCGGAACGTCCCGTTCTGCTCGGGGTCGAGCACCTCCAGCATGGCGGCCGAGGGATCGCCCTGCACACCACGGCCCATCTTGTCGATCTCGTCCAGCATCATGACGCAGTTCCGCGTGCCGGCCTTCTTGATGCCCTGGATGATGTTGCCGGGCAGCGCGCCGATATAGGTGCGCCGGTGACCGCGGATCTCGGCCTCGTCATGCACGCCGCCGAGGCTGACGCGCACGAAGGGGCGATTCATCGCCCGTGCGATGGACTGACCGAGCGAGGTCTTGCCGACGCCGGGCGGGCCGACGAAGCACAGGATCGGCGCCTTGCCATGCGGAGCGAGCTTGCGCACCGCCAGATATTCAATGATCCGGCCCTTGATCTTCTCCAGGCCAAAGTGATCAGCGTCGAGGATGCGACGCGCTTCCTTGATGTCGATCGGCTTCTCCGCGGGCAGCGCCCAAGGCAGCTCGATCAGCCAATCGAGATACGTGCGGACCATGCCGGACTCACCGGCAGCCTCCGGCATGCGCTCGTAGCGGCGCAGCTCCTTCTTGGCGTGCGCCTCCGCTTCCGGCGGCATGTTGGCCTTGGCGATGGCAGCGCTCAGCTCGGCAACCTCGGCCGCCTTGCCGTCGCCTTCGCCGAGCTGGCGCTGAATGGTCGCCATCTGCTCGCGCAGGATCGCCTCGCGCTGCCGCTCGTCGAAGGAGGCCTTGGTCTTCTGGCCGATCTCGTTGGAGATACGCAGCACCTCCAGCCGTTCGGCCAGGTGCTTCGACACCTTCTCGACGCGCAAGGCGAAGTCGATGGTCTCCAGCACCTCCTGCTTGTCCTGCGGCTTGATGTCCATGAACGAGGTCGCCAGGTCGGCCAGCGCGCCGGGCGCGGTGGTGCTCTGGAACATTGCGACCAGCTCGGGCGGCGCCTGCGGCAGCAGCTCGACCGCCTCGATGGCCTGGCGCTGCAGGTTCAGCGCGCGCGCCTCGATCTCGGGCGAGCTCGTAGTCGGCTCGGGGATCTGCTGGAAACGCGCGGCCAGGAACGGCGTTCCCGGCAGGAAGTCGAGGATGCGGGCGCGCTGCACGCCCTGGCAGACGATGTGATGGGTGCCGTCGGGCGCGGTGATGTAGCGCACGATGTTGGCGATGGTCGCGACCCGGTAGAGATCGTCAGGTCCGGGCTCCTCGATCTCGGGGCTGCGCTGCAGGACGATGCCGACCGGCCGCTGCTCGCGCAGCGCCTGCTGCGCGGCGGCGATGGACTTCGCCCGGCCGATCGCGATCGGCGCGATGGCGCCGGGAAACAGCACCATCTCGCGCACCGGGATGACGATCAGCGCGTCTTCGGGAATCTTCACGTCGGGATTATTTTGGGAATTGGTTTGTGCGGTATTCATCTGTTCGGTGGCCATGATCGACCTCAGGATTTGGCGAGGCGCAGCGCGACGCAGCCGTCCATCACGAAGCGGCTGATGGCGTAGCGGCCGACGGGAAGCGCGATGCGCCGCTCGAAGCGGCCCTGCGGCAGCTCGAGCCGGTGGATGCGGGCGTTGCGAAGCTCCGGCGGCAGCGTGCGCTGGCCGGAGATGACGAGCACGCCGTCATGGATCACCGTCTCGACATTGTCAGGATTGACGCCGGGAAGCGCGACCAGGATGAGAAGCTCATGCTCGGTTTCGAGCACGTCGATCGGCGGCTCCCAGCAGGCTTCCTGGCGGCCGAACTGCTGCCGCAGCCGTTCGGCGCGGGTCAGCGAGTCCAGGGCTTCGGACAGCATCCAGTCGAGGGGATTTTTGGGTTGCATGGCAAAACTCGGGGAAGGCGCTGCGGTTGGAAAACGAGCATATGGGGACGGTTCCCCAAAATTCCAGCATGGCGCGTTTGGAGCATGCCTGGCCTCTCCAACCGGAAGAGGCCCTTGTCGTCGCACGCTTCGACGCCGCGGGGATATTCCGCGGCATCGAAGGCAACAGTAGGGCGCGTCGCGCCGATCAGGCCGCGGCGCGGTACTCCTCTTCCGCTTCGAGGTTGATGACCGAGGTCGCAAGCTCGGTCAGCGTGTGATCGGTCGCCTCTTCCTCGTCCAGCGTCTCCTGGAGCAGCCTTGCCGCGTCCGGCATGCCGAGCTCCTCGGCCCAGGTGCGCAGCGTGCCGTAGCGGGAGATCTCGTAGTGCTCGACGGCCTGAGCGGCCGCGAGCAGGCCGGCGTCGAGGGCAGGGGCGTTCTTGAAATCCTTCATGATCTCGGCGCCCTCGTCGGTGATGCCGTTGATCGCTTCGCAGGGCTTTCCGCGGGCCGGCTTGCCCAGCATCTTGAAGATCTGGTCGAGCCGTTTGACCTGGCCCTGCGTCTCGCGCAGATGCTTGTTGAAGGCGGCGGCAAGGTCCTTTGAATGCGCGGCCTTGGCCATCTTCGGCAGCGTCTTGATGATCTTGTTCTCGGCGTAATAGATGTCCTTCAGCGTCTCCAGGAACAGGTCGCTCAACATCTTCGGTGCCTGACGCGGACGGCGCGCCGCGGTCTTTTTCGCGTTCGCACGTTTCTTCGCTCGTTTAGCCATAAATCCTCCTCTTGAGGCGACACGGGAAGGGCGATGCCCTCCTCAATCCTCGCGCGACCAAGACTCTGCGAGGGCAAATGTTCCTCGCGAAGGCCTCCTCCAGCGGTTATGGATTGCGGCTGCACCTCGCGTGAGACCCACCCGCATGCTCGACTTCGCCCTGTCCGCCTTCGTGACGCTGCTGCTGGTGGTCGATCCCGTCGGCCTTGCACCGGCCTTCCTGGCCGCGACCGGAGGCATGCCCGACAAGGTCAAGCGCACGATCGCGCTGCGCGCGCCGCTGATCGCGGCCTCGATCCTGGTGGTGATCTCGCTGGCCGGAAACTGGCTGCTGCGCCAACTCGGGATCGGCATCCCCGCCTTCCAGATCGCCGGCGGACTGCTGCTGTTCGGTGTCTCCTACCAGATGATCTTCGGCGACCGTCCGCATCGCGAGGCGCGCGAGGCCGACAAGGCGACCTCGGAGCACGCCTCCGACGTCGCGGTGTTTCCCTTGGCCATCCCGATGATGGCCGGTCCCGGCGCGATCGCGACCACTCTGCTGCTGACGGGCAATGCCGGCTATGGGGCCAAGCTCGCGATTATCATCGCGGTCGTCGTCTCCGTCTGCCTGCTCTGCATGCTGTGCTTCGTCTCCGCGAGCCTGATCGCGCGCACCCTCGGGCGGACCGGAAATGCCGTGCTCTCACGCGTGCTCGGCATGCTGCTCGCGGCCTATTCGGTGCAGTTCGTGATCAACGGAATTGCGGCCGTCCGGGCGAGCTTTTCGTAAACCTGCGACAATCTGCTAATATACTGATTTTACAACTGGTTTCTTGATGTAACGGTACAGCCGGCAAGGCAGCGGCCAATCCCGGCCGCTTTCTCTTGCACTGCCATATAGCTTTGACGTACTCCCGGTCTAACAAACGCCCATCGCCAAAAAGTCGAGATGAAATCGGGATGTCGATGACAGCGGACGAGCTCGCAAAGAGACAGGCCATCATCGACGCGTGCCGCCGCATGAACGCGCTCGGCATCAACCAGGGCACCTCGGGCAATATCAGCGTCCGGCATGTGGACGGGCTTCTGGTCACGCCGACCAGCGTGCCGTATGACGCCATGACGCCCGACCAGATCGTGTTCATGGCGATGGACGGCTCCCATGCCCCCGGTCAGAAGCCCTCCAGTGAATGGCGCTTCCACCGCGACATCCTGAAATCGCGGCCCGACGTCAACGCCGTCGTCCACGCTCATCCGACCTATTGCACCATCCTGGCGATCATGGGCATGGAGATTCCGCCCGTGCACTACATGATCGCAGCCGCCGGCGGTGACAGTATCCGTTGCGCACCCTATGCCACCTTCGGAACGGCGGAGCTGTCCGAGCATGCGCTGCGGGCGCTGGAGGGCCGGCTCGCCTGCCTGCTCGACCATCACGGCATGATCGCGGTCGGCAAGACGCTGGACAAGGCGATGTGGCTCGCCGTCGAGGTCGAGACGCTGGCGCGGCAGTATCACGGCTGCCTCCAGATCGGAAAACCGCCGCTGCTGTCGAGTGCCGAGATCGAACGGGTCAGCCAGCGCATGGCCGGTTACGGCATGTCGGAAGGGTAGGGCGGGCAAAAAGGTGTTCGCGCGGATCAGACACATCGCCGATCGCAAGGGATCGAACCGCGTCATGGTTCGCCTGCGCGCGCTCTTGCGCAGCAACGAGTTCTACCTGATCCCGCTGGCGCTCGTGATCGGCACGCTTACCGGCGCCATCGTGACGCTGATGGCCGAGATCGCGCAGATTGCCCATATGGTGATCTACGGCATTCCCGTCGACGTTCGCCTATCCGCCCACGCCCGGGTCAGCCCCTGGGCGGCCCTGCTCGCGCCCGCGCTCGGCGGACTGGCGCTCGGTATCATGGAATGGTGGCGACGGCGGCTGAAGATCTCCAACGCGGTCGACCCGATCGAGGCGAACGCGCTGCGCGGCGGCAATCTGTCGATGCGCGACAGCATGGTGGTGTCGAGCCAGACGCTGATCTCGAACGGCTGCGGCGCCTCGGTCGGCCTCGAGGCCGGCTACACCCAGATCGGCTCGGGCATCGCCTCACTGCTCGGCAAGTTCTTCAATCTCCGCCGCAACGATTTGCGCCTGATCGTCGGTTGCGGCGCCGCCGCTGCGATCGCAGCGGCGTTTGGCGCGCCGATCACCGGCGCCTTCTATGCCTGCGAGCTGATCGTCGGCGTCTATTCGGTCGGCAGCGCCGCGCCGATCCTGGCGGCCTCGCTTGCCGGCGCGCTGACCGCGCAATGGCTCGGCGGCGCGCCGTACTCTATCGAGATACCGAAGGTCAGCGCGGTCGGCGTCGAGCAATATCTGGCATTGATCGGGCTTGCGCTCATTACCAGCGGCGTCGGCATCGCCGTGATGCGGTCGTCTTCGATGTTCGAGCGCCTGTTTGTCTGGCTGCCGGTCTGGCTGCGCCCGGTGATCGGCGGCCTTATCGTCGGCAGCTTTGCCATCGTCACGCCGCAGGTGCTCGCGGCCGGCCACGGCGCCATGGTGCTCGATCTCTTTCACGACATGACGATCGGCCTTATCGCGATCATCATCGCCTTGAAGGTGACGGCCTGCCTGATCTCGCTCGCCTCGGGGTTCCGTGGCGGTCTGTTCTTTGCCTCGCTGTTCGTCGGCAGCCTGATCGGAAAGTTCTTCGCTGCGGTTCTTTTGCTCATCAGCCCGGAATTCGTGATCGACCCGCTGGTCGCGATGCTGACGGGTATGGCGACGCTCGGCGTCGCCATCGTCGGCGGTCCCCTGACCATGTCGTTCCTCGTGCTCGAGATGACCCGCAATGTCGACGTTACCGCCGTGGTGTTGGCTGGCTGCATCGTCACCTCGATCTGCGTCCGCTTCATGTTCGGCCATTCCTTCTCGACCTGGCGCCTGCATCTGCGCGGCGAGACCATCCGCAGCGCCAACGACGTCGGCTGGCTGCGCAACCTCACGGTCGAGCGGCTGATGCGCTCCGACGTCGGCAAGGTGCCATCGACCACGACGATCGCCGCCGTGCGCGGTGAATTCGCGCTGGGCTCGCGGCCCGGCATCGTCATCGTCAACAATGCGGACGAATATGTCGGCCTCGTCCTGCTGCCCGACCTGTTCTCCAGCGACCTCGACAGCATCGCCGACGACATCCAGGTGATCGAGCTCGCCCGCCTGACCGAGATCGTGCTGATCCCGGAAATGAATGTGAAGTCGGCGATGGCCGTGTTCGACGAAGCGGAAGCCGAGATGCTGGCGGTGGTCGATTCCACCGACAGCCGCAAGGTGGTCGGCTTCCTCACCGAGACGTTTGCCCGCCGCCGCTATGTCGAGGAGATCGACAAGGCAACGCGCGGCGTGCTCGGGGCGCTGTCGTAGGATCACTCCCGCAGGCGCATGGAAGCGGGACGGCGTGCTTCGTGTGCCGCCGTCCGCGCCGGCTATCGGCCTGGTTGAGATGGGGAAGCGACGACGCACGCCACGATCCGTCGGACCAGTGGCAGCACCATCAGCAGCGTGGGAAAGGCGACGAGCCATGACAGCGCCCAGGCGCCCGGCCAGGTCGCGAGGAACGCCGGCGTCGCGCCGAGGCTCCGGAGCGTCGAAATGACGGACACCACGGCCGTCATGAGGATGGACAGCACAAATGGCATCACGATCGGCGCATAGCGCGCCGGCAGTTTGCGAACCGCAATCATCTGATTTCTCTTGAGGAAAAGGACGCGTCAGTCACGTTGAACCTGCGAAAATGCATCGATCCCGACGGCGTCGGTTGATGCGTTGGTTCACGTGAAACGCTTACGGCGACCGAAAAACGGCGCGGCTGTTCATTATCCGCTCAGGTTGAGTGGTTCAAGCTGGATCTGGTCGTTCGGTTTACAATCGTTCGAAGCGTGGCAGATTGCCGCGATCACGAAACTTTTCAGTGGTTTGCACGTTGTGGATCGTTTCATATTTTGACTTTGGACAAGAACAAAGGACGCCGAGATGAGCGATAGGCCCGTAAATTCAAGGTTCGGCCGCAACACCGCACTGGCCGCGTTTGCGAGTCTGGCTCTGGCGACAGCTTCGGTCTCGCCCTCGTCTGCGGCGCCGGCCGGTTCGCCGACCGTCAGCGCGAACTCTGCGACGTCTGGCAGATCCGTTGCGACCGATTTCAGCGCCGCCCGCCGCCACCGCTACTATCGCCGGGGTCCAAATGCTGCAGGGCTTGCCTTCATGGGCGTGGCGGCAGGTCTGATCGGAGGTGCGATCGCAGAGAGCCGGCGCCAGGAGTACTACGAGAATCGCTATTATGACGGCCCGGGTCCTTACTATGGCGGTCAGGGATATTATGGCGGCGGTCCCTATTACGGTTCGCGTGGCTACTATCAGCCTTATTAGGCGCCTGTTCTCGCCGTAGCCCGGATTGCACGGAGCGTGTCATCGTGCGGCGGCTTCGCGCCGACCTGTTGGCTCCGTCCGGGCTAAGCGGCTCTGTGTTTGCCCGAGGGGTAAAACACCCGGCGGGCTGTCAACCCGCGCGCTATGAGACGAGCTAGCGACATTGAACGGCATGCTCGGGCTGTCGGAACAAGTTAGTTCGGTGTAGGATGGTGTCGCGAAGGAGAATTCACCCACGTATGGGATGAATGAGCCGCGCCATGGAAGACGCGCCATGGAAGAGAAATCTCCTCAAATGAGATTGGCACAGCCGCGGGGGACTGTGCTGACGAATATGGCCGTCGCAGCGTTGATAATTGCTGCGCTCTATTTCGGTCGTGAAATTTTTGTTCCCTTCGCGTTAGCAGTTCTCCTGAGTTTCGTTATGGCGCCCTTCGTGATGCGCTTACGTTCCTGGCGAATTCCGCGCACGATTTCTGTGCTGGTGGTCGTCTTCATCGGATTCTCGATCATATTTAGTCTAGGCGGTCTTATGGTTTCGCAGGCGACCCGGCTCGCCACCAAGCTGCCAGGCTATCAACAAACATTGAGTGACAAGATCGAAAGCCTGCGCGGCTTAATGGGCGGCGGCTCTGGAACATTGGAGCAGGCGTCGACAGTTCTGAAAGAATTGAAGACAGAGTTGCAGAATCGAGATGGGGCCGGTCGACCTACTGACGGCGAACTCACCAGACAGCCCTCAGACAAGCCGATACCCATACCCGTTGAGGTAAGGCAACCCGATCCTGGTGCTCTGTCGACGTTTGGCGCAATCATCCAGCCACTGATTTCACCTTTAACGACGACAGGGATCGTCGTGATCTTTGTTGTCTTTGTCCTGCTGCAACGGGAAGATCTGAGGAATCGGCTTGTCCGACTGGCCGGATCCGCGGATATTCAACGCACGACTGCGGCCCTGGACGACGCCGGTAAGCGTCTGAGCAAGCTCTTTCTTACCCAGATCGCGTTCAATGGCGTGTTCGGTCTTGCAATAGGCTTAGGTCTTGAATTCATCGGTGTCCCCTCGGCTCCGCTATGGGGTCTGATCGCGATGATTATGCGATTTGTACCGTATATCGGTGCATTGATATCTGCGGTATTCCCTCTCATTCTCGCGGCGGCGGTGGGCACGGGCTGGCAGATGCTGATACTTACGGCGGCATTGTTCGTCGTGCTTGAGTTGCTCGCAGGACAGGTCCTCGAACCCTTGATTTTTGGGCATAGCTCGGGTCTTTCCCCGATTGCAATTATCCTGTCAGCGTCATTCTGGACGTGGCTTTGGGGGCCGGTCGGACTGGTGTTGGCCACGCCCTTAACAATTTGTCTCGTCGTCCTTGGGCGGCATGTCGATCGCCTCAAATTTCTTGACGTTATGCTTGGCGACCGACCACCGCTGACGCCGCCGCAACTGGCTTATCAACGAATGCTGGCGGGAGATCCCATTGAAGCGGTGGAACAGGCACATGAATACCTGAATGACTCGTCGCTTGAGAATTATTGTGACGACATCCTCTTGAAAGGCCTGAGACTCGCGGAGGCCGACCGTCAATTGGGTCACCTCGATCAGGACCGATTAAATCGGGTAGTCTCAACGGTGGAAGAATTGGTCGCTGAGCTGGGGGCACGCCATGACGTGGAAGCAACAGGACCCAGTTCCCCGGATCTAAGCTCAAGCCCCGGAGCTGCCATTACCTTCGAGCGAGCAGGCTCCGAGCACGCTTTGATTCCGGAGCCGCCGACCTCGTCTATTTCGGTCGTTTGCATCCCTGGTGCCGGGCGACTCGATGAGGCGACGGCGCTTGTGCTGGCGCAGCTTCTGCGGTACCGCGGGATTCAGGCAATTGCGGAAAAGGCTGATGCTTCATCAATGTCGAAATTGCTTTCGCTCGAATTGGCGAACACCGCGCTTGTATGCGTCTGCTATCTGAGTCAGCCGTCCACCGCCAAGATTCAGCACGTCGTTCGAGGGCTCAGTAAAAGGATTGGCGCAACCCGTATCCTGTTCGCTTTGCTGGGAACGGGAGCCGCAGAAACGGTGGGAAACGCTTCCAACGCGTTGGTAGCAAGCGGGTCGTTCGGTGCAGCCTTGGAAGCAGTCGTTCACGTGACCTCCGCGCAACCTGATGCGTCGGATCAGGCGAAGGCAGCTGCTCCGGCGTAAAAACGAATCTTTTGCTCCTCTGGATTGCCGGGCGTCGCAGAGCGACCATCCGCATCGGTCACCGGGTCCTGTGGAGAGCAAAAGGATTGGCGGGGACCGCGCGACGGTGACCCTTGCGAATATTTGCCATCGCGCATTCCCGATTTTATTTAATACGAACCGGTAGACAAACGGCGGGCGCGATGTGGCGAATGCCGTAATCCGAGGACCGTAAGTGCAGCCCGTTTTGGCGCAAACCGCACATTTGGCCGGACCCAAAGCTTCAGCAGGGACAATAGCGATCATTGCGACACGCGCGTGGAATGTCCACTCACGCCTCACAAGCAAAACTTTCAGTTTGCACGGCCGCCATGACCCTTTGACCTAGGTCAATACTCTCAACGTGGGTTTACCTTGGAAGTAGCAACTATCGGAGCGACCGCACTCTTCGCCTGTATCTTCTGCGTAACGCCGATATCGCTCGTATGTCGCGCAAGGGAAACGTGTGGTTGTCTGTGGCAAGCAGCCTGAGCTAATCACGCAAGGAGGAGCTGTACATGGGTATCCTTGACGAGTTACTGGGCGGTGGGCAACGCCAGAAAGAGTATCGGGATTTCGTTGATCGATACGAACAAGGAAATCCGTCGGAGGGTTATTCCGATCAAGAGGTTCTCAAACGGTATGGTGATGTGTCACACGCCGTGCCGTCTGACCAGTACGCGCAGGCAGCGATAGAAGCGTTGGGCAAGCTTTCGCCGGAAGAACGGGCGGCGTTCGTGAAGATGCTGCAGGAGCGAGCCGCCGCGCGCGGCGTGGCGCTACCGGGACAAGTGGCCCCCGAACCGAAGGAACTGGGCGAGGTGCTCACCGATCTGCATGGGAGGCCCGGTCAGCTCCGGGATATCCTCGCCAGTGGCGATGCCCAGCCTCACGAGCAAGCCCAACCGTCGAACCCGATCATCGACATACTTGCGTCCCCGCAGGCAAAGGCCGTGCTCGCGGGGATCGCGGCCATGGTGGTCAAGCGTGTCATGCAGGGTTCATCCCGAACCGCGTAGCGCATGCGTGAGGCCCGCAGCCAAAGTCCGGTTGGGGTCATTCGGTTGACCTACCGGCAAGTCCGGGCAAGGTTCGCTATGCCGCCAAAAAAGCGGAAGCGAGTTATCCTGTCGCGACGCAACAGGAATGAACACGATGACCGAGAGCGACGGCCCGCCCATCGCCAAAGGTTCTGCGACTGTCAGCGCGTCGGCCATTGGTGCGTCTGCAGCACTCGCTGTCATCGCCCGGCTTGACCGGGCGATCTAGCATTCCAGAGACGGCTGTGATTGAGCCGAGAGGCCGCGGCGTACTGGATTCCCCGCTTTCGCGGGGAATGACAGTGACAATTGGCGGACGACGCCGATGCCTCACTTCCGTCATTGCGAGCGCAGCGCTCTTGCGGTGCGCTGCAGAGCCGGGGCCCATGTCTCCGCGTTCTACTCTCCGCATTGTACCGTGTCGCTTTCTGGGTCCCGGCTCTGCGCAGCAACGCTTGCGCGTTGCAGCGCGTCCGGGACACGAGAGACGTCGCAGCAACCGCGTTCTACGCCCGCATCACCGCCCCGCCGGTACCGACAGCGCGCCGTTGGTGTAGCGCTGCCAGTCGGGTGTGGTCGGCTGCGACGGCCAGAACGCGTTGGAGTCGCGGACCGACTGGGTGATCGGGGCGGGTTGTGCCTTGCTTCTGTGGTGGCGGTCGCTCGCGGCGGCGGTCTGGATGGTGGCGGCGGCAATCAGGGTGACGCCGAGAATGGCAAAGGTCTTTCGCATGGTTGTTTCTCCCGTGACGGCGATTCAGGCTGTGAGAAAAAGGTCGCCTGTGTTCGCGGTCGTGGCTGACATGGCGATGTGCCCTGCCGGATATCAGCCGGGCCGGTTTCACGATCTGAAGCGCGGCCATCACGTTGGGGCGAGCAAATTTTCTGGCCCCGGCCAAATATTCGGCAATCGCGCCCGCAGCGCCGGTGGACTTGCCCCTGGCAATCCGGTTCAATGACGCGAATTGAGTTCTCAGGCGACAACGATGTCGAAATATCTGCTGGTCCTTCTCCTGATCGCGTCGCCGGCGGCCGCGCAGGTGAAGCTCACGCCAAAGACCTCGGCAGCGCATCCAGACCCCTGCGCCCCGATCGGGCGGACCGCGGACGGCAAGCTGGTCTACTCCATGAAATGCGAGAATCTGCCGGCGCCGCCTCCACCTCCGCCACAGGCGGAACTGAAGGAGGCGCCCCCTTCGGCCGCGCCCGCCGCCGAGCCCGAGCCGGAGGTGCGGCGGAGCGGTATTTTCGGCTGGTCCTACGACCGCAGATGACGGGCCGCGCCACTTGCGTGAAGCCTTCTGGAATGCTCTTTGCTTGAAAATTCCCCGTGGGCCTTTGGCCCCCGATCCAGAGAGATGAGATGAGCAAACTCGTTATCCGCGCCGGCGACTTCACCTTCGATGCCCGCTTCGAGGAGCAACTGGCGCCCAAGACCGTCGCTGCGTTCCGCAAGGCGCTGCCGTTCGAAAGCCACATCATCCATGTGCGCTGGAGCGGCGAGGGCGTCTGGATGCCGCTCGGCGATCTCGATTTCGGCGTCGGCTACGAGAACCACACGAGCTATCCCGCGCCGGGTCAGATCATCCTCTATCCCGGCGGTATCAGCGAAACCGAGATCCTGCTCGCCTATGGCGGCGTACACTTCGCCAGCAAAATGGGCCAGCTCGCCGGCAACCATTTCATCACGCTGACCTCGGGCCTCGAGAATCTTGCGACCCTCGGCAAGAGCGTGCTCTGGAAGGGTGCCCTGCCGATCCGCTTCGAGGAAGTCTGAGTGACGGATACTCGCTACCCGCGCGATCTCCGCGGTTACGGCCGCAACCCGCCGCATCCGCAATGGCCTGACAACGCGCGGGTCGCGGTGCAGTTCGTCGTCAACTTCGAGGAAGGCGGCGAGAACAACATCTTGCACGGGGATCGCGCCTCGGAAGCGTTTCTGTCCGACGTCCTCGGCGCGCAGCCCTGGCCGGGCCAGCGCCACGCCAATATCGAGTCGATGTTCGAATATGGCTCGCGCGCCGGCTTCTGGCGGCTGTGGCGGATGTTCAACGAGCGGAAGTGGCCGACCACTGTGTTCGGCGTTGCCACCGCGCTGAAGCGGAATCCCGAAATTGTCGCGGCGATGAAGGAGTCAGGCTGGGACATCGCAAGCCACAGCCTGAAATGGATCGAGCACAAGGACATGATCGAGGCGCAGGAGCGTGCCGAGATCGCCGAGTCCATTCGCGTCCACACCGAGGCGACGGGCTCGCGGCCGCTCGGCTGGTACACCGGGCGCTCCTCGATCAACACCAACCGCCTCCTGATGGAGGAGGGCGGCTTCCTCTATCTCTGCGACTCCTATGCCGACGATCTGCCCTACTGGGTCAAGGGCGCGAACGGCAAGCAGCTCATCATTCCCTATACGCTTGACGCCAACGACATGCGCTTCATCAACCCGCAGGGGTTTGCCGAAGGCGAGCAGTTCTTCACCTATCTGAAGGACGCCTTCGACGTGCTCTATGCCGAGGGCGAGACCGCGCCGAAGATGATGTCGGTGGGGCTGCACTGCCGTCTTGCCGGCCGGCCCGGCCGCGCCGCGGGACTGATCCGCTTCCTCGACTATATCGGCAAGCACGATCGCGTCTGGGTGCCGACGCGGCTCCAGATCGCGCAGCACTGGCACGACAAGCATGCGCATCTTGCCGCCGACGCATTCGAGATCGGGTGAGGACGATGGCGCAAATCTCGCTCGCCGATCTCAATGCTGCTGATCAGGCCGGCTTTGTCGCGGTCCTCGCCAACGTCGTCGAATATTCACCGTGGATTGCGGAGAAACTTGCCGGGCAGCGGCCGTTCGCCGGTATCAACCAGTTGCACTCAGCGCTGATGGCGGCGATCCAGGCTGCCGAGCCCGACGTGCAGCTCGCGCTGATCCGGGCGCATCCTGATCTCGCCAACAAGACTCAGCGTGCAGCGGGGCTCACTGCAGAATCGACCGACGAGCAGAACAGCGCCGGCCTCGACCGTCTCTCAGATGCAGAATACGCCGCGTTCGAGCGCGTCAACTATGCCTATCGCGATAAGTTCGGCTTCCCCTACATCGTCTGCGTGCGCCGTCACACCAGGGATTCCGTGCTGCGCGACTTCGAGACGCGGTTGCGCAATATCGCCAAGACAGAGACGCGGCGCGCGATCGAGGAGATCGGTCGTATCTCCGCGCTGCGGCTCGATCAGCTCGTCGTCGCCGACGACAAGCTGAGAGTGCATGGCCGGCTTTCCACGCATGTGCTCGACAATCACGCCGGAAAGCCTGCAGCCGGCATCCCGGTGGAGCTCGTCGAGCTCGCGAGCCTCGGTGAGAGCCGCGTGATCGCGCGCGCAATCACCAATGCCGATGGCCGCACCGACCAGCCGCTGATCGGCGGTCGTCCGCTGCCGATCGGCCGCTACGAGCTCAAATTCAGCGTTGCCAAATATTACGCCGAGCGCAACGTGCCGTTGTCAGACCCGCCGTTCCTCGACGAGATCCCGCTGCGCTTTGCGATCAGCGAGCCGGAAAGCCACTACCACCTGCCGCTGCTGGTCACGCCGTGGAGCTACTCGACCTATCGTGGAAGTTAATTCCCAAACTTCTCGTGCAGCGCCGGAAACAGCCGGTCCGGCTTGAACGGCGGCGCGGTGAAGCGGATGCCGGTGGCATCCGCGATCGCATTGCCGAGCGCGGCGGTGACCGGATTGTACGGGCTCTCGCTCATCGATTTGGCGCCCAGCGGCCCGATCGTGTCGGACGTCTCGGCAAAGAAGACCTCCGTGCGCGGAACGTCTGCGAAGGAGGGCAGGTGGTAGTCGCGGAATTTCGGGTTGGTGACGCGGCCGGTCGCGTCGATCACCATCTCCTCGTAGAGCGCCGCCCCGATCGCCTGCGCGACGCCGCCCTCGACCTGGCCGCGGCACTGCATGGGATTGGCGACGACGCCGGCGTCCGCCGCCTGCACGCTCCGGAGAATCTTGATCTCGCCGGTGCCCTTGTTCACGGCAACGCGAAAGCCCTGGACGTTGAAGCCGACCGAGCGCGGCGTTCCCTCGGAATTGCCGGTGCCTGCGAACGGCTGCCCGCGTTCGCGCGCGAGCTTCGCCAGCTCCGCAAAGGACATGCGCCGGACGCCGCTGACGACGGCTTCGTCGTCGAGCGTGCAGCTCGCGGCGTCGCACAGCCAGGCGCTGGCGGTTGCAGCTTTTAGCTCGGTCGCAAGCTGCATCGCGGCTGCATGCGTTGCCTTGCCCGCAACGAAGGTGCCCGCACTGCCATAGGCGCCGGTGTCGTGGCCACCATGGGCGGTGTCGGACTGGCGCAGGCGGATGCGGTCGGCGGTGGTTGCCAGCGTCGTCGCCGCGATCTGCCGGTGCACGGTGCTGGTGCCGTTGCCGAACTCGGCGGTGCCGACGGTGAGGTCGAAGCCGCCGTCGTCGTTGAGCGCGATCATCGCATCCGCGAGATGGCCGGCCGGCGGCACCGTGTCGATCATGGTCAGCGCGACGCCGTCGCCGATCAGCCACTCCGGCGACAGGTCCAGCTGCGGGCCATCGGCCTGCATGGCGCGTTCGACAAGGTCGAGGCACTGGTCGAGCCCGTAGGAGCCATAGAGCACGTCGTGAAATTCGGACGGCGGCGGTGACAGCATGGGATCGCCTGGTTTGACGACGTTGCGCCGGCGCATGTCGTAGGGACTGATGCCGAGCTGCCGTGCCAATTCGTCGATCGCGGCTTCGATCGCGATCTGCGTTTGGGGCAGGCCATAGCCGCGAAACGCGCCCGATGGCACCGTGTTGGTGTAGACGGCGAAGCCGTCGACCTTCTTGTTCGGACAGTTGTAGACGGCGATGGACTCGGACAGCGAGTGGAACATCACGGGCCCGGCGTGATTGCCGTAGGCGCCGGTGTTGGAGAGCACCTCGAGCTGGAGCGCGGTGAGCCGGCCGTCGGCATCGGCGCCGGCCTTGATGTGGACCCGCATCGGATGCCGCGTCGAGGTCGCGATGAACTGCTCCTCGCGGGTCAGCTCCAGCTTGACCGGTCGTCCGGTCTTGAGCGTAGCCAGCGCCAGAATGTCCTCGACGAACATCTCCTGCTTGCCGCCAAAGCCGCCGCCGACGCGTTCGCAGAACACGCGGACCTTGTCCAAGGGGAGCTCAAAGATGTCCGACAGCGCGCGGCGGGTCAAGAACGGCACCTGCGTCGAGGTGCGGACATTGAGCACGCCGGAAGCATCAAGCCAGGCGAGGCCGCCATGGGTCTCCAGCGCGGCGTGCTGCACGCGGTGGCTGTGGAAGGTCGCCTCATAGGTGACGGCAGACGTGGCGAGTGCCGCCGCCACGTCGCCGTATTCGCCATGCGTCTCCGCCGCGAGGTTACGCTGGGGATCGGCGATGCGGTTCGCGGTGGTGCGGTCAGGATGAATGACAGGTGCACCCGGCGCCATCGCCTGCTCCGGATCGATCAGCGCAGGCAGGATTTCGTAATCGACCTTCAGCCGCCGGCACGCCTCCTCGGCGGCGGCCTCGCTCTCGGCGACGACGGCGGCGACCTTTTGGCCGATGAAGCGGACGACGTCATCGAGGATGCGGGTATCCTCCGGATCCATCCAGTCCTTCTCGTGCCGCGCGGTCGAGATCAGAACCGATGGCGCATCCTCATGCGTCAGCACCGCCTGCACGCCGGGCACGCGAAGGGCATCCGACTTGTCGATCGCGACGATTTTCGCGTGGGCGTGCGGCGAGCGCAGCAGCTTGATGTGCAGCAGGCCGTCGATGGCGGTGTCGAAGGTGTAGTGCGCCTTACCGCGCACGACATCGGGGCCTGCTGGGGCCGGAAGGCTGCGGCCGAAGGCGGCGCCGGGCTCGACGCTCTCCTCGACATTGGTCTTGCCGAGCAGTGCGTCCTCGATCGAGCGATAGCCGGTGCAGCGGCAGATATTGCCCTTCAGTGCCGATCCGAGATCAGTGCGCTGCGCCTGGTTCAGCGAGGCGCAGGTCAGGATCATGCCGGCGGTGCAGAAGCCGCATTGGAAGCCCTGCGCATCGAGGAAGGCCTGCTGCATCGGATGCGCGCCATGGTCGCCACCGAGGCCTTCGATCGTGGTGACGGCGTGTCCCTCGGCGCGGAACGCCGGGATCAGGCAGCTGTGCACCGGCTCGCCGTCGAGCAGCACGGTGCAGGCACCGCAATCGCCGGCATCGCAGCCCTTCTTCACGCCGAAATGGCCGAGCTCGCGCAAGAACGTGCGCAGGCACTGGCCGGCGCGCGGCTCTTGCGGGAACGTCTTGCCGTTGACCTCGAAGCTCATGACGGCATCGCCCCCAGGAGCTCGCCGCGAATCTCCTCGGCGAGCCGTAGCGTCATATGCTTGCGCCAGAGCGGCTTGCCGTGGATGTCGGTGTGGTACAGATCATCCGGGATCTGCTCTGCGATCGCGTCGCGAAGCGCGCCCGCGTCCGGAGCCTTGCGAAAGGACAGCTGGATCGGTCGCACGGTCGATGCGGTCACCGACAGCGTCAGCGTGCCATCGCTATCCAGGCTGCCGATCAGAAGCGCCGCAGAGCGGCCGACAGGGGCTAGCGAGATCTGGCGAAAGGCCGTGCGGCGCTTCAGCGCGGCAATCGGGATATCGATCTGCCGGATCAGGTCGCCTGGCGTCAGGCGGTTGCGCTGGTTGCCAATAACGAAGTCGACGACGGGTATCTTCTCTTCGCCGCCGCCGGCCCTCCAGATGGTGCAGACGCCGTCCAGCGCTGATGTGAGCGAGATCATCGGTCCCGCCGGCAACGACATGCAGAGATTGCCGCCGACCGTCGCGGTCTTCCAGATCTTGAATGAAGCAAGGAAAGCCCGGCAGCACTGGCCGATCAGCGGGGCTGCGAGCCAGTCGGGCGGGCAGGCGAAACCGTCGAGCTGCGTGATGGTGCAGGTGGCGGAGATGGTGAGATGGGTGTCGGTGATCGTCAGCGCCGGCCATTTCAGGTCAGTGAGATCGATCAGCCGCTTCAGGTGGACCTGGGGCTCCGAGAACAGCCAGGTGCCGCCCGCGAGCCAAGCATCACCTTCCGCCCAGGCGGGCAGTTGTGCGCGCGTTTGCGGATGGGCCACCGTCGTGATGGTATTCAAATCCATGGCTGCGCCAAAGCTTTCGCCCGTGAATCGTACAGATGAGTCTTGCAAGACCGGAGCCAAGTCGCAACAAGCAAGTCGTAGCATGAAGGTGATCGGGCCGGCGGCCGCCTTGCCGGCCTTGTCATCAGCGGATGTGAGGGGACCACGATCATGAGCGATGCAAAGCCGATCTGGATCAGGGATCCCCTCGCCATCCTCGCTGATGGTGCCGAGCGCGGGATCGTGGTGAGGGATGGCCGGATTGTCGAGCTCGTGCCGGCTGGCGGCAGGCCCGCGACGGCGGATGTCGCGGTGTTCGACGCGGGCGAGCATGTCGTGCTGCCGGGCCTGATCAACACGCATCATCATTTCTACCAGACGCTGACGCGAGCGCTGCCGGCGGCGATGGACCGCGAGCTGTTTCCCTGGCTCCAGGCGCTTTATCCGGTGTGGGCGAGGATGACGCCGGAATCGCTCGAGCTCGGCGTCACCGTGGCGATGTCCGAGCTCCTGCTCTCGGGCTGCACCACCACAACGGATCACCACTATGTGTTCCCGGCGGGGCTCGAGGAGTCCGTCGATATCGAGGTCGGAGTCGCAAAACGGCTTGGTGTCCGGGTGCTGCTCACGCGCGGCTCGATGAACCTGTCGCAGCGCGACGGCGGCCTGCCGCCTGACAGCGTCGTACAGGACGAGGACACGATCCTCGCCGACAGCGAGCGGGTGGTTGCAAAGCATCACCAGCGCGGCACGGATGCGATGGTGCAGATCGCGCTGGCGCCATGTTCACCTTTCTCGGTGACGACGTCGCTGATGCGCGCCACCGCCGATCTCGCCGACAAGCTCGACGTCCGCCTGCACACCCATCTCGCCGAGACCGAGGACGAGAACAAATTCTGCCAGCAGATGTATGGCTGCCGCCCGCTCGACTATCTCGAGCAATGCGGCTGGCTCAATGCGCGGACCTGGCTCGCCCACGGCATCTTCTTCAATGCGGAGGAGATGAAGCGGCTCGGCAAGGCCAAGACCACCATCAGCCACTGCGCATGCAGCAATCAAATTCTGGCGTCGGGCTGCTGCCCGGTGTGCGAGATGGAGGAGGCCGGTGTCGGCATCGGCATCGGCGTCGACGGCTCGGCCTCGAACGACGGATCGAATTTGATGCAGGAGGTGCGGGCGGCGTTCCTGCTGCAGCGGGCGCGCTACGGAGTGGCCAAGGTCAGCCACAAGGATGCGCTGCGCTGGGCGACCAAGGGCTCGGCGGCCTGCGTCGGCCGGCCGGAGCTGGGTGAGATCGCCGTCGGCAAGGCTGCCGATCTCGCCCTGTTCAGGCTCGACGAGCTACGCTTCTCCGGTCACGGCGATCCGCTGGCCGCGCTGGTGCTGTGCGGGGCGCATCGGGCCGACCGGGTGATGGTGGCGGGCCAATGGGCCGTGATCGACGGCGCGATCCCGGGACTGGATGTTCCCGATCTCATTCGCCGCCACGGTTCCGCGGCGCGGGCGATGCAGGCGGGATAATCCGGGCAAAAAAGAAAGAGGGGGCGACCACAAGTGCCGGGTGCTTCTGGCCACCCCCTCCGAACCTCCTCCGGGAGGAGCAGGTGATCTAGACAATGCAAGAAGCGTGCTACTTGCCCGGAAGCTTGTCGTCGATGCCTTTGACATAGAAATTCATGCCGAGGATCTGGCCGTCATCGAGGTGATCGCCACCTTTGCACTCGACCGGCTTGCCGTCCTGCCCAACGACCGGGCACTTGAATGGATGCAGCTTGCCCGCTGTGATCGCGGCCTGGGCATCCTCGGCGAGCTTCTTCACGTCGTCAGGCATGTTGGTGTAGGGCGCCATCGCAAACATATGGCTGTCGAGGCCACCCCAGCTGTCCTCGGACTTCCAGGTGCCGGCGAGCTCGGCCTTGACGCGCTCGATGTAGTAAGGGCCCCAGGTGTCCAGGATCGAGGTGAGCTGGGTCTTCGGCCCGAACTTGATCATCTCGGAATCCTGGCCGAAAGCGAGCTTGCCGCGTTCGCTGGCAATCTGCATCGCCGCCGGCGAATCCGTGTGCTGCATGATCACGTCGGCGCCCTGGTCGATCAGCGCCTTGGCGGCGTCGGCCTCCTTGCCCGGGTCGAACCAGGTGTTGGCCCAGATGATCTTGACCTTGATGTTCGGGTTGATGGTCTGCGCCGCGAGGATCGTCGCGTTGATGCCGGAGACGACCTCCGGAATCGGGAACGAGCCGATATAGCCGAGCACGCCGGACTTCGACATCTTGGCCGCGATCAGGCCCTGGATGTAGCGGCCCTGCCACCATTTGGCCGAGTAGGTCGACATGTTCGGGTTGCGCTTGTAGCCGGTGGCGTGCTCGAAATGCACGTTCGGATATTTCTTGGCGACCTTCAGTGTCGGGTCCATGTAGCCGAACGAGGTCGTGAAGATCAGCTTGTTGCCGGCGCGGACGAGCTGCTCGATGGAGCGCTCGGCGTCGGGACCTTCGGGCACGTTCTCGAGATAGGTGGTCTCGATCTTGTCGCCCAGCTCCTTCACCAGGGCCTGGCGCGCGAGGTCGTGCTGGTAGGTCCAGCCCAAGTCTCCGATCGGACCCAGATAGATGAAACCGACTTTCAGCTTGTCGGCGGCGGAGGCTGCACTGACGCTTCCGGCAAGCAAAAGCCCGGCAGCCAGCGCAAGAAGTGATTTCCTCATCATCAATCTCCAAACATCAGGGGAAAGCCACGATCCGCAAGGTGCACGCCCCATCGCGCACGCCGCGGAAATGAAACTCAGCGGTCGGGCACGAACACGGTACCGAGCGCAGCCGGCGCGGTCGAGCCGCCGGTGCGCGCGCGGGAGAGCAGGACCAGGACGATGACGGTTGCGAGGTAAGGCAGTGCCGACATGAACTGCGAGGGGATGCCGACACCCCAGCCCTGCGCGTGCAGTTGCAGGATGGTCACCGCGCCGAACAGGTAGGCGCCGACCACGAGCCGGCCCGGCCGCCAGGACGAAAACACGACCAGCGCCAGCGCGATCCAGCCGCGGCCCGCGGTCATGCCGGGAATGAAGAACGGCGTATAGGCTAGCGGCAGATAGGCGCCGGCGAGGCCTGCGCAGGCGCCGCCGAACATCACGGCGAAGGTGCGGATGCGCAGCACGGGATAGCCGAGCGCATGCGCGGAGACATGGTTGTCGCCGCAGGCGCGGAGGATCAAACCCGCCCGCGTGCGGTACAGGAACCACCAGACGCCGATGACGAGTGCGATGGAGAAATAGACGAAGGCGTCCTCGCCGAACAAGGCCCGGCCAATCAGCGGCATGTCCGTGAGGCCGGGAATATAGAGGTGCATCGCGGGCGTGATGCGCTCGCCGACGAAGCCGGCGCCGATCAGGCCGGACAGGCCGACGCCGAGGATGGTCAGCGCGAGACCCGTTGCAACCTGGTTGACGGCGAGCCCGAGCGTCATCAGCGCGAACACCAGCGACATCAGCGTGCCCGCGACGATGCCGAACAGCGCGCCGATGAAGATCGAGTCGGTGAGCCACGCACCCGCAAAGCCGCAGGCCGCACCAACGATCATCATGCCCTCGACGCCGAGATTGAGGACGCCGGAGCGCTCTGTGACGAGCTCGCCGGTCGCGGCGATCAGGAGCGGCGTCGATGCGGCGAGCACCGCGAGGATGATGGCTTCAACCAGTTCCACTGGCCACCTGTCGGTTCGGGAAAACCAGCTTGAAGCGATAGAGAATGAGCGAATCGCAGGCGAGGACGTAGAACAGCAGGATGCCCTGGAAGACCTTGGTGACGTCCAACGGGATCTTCATCGCGATCTGCGCCTGCTCGCCGCCGATAAAGGTCAATGCGAGAAAAAGGCCTGCAACTAGTATTCCAAGCGGGTTCAGCCGGCCGAGGAAGGCGACGATGATCGCGGTGAAGCCGTAGCCTGGCGAGATGCCGGGCTGGAGATGCCCGACCGGACCCGCGACCTCGATGATGCCGGCGAGCCCGGCGAGCGCGCCCGACACAGCGAAAGTCAGGATGACCAACTGGTTGGCGTTGAAGCCGCCGAACCGTGCGGCGCGCGGCGCCGCGCCGACCACGCGAATCTCAAAGCCCTTGATGGTGCGGCCGAGCAGGATCGCGGCTGCCGCGACGACGAGCAGGGCGATGATCGAGCCGAGATGCAGCCGGCCGCCTTCGATCAGCAGCGGCACCGTTGCGACAGGATCGAACTCCGCGGTGGTCGGGAAGTTGAATCCATGCGGATCGCGCCAGGGTCCACGTACGAGATAGTCGAGGAAGAGGTCGGCAACATAGACCAGCATCAGGCTGGTCAGGATTTCGCTGGCGCCGAACTTCACCTTGCAGATCGCCGGGATCAGCGCATAGAGCGCACCTGCGGCGGCGGCGAGCACGAGCATCGCCGGCAGCACCCAGGCCCCGGCATCGGTGCCCTGCGTCTTCACCGCGATCCAGCTTCCGGCCACCGCGCCGATCAGGAATTGCCCTTCGGCGCCGATGTTCCAGGCATTAGCGAGATAGCAGAGCGACAACCCGATCGCGATCATCACCAGCGGCGTCGCCTTCACCGCGATCTCCTGCAGCGAATAGCCGTCGGTCAACGGCGCGATGAAATAGGCATGCAGAGCGAGAAGCGGATTCTTGCCGAGGATCGCGAACAGGATGGTCATGGTGGCGATCGTCAGCCCGATCGCGATCAGCGGCGAGACCAGCGCGATCGTGTTGGAACGCTCGACGCGCTTCTCAAGCACCAACTGCATGCGCGGCCTCCTTCGGCTCCAGGCTGCTGCCCCCCATCAACAGGCCGAGTTTTTCGCGCGTGGCTTCGCTTGTTGCAAGCGGCGCCGACAGCCGGCCATGGAACATCACGGCGATGCGGTCGGCGATCTCGGCGAGCTCGTCGAGATCCTGGCTGGTGACGAGCACGGCGGCGCCTGCGGTTGCGAGATCAAGCAGCGCCTGACGGATCACGGCGGCGGCGCCGGCATCGACGCCCCAGGTCGGCTGGCTCACCACCAGCACCGCGGGGTTGCGCAGGATCTCGCGGCCGACGATGAACTTTTGCAAATTTCCGCCGGACAGGCTCGCCGCTTCCGGGTCCCGTTTGGCCTTGCGAACGTCGAACGTTTCGGTCGCGCGGTCCACGGTCTTTAGTGTCGCCGCGGTGTCGATGAAGCCGTGATGGACCATGCCGCTGGCGGCGTGCCCGGTCAGTAGCGCGTTCTCCGACAGCTTCATGCGCGGCGCGGTGCCGTGGCCGAGCCGTTCCTCCGGGACGAAGGCCGCGCCCAGCTTGCGGCGCCGGGTGATCGAGAGGTGGCCGGCGGCGATGCCTTCGATCACGACGGTGCCGGGGTCGTTCGACAGGCGCTCGCCGGAGAGCGCGGCGAACAACTCGTCCTGGCCGTTGCCGGCGACGCCGGCGATGCCGAGGATCTCGCCGCCCTTCAGCTCGAACGAGATGTGCTCGAGCCGCACGCCATGCGCCTCGCTCGGCGCGAGTGAAAGGTCGTTGACGACGAGTCGCGGCACGGTGGTCTTCCGGCCTGCCGGTGCCTTCACCTCCCTGATCTCGCCGCCGACCATCATCCGCGCGAGCGAGGCCGCGGTCTCGAGTCGGAGATTGCAGGTCTCGACCTTCTTGCCGCCGCGCAGGATCGTGGCGGTGTCGCAGAGCCGCTTCACTTCGTCGAGCTTGTGGCTGATGTAGAGGATGGCGCGGCCTTCGGCCTTGAGGCGTTCCAGCACGATGAAGAGCTGGTCGGCCTCCTGCGGTGTCAGCACGGCAGTGGGCTCGTCCAGGATCAGGAATTTCGGATCCTGCATCAGCGCGCGGACGATCTCGATGCGCTGGCGCTCGCCGACCGACAATTGCCAGACCTCGCGCCTGGGATCGAGCGGCAGTCCATAGGTCTTCGACACCTGCTCCAGCCGCGCCGACATGTCCTTGAAGGATTCCCTGCCGTCGAGGCCGAGCGCGACGTTCTCGGCAACCGTGAGATTGTCGAACAGCGAGAAATGCTGGAACACCATGCCGATGCCGCGGCTGCGCGCCTCTGATGGACCCGACAACACGATGGGGTGGCCCTGCCAGCGGATCTCGCCGGCGCTGGGCTGGATCAGCCCGTAGATCGCCTTGACCAGCGTCGACTTGCCGGCGCCGTTCTCGCCGAGCAGAGCGTGGATTTCCTTGGGCCAGATACCAATGTCGATGGAATCGTTGGCGAGGAAATCACCATAGCGCTTCGTGAGCCCGATCGTCTGAAGCAGAGGGGGCTCGCCGGAATGCAGGTCGTTGGACGTCTGATCTAACATTCGCGGATGCGCTGGCACGGGGTGAAGTGCCTCAATTGTGGGCTAGTTTGAACCGTCGCGTAAGATGTGAAAAAGCGTCATCCCTTGCTCAACGCTTCGGCAGGCGGTCTGTGTCGCGAGTCGCGGCCCTTGTCAGTCGATGATCGTCGTCAACCCACATTCGGGAGAGCCATTGCGGCGGCTCCTGCGAGAGACGCCTGTTGCAAATTTGTGACGGCTCAAACCAAATCGGAACCCGCTGTGCAGGCCTGACGTGAAGTTGAGCAAAGTCGCGCCGGCGCGCGTATGCAATTCCCGACCGGGCCAACGGTCGCTGTCGTCAATTGTGTCTGCATTCTTGCGCCGCCACGAAAGACAAATGAAATCAAACGGGAATCTTCGGCATCGCGTCACCGCACGCACGCAGCAGCGAAACGGAAAAAATCCTCGAATTCCCGGGTTGAAAGGCCGCCTCCTGCCGAAACAAGCGGCATGCCTTGAAAAAAGTTGAGGCTTCTCACTCCGGGAGATCGGCGCAAGTGTCGCACCCAAGGGGCGTTCATTTTTACGTGTCCAAACTTGGGGGTATTCAGGATGTCGTTTGGTTTCAAGGCAATCGCAGCCGCGGCGCTGTCGATTGCTACACTCGCTACCAGTGGCCTGGCTCAGGCAGCGGACCTGCCGGTCAAGGCTGCCAAGAAAGCGTCGGACGTCCCGTTCTTCCTGGTGATCGACAACCGCGTCACGTTCTCCTGGATGCCCAAGGGCACTGACCCCGGCATGTGGAGCGTCAATCCGAACGGCAGCATCAACGGTACCACCGCCAAGCAGGTCTATTCGTTCACGCACTTCGACCTCTGGGCCTACGGCACCAACTTCTTCACCATCTCCATGTTCAAGTCGGGTCATAACGACCCTGCTTCGCCCTGTATCGCACCTGGTCTGTCCTCCTCCTTCGGTGCAGCCGACTGCGCCGGCGCGACCGAGATCTACGGCCTGTTCCGCTCGACCTTCGGCTGGAACCAGCTCTTCAACACCAAGGCCTTCACCACGGGGCCGCTGCAGAACATCTCGTTTGAAGTCGGTATGGATGGCAATTCCGAGAACACCTTCTTGGCGCCCGCGAAGCGGGACGTCGTTGCCGGTCTCCAGTTCGCCTTCGATCTTCCTTACAAGGGCTACATCAACGTCGCGCCCTTGATGTACTGGGAGTTCTCCAACCACAACGCCTTCACTCAGTGCGGCAGCGGTTTTGCTGGCCCCCTCCCGGGTGTGAGCTGTAATTCCGATGGCAATGTCAGCTACAACCCGACCTGGGCCGTCGAAATCAATTACTACATGGACCTCGGCTTCCTGCCGCCGGGTATGCAGTTCTGGTCCATCAGCGGCCGCGCCGGCTGGTATGGAGCGAAGGGCGACTCGAACGGCCTTCCCGCGCTCTCCGGCCCTGGCCGGTTCTCTACTGCTTCCAAGGTCGAGTTGAACAGCGAACCGATCCGTCTGACCTTCGACGCTTCGAAGGCCGCCTGGGGTGACAAGTACTCGCACTTCGTCGACCTCTGGGTCGCCTACCGCTACTGGCAGAACAAGTTCGGCCTCGACCACAACGCCATGCCCGGCGTCTGCACGGTCGCCGCGACCGGCCAGAGCACCAACAGCTGCACCGAGTCGACGGTTTACGGGGGTATCACTGTGAAGTTCTGATCGGCTGAAGGTCTTCAGGTTAGGATGGCGCCGCGCAGAGATGCGCGGCGTCATCGGCGTTTGTGAGAGCGTAGGGTGGGCAAAGGCGCAACGCGCCGTGCCCACCATCTCTCCGAGCGGTTGGGATTGGTGGGCACGCTTCGCTTTGCCCACCCTACGAAGGCTACGAAGCCGAGTATGTGGCGGCGCCTACTTCGTCCACACGCCGTCGTGCAGCGCTTCGGCCTCGTCCCCCAGCAGCGGCCCCACAACCTCCGTCGGCCGCTGGCCGCTGGCAAAGACCTCGCGGCAGGGCAAATCGAGCGTGGGGTTCTCGGGATGGTTGCCGGTGACGCCGCGCAGCCGGTGCTCGCTGAGGCCGTAGACCACACGGCCGATGCCGGCCCAGTAGATCGCGCCGGCACACATCGCGCAGGGTTCGGCGGAGGAATAGAGCGTGGCCTTCGCCAGCACCTCGCGGTCGAACCTACGGCAGGCCTGCGTGGCCGCGAGGCGCTCGGCATGCGCAGTGCCGTCGTGGTCGGGCATGTAGCCGTTCTCGGTCTCGATCAGTACCTTGCCTGCGGCATCGACGACGACGCAGCCGAACGGATGGTTGCCATGGGTGAGGGAGCGGCGCGCGACCGTAAAGGACAGGCGGAGGAAGTGCTCGTCGCGCTCGGATCCGCCGCTCATCGCTCTTCCCTGGTCAATGCCCCGCCATATGCCGACCGACCACGGTGAGATCGGCTTCGCTGGTTCGTGCTTCATACACGAATTCGCCGTGGAACATCACCACCAGCCGATCGGAGAGTTCGAGCAATTCGTCGAGGTCCTCGCTGACGAGCAGCACGGCGGCGCCACGGTTGCGGGCGGCCATGATCTCGGCGTGGATCTGCGCCACCGCCGCGAAGTCGAGGCCGAAGCAGGGATTGGCCGCGATCAGCACCTCGACGTTGCCGCCAAGCTCGCGCGCCAGCACGGCGCGCTGGACGTTGCCGCCCGACAGCGCCGCGATCGGCGTATCGGGCGTGCGGGTCTTGATCTTGTACTGGGCGATCTTCTTCTTCGCGTCCTCCCGGAAGGCGCCGCGGTTGAGCCACCAGCCGCCGCTGGCGAAGGGCGCGCGGTCGAATTCGCGGAAGGCGATGTTGTCGGCGACGCTCATGCCGCCGACGCAGGCGTTCTTGAGCGGCTCCTCGGGCAGGAGCGACATCTTGTGGCGGCGCATTTCCTCGCGGCTGGCGTGATAGGGATCGCCTGCGACGCGGATCTCGCCGCTCTCGGCTTCGCGCTGGCCGGCCAGCACCTCGACAAGCTGACGCTGGCCGTTGCCGGAGACGCCAGCGATGCCGACGATCTCGCCGGCGCGCACGGTGAGCGAGACGTCATGGACGGCCATGGCGCCGGCATCGTCGAGCGCGCGGAGCTTTTCCAGCTCCAAACGCGCCTTGCCGGCTTCGCCGGTGCGCGGCGGCTGCACGGTCAGTTCTTCGGCGCCGATCATGGTTCGCGCCATCGCATCCGGTGTGAGTTCGGAAACCTTGCCGGCACCTGCGAGCTTGCCGCGGCGCAGGATCGTGACGTCGTCGGCGAAGGCCATGACCTCGCGGAATTTGTGCGTGATCATCAGGATGGTCAGCTCGCCCTTGACGACCATGTCGCGGAGCATGCCGAGCACTTCGTCGGCCTCCGCGGGCGTCAGCACCGAAGTCGGCTCGTCCAGGATCAGGAAGCGGCGCTTCAGATAGAGCTGCTTGAGGATCTCGCATTTCTGCCGCTCCCCGGCGGAGATGTCGGAGACCTTGGCGCCGAGCGGCACCTTGAACGGCATCCGCGCCAGAAAAGCCTCGAGCTCCTTCATCTCCTTTGGCCAGTTCACCACGGCCGGCACATCGTCGCGGGCCAGCACGAGATTTTCCGCGACCGTCATGGCCGGCACCAGGGTAAAATGCTGGTAGACCATGCCGAGGCCGAGCGCGTGGGCGTCCTTTGGATTTGCGACCGCCTGCTCGCGGCCGCCGACGAGGATGTCGCCTTCGGTCGCGTGGTAATAGCCCATGATGCATTTGACGAGCGTCGACTTGCCGGCGCCGTTCTCGCCGAGCAGCGCGTGGAACGAGCCCGGCCGCACCTTCAGCTCGACATTGTCGAGCGCGAGGAAGTCGCCGAAGCGCATGGTCATGGCGATGGCGTCGACGCCGAAGGCGCCTGCTGGCGGCGGCGTTTCGCCGATGATCACGAAATAGCTCCGATGAAGGCGTCCGACGTCGAGACCGCGCCGAACACGCCGCCCTGCATCTTGATCATCTTCAGTGCATGATCGTGATTGCTCTTGTCGGTCGCGCCGCAGCAATCGTGCAGCAGGACGCATTCGAAACCGCGGTCGTTGGCCTCGCGCATGGTGGTGTGAACGCAGACGTCGGTCGTGATGCCCGTCAGTACGATGTTCTCGATGCCGCGCACGCGCAGGATCAGCTCCAGGTCGGTCGCGCAGAACGAGCCCTTGCCGGGCTTGTCGATGATGGGCTCGCCCCGCAGTGGTGCAAGCTCTTCGATGATGTCCCAGCCCGGCTCGCCGCGCACCAGGATACGGCCGCAGGGGCCGGGATCGCCGATGCCGGCGCCGATCTGGCGCGAGCGCCAGCGCTTGTTGGCGGGAAGGTCGGAGAGATCGGGGCGATGGCCCTCGCGGGTATGGATGATGTGAAAGCCTTGGGCGCGCATGGCCGCGAGCAGCTTCTTGATCGGCTCGATCGGCGCCCGCGTCAGCGAGAGGTCGTAGCCCATCTTGTCGACATAGCCGCCGATGCCGCAGAAATCGGTCTGCATGTCGATGATGACGAGCGCGGTGTTTTGGGGGCGGAGATCGCCATTGTAGGGCCAGGCGTAGGGCTCGGACTTGATATATCGCTCGGGCATGATTTCGTTCTCTAACGGGTGATCGACAATTCGGCCGGGGCTCCGGTCAGTGTGCGTTTCGGCGAGCAGGTGATGATCATGATCGCCAGCGTCAGGATGTAGGGGGCGGCGTTGAAGAGGTGATAGCCGGAGGTGACGCCGACCGATTGCAGTGCAGGGCCCAGGGCCGCGGCACCGCCGAAGGCGAGCGAGGCCCACAGGCAGAGCAGAGGATCCCAGCGCGCGAAGATCACGAGCGCCACGGCGGTGATGCCCTGGCCGGAGGACAGGCCCTCGTTCCAGCTGCCGGGATAGAACAGCGACAGGAACGAGCCGCCGATGCCGGCAAGAAAACCTCCGACCATGGTCGCGCGCAGGCGGATCAGCAGCACGGAGTGGCCCATCGCGCGCGCTGCGTCGGAGCTCTCGCCGGCGGTGCGGATCAAAAGGCCCCAGCGCGTGGTGCGGAAGGCCCAATAGAGGATCGGCGCCAGCGCGACGCCGATCAGGAACAGGACGTTGACGCGCAGCGCGGCGCGAACCTGCGGGACGTCGCTCCACCAGCCAAAATCGATCGCGGGCAGGCGCGGCGCGGTGGGCTCGATCAGCGGCTTGCCGAGATAGAAGGCAAGGCCGGTGCCGAACAGCATCAGCGCGATGCCGACCGCGATATCGTTGACGCGCGGCAGCGAGCAGATACCGGCGTGCAGCGCCCCCAGCAGTGCGCCTGTGATGCCGGCGGCGAGCACGCCGAGCCAGGGCGATCCCGTGAGATAGGAGATGCCGTAGGCGCTCATCGCCCCCATCACCAGCGTGCCCTCGAGGCCGAGATTGATGCGGCCGGAGCGCTCGGTGATGCATTCGCCGAGACTCACGAACAGGAACGGCGTCGAGACGCGGATGGCGCCGCCGAGCACGGCGAGCGGGACAGTCCAGAGCCCGATCGATCCGTCTGCCATCTCAGGATTTTCCCTTCAACAATCCAATGCGGCCGTAAAGTGCATCGCTGGCCAGCACGAAGACGAAGATGATGCCCTGAAGCACCAGAACGGATGCGTCGGGCAATCCGAGACGGCGCTGGAGCAGGCCGCCGCTGGCGCTGATGCCGCCGAGCAGGATCGCGACAGGAATGATCGCGAGCGGATTCTGCCGGGCGAGGAAGGCGACGAGAATGCCGGTGAAGCCGTAGCCCGCCGCAAGGTTGGCGTTGGTGCGTCCCTGCACGGCGGCGACCTCGACCATGCCGGCAAGGCCCGCGGCGCCGCCGGCGAGGAAGCAGACGGTCGGGATCAGCTTGCTGACGCCGAGACCGACGATCTTTGCGGCGCGGATGTTGCCGCCGGCGACGCGCGCGGCGAAGCCGAACACGGTGTGATAGATCAGGACGTAGGCAGCGATCGCGGCGATCAGGCCGAAGACGAGGCCCCAATGCACGTCGGTGCCGGGAATGCTGCCGATCATGTTGGCGGCGCCGATCTCGCGCGTCGACGGCTTGTTGAGGCTGGCGGGATCGCGCATCAGCCCCTCAACAAGATGGTTGAGGATCGCGAGCGCGATGTAGACGAGCAGCAGGCTCGAGATGGTCTCGTTGACGCCGCGATACTGGCGCAAGCCGCCCGACAGCATGATCCACAGGCCGCCGCCGATCACGCCGCCGATGACCATGGCAATTTGAACGACGAGCGGCGGCATACCCTGAAGCGCCAGCGCGGCGCTGGTCGCCGACAGCGCGCCGATCAGGAGCGCGCCTTCGCCGCCGATGATGACCATGCCGAGCTGTGCCGGCAGTGCGGTGCAGAGCGCGGTGAGGATCAGCGGCGCGGCACGCGTCAACGTATTCTGCCAGGAGAACCAGGTGCCGAAAGCGCCGTAGTACATGTAGAAATAGAGGTCGAGCGGGTTCTTGCCGAACATCGCGACGAAGATGCCGAAGATCACGAGCGCGCCGGCCAGCGCCGCGCCCGGGATCAGGACGTATTCGATTGTCGCGCCGTGGCGCTGAAGAAAGCCGGGACCGGCGGCCGGGGCAATTGTCCCGGCCGCTTCAGTGGAATCCGCGGCTTCCGTTGTCACGAAGTCGCTCCGATCACGCCGTCGACCAGGTAGTCCATCTTCTCCAGTTCGGGATCCTTCTGGCAGCGATCGGTGCCGGCCGCGATCACCGTCTTGCCCTTGTTGTCGACCAACCCGCCCTTGAAGATGGCGTAGCCCTCCGCCGACAGGAATTTGGCCTTGACCTCGTCGGCGTGCTTGCGCGCTTCGGCGGAGACTGCCTCACTGTAGGGCGAGGTCTTGACGATCTCTTCCTTGAGTCCGCCGCGATAGAAGTTCGGGATGCTTTCGCCGGCGGCGATCATCTTGACGAACTTCGGATAGAGCGCTTCCCAATTCCACTCGGCGCCGGTGAGATACGCCTTCGGCGCCAGCGGCGACTGGTTGGTGTGATAACCGCAGACGAAGGCGCCGCGGCGTGCGGCGTTCTCGACCATGGTCTTCGGACCGTCGACGTGGCAGGTGAGTACGTCGACGCCCTGATCGATCAGGCTGTTGGTGGCTTCGGCCTCCTTGACCGGCATCGACCAATCGCCGGTGAAAATAACCTGGGTGGTGGCCTTGGGATTGGCGAGCCTGGCGCCGAGCGCGAAGGCGTTGATGTTGCGCAGCACCTGCGGGATCGGCTTGGCGGCAACGAAGCCGAGCTTGCCGCTCTTGGAGGTGTAGCCGGCAACGATGCCCGAGATGTACTGGGCCTCGTCGATATAGCCAAAATAGCTGCCGGCGTTCTTCGGATCCTTGTCGCTCCACAGGCCGCCGCAGTGCTCGAAGCGCAGCTTCGGGAACTTGGTGGCCATCTTGATCATGTGAGGGTTGTAGTAGCCGAACGAGGTTGGGAAGAGCAGGGTAGCGCCGTCGAGGTTGATCATGGACTCGATCGTCTTCTCGACCGCGTCGGTCTCCGGCACCTTCTCTTCCTCGACGACCTTCAGCCCCGGAATTTTCTTCAGTGCCGCCGCGCCCTGCGCATGCGCCTGGTTGTAGCCGTAGTCGTCGCGCGAGCCGACATAGATGAAGCCGATGGTGGTATCGGCCGCGAAGGCGGAACGGACGCCCGCCGCCGCACCGAGGGTCAGGGCCGCGCCGCCCTGCAACAAATGACGTCGTGAAATCTTGCCGAAATCCATTGCTCGCTCCCCTTGGCGGATGTCCCGCCTTAATCTCGCGGCCGCGCCGGTCTGGCGGAGCCCGGGGATAAGATGTCGCAAGCTTCGTGCCAGAGGCCACCGAGTGGTCAATTGATCTGAAGCCATTGAAAAATATCGTGTTTATAAATTTTCAGAATCCTGCCGAGTAAGCTGGCAGATTAATTTTTGAGCAAAATATAGAAGTTGTATGCAATGGAGTTGAGCAGCAGGCCAGCTCGCGTGTGCGCGTGACGGGAGCTGCGGTCTGCCGGCAACCCGCATTCATGCTACCCACGCGCGGATCGGGATCGCGTTCGTGATTTTTCGCTGGCACCGAACTTGTATCGATTGCCGCCAGGACCGCCGCCGCCGCGGTCCCAAGAGATGGGAAGCTCGCCGAGATGGTTGCTGGTAACGCCGTTCAGAATGCATCGCTCGGCGAGGAGATCGTGCGACGGATCGACGAGATCGCCGCGATCTCGGAAGACGGCGACAAGCTCACCCGCATCTATCTCACCAACGAGCTGCGCAAGGCCGCTGACATCATCCTGGGCTGGATGCGCGAAGCCGGCATGAGCGCGCATCTCGATGCGATCGGGAATGTCTGCGGACGCTACGAAGGCGAGCAGCCGGGGGCGCCCTGCCTGATGCTCGGCTCGCACTACGACACGGTGCGCGATGCCGGCAAATGGGATGGGCCGCTGGGGGTGATCACGGCGATCGCCTGCGTCGCCGATCTCAATCGCCGCGGCAAGCGCCTGCCGTTCGCGATCGAGGTGATCGGCTTTGCCGACGAAGAGGGGGTACGTTTCGCCTCGACGCTGCTCGGAAGCCGGGCGGTGGCGGGCACCTTCGACGAGAGCGTCCTGAACACGCGCGACCGCGACGGCGTGTCGATGCGCGATGCGCTCGTCGCGTTCGGCCTCGATCCCGATCACATCGGCGCGGCCGCGCGGGCCCGGCGCGAACTGCTCGCCTATCTCGAATTGCACATCGAGCAGGGCCCGGTGCTGGAAGCCCGGAACCTGCCCGTCGGGGTCGTCACTGCGATTGCGGGCGCGACACGGCTCGCTGCGCGGCTGACCGGCATGGCCGGTCATGCCGGCACCGTGCCGATGGCGCTGCGCCGTGATGCGCTCGCCGGCGCAGCCGAATGCATCGGCGCGATCGAGCAGTTTTGCCGCACCGACGCGGGCGGGCTGGTCGGCACCGTCGGCTATATCCAGGCGAGGCCCGGGGCGACCAATGTCATCCCGGGCGACGTGTCGTTCACCATCGACATGCGGGCACCGACCGACATGCATCGCAAGCGCGCGGTCGCCGACGTCGTCCGGCAGATCGAGGCCATCGCCAAGCGCCGGCATTTGGCGCTTCAGCTCGACGTCACTCACGAGAATCGCACCGCGCCTTGCGCACCCTGGCTGAAGGACCAGATCGCGCAGGCGATCGCCGCCGAAGGCGCGTCGGTGTTCGAGCTGCCGAGCGGGGCAGGGCACGACGGCATGGCGATGATCGATATCGCCGATGTCGGCATGATCTTCGTCCGCTGCCGCGGCGGCATCAGCCACCACCCGGACGAGCACGTCGAGCTCGCCGATGCCGACGCCGGCGCGCGCGTGCTGCTGCGGGTGATCGAGAATTTCAGGCCGCAGGAGGGCCGTGCCGGCGCGAACTGATAGCCCGAAGCCCGCAAGTCACCGGGTAGAGATACGAATCAGTCATGTTTAAAATGGTGACCGCCATCACGGGGTCACGAGACATCAGCCGATTGACGCATATGAACAGCGACATCTCTTTTCCATCGCATCGTGAAAACCGGTTCTACCAGGGGATGGCTGCGACCTTCGTCGCCAACGCGCTTCAGGCGGTCAATTTTCTCGGTGATCGCTTCCTGAGACAATCGCATCATGCGTTGTCGGACATCGAGGATCTCTACCGGCACTCGATGGACAGTGCCTTTTCGGTGACCGAGGCCTTCCTCGTCACGGGGGCGCCACATGCTTCCGCCTATTACCCGCGCGACTTCGCCTGGTTTTATCCCGACGTTCTCGATCCCGAAACCATCATGGATTCGCAGGACGCAGTGCGCCGGGCGCGCCTGCTCGAAAAGAGCGTTCGCCTGCTGCTGGAGGCGGTTCGCGCCGACGTGGTCACGACGACGATCGTTCCTGCGGGGCGCGGGCGGTACCTCGGCGTGAATTATTTCTCGCGGCCCTCGGACACGCTGCTCGGCATTCTCGCCGGTCTCCAGCAGATGATTGGTGCCGACGAGAGAGCGTCATCCTATCTGGCGATGTCGCAATGCGCACATGCCGGCCGCCTGCTGCTGGCCGAATATGGCGTCGACCTGAAGCGCGCGATCCTCCGGCTTGCGAGTGAGCTTGAGCCGTTCGACGCCGACGGTACCAGGTATTTGCTGTGCGATGCCGGCGGACCTCGCTCTGCGGCAACGGATACGCGGGCCGAGCGCAGGCGCTTCGTCACCAACGCCTGCGTCTACACGACGTTCGTGTGGGGCGTGCAGCTCGGGATCGTCGACGAGAACGAACTGAAGCGGCTGCTCGGTCGCGACCTTGCGCAGTACAAGAGAGATCTGCTCCGCTTGTTCGGCAAGGACGGCTATATCAGGCATTCGCTTGACGGCCCGGCGGGCGCACCGGTGTCCTTGGTGGCCCTGGATTTCGTCAGCGTGCATCGCGGCTTCTGGGACATGAACGATGCTAGCGAGCGGTCGCTGTTTGCGGCTACGACGGATCTGATCATCGCCGAGCCGCGCTTTCGCATCCCCAGCACGTTCCACTTCCTGGTGTCCGCGGATAATCCACGGAACAAGATGATCCACAAGATCGCGGCGCCGGCCTATCAGGGGCGTTCGTCGTGGCCGACATTCAATGTCGAATTCGCGGATCGGATGCTGGATTTTGATGAAGCCTCAGGGAGCGATACCTATCGGGCTTGCGCGCAGGGGATATTGAAGGACATTCGGACCGCGACCGAGGTCCATGGCGGCTATCAGGAGCTGATCTCGGAGCAGGGGCTCAAGTATCGCACCTGGGCCTATAAGGGCGCCGTGGCGCACTCCTGGTTTCCGCGCTTCCTGTCGGTCTGGAGGAGGGCGTATGGAACGCCGCTCCTCCAGTGGAATGATTGATCCGCGGCCTATCCCGCGGTCACGTCCACCAGTTCGCCGCCCTCCAGCACCTTGGCCGCCTTGGCGCGGTCGAGATCGCCTTCCCAGGCGGCCACCACCACCGTCGCCACGCAATTGCCGACGAGGTTGCCGACCGCGCGGGCCATGCCGATGAACCAATCGACCGACAGCACCAGCACGAGGCCGATGGCGGGAATGCTCGGCACCGCGTTGAGCGTCGCGGCCAGGATCACGATCGCCGAGCCCGGCACGCCGTGCGCGCCCTTCGACGTGATCAGCGAGACGCCGAGCACCAGCAGAAGGTCGCCGAAGGACAGCGGCGTGTTGGTCGCCTGCGCTATGAAGACGACGGCGAGCGTCAGGTAGATCGAGAAAGCGTCGAGGTTGAAGGAATAGCCGGTCGGGATGACGAGGCCGACGACGGAATCCTTCACGCCCATCCGCTCCAGTTTCTTCATGATCTGCGGCAGCACGGCATCGGAGGACGCGGTCGCGAGCACAATGGTCAACTCTTCGCGCAGGTAAGCGAGGAATTTGAGGATGTTGATTCCGGCGAGCGCCATCACGCCGCCGAGCACGCCCAGCACGAAGATGCCGACCGAGACGTAGAACAGCATCACCAGCGAAACGAGCTGCTTCAGCGAGCCGACACCGTATTTGCCGACGGTATAGGCGACCGCGCCGAGCACGCCGAGCGGCGCGACCCGCACGATCAGCCCCATGACCCGAAACAGCACGGTGGAGGCCGCGTCGATGATCGATGTGACCAGCGCGCCCTTCTCACCGCCGACGAGCGCAAGGCCGACACCGAACAGGATCGCGAAGAACAGCACCTGGAGCACGTCGTTGCGCGACAGCGCATCGAAGGAGGTGCTGGGGATCACGTTCATCAGGAAGGCGCCGATGCCGCCGCCGGACAGCTTGTGCGCGTTGTCGGCATAGGTGTTGAGCGCCTTGGCGTCGAGCGTCGAGGGATCGATGTTCATGCCGTGGCCGGGACCGAAGAGATAGGCGAGCAGCAGACCGACCACGAGGGCGACCGTCGTCATCACCTCGAAATAGACCAGCGCCTTGACGCCGACCCGGCCGACCTTCTTGAGGTCGCCGGCACCGGCAATGCCGTGCACGACGACGCAGAACACGATCGGGGCTACGATCATCGAGATCAGCTTCAGGAAGGCGTCGCTGAGGATCTTGAGCCCGATGGCGAAGTCCGGAACGGCCATCCCCAGGATGACGCCAAGCACCAGCGCGGCGAGGACCTGGACGAACAGCGAGGTGTAGAGCGGCTTCGGCTCGGCGGTAGGTGCCGCGGTGATGGTCGACATGGTGGACTCCCCCGGTTTGACGCGTCTTGGACGTCAAAAGGGGCAACAACCGTGCCAGATTGTCGCGGCTTGGTCCTGGAAGTCATCCAGGGCGCCGCATAATCGGGGATTCTTGTGCGCGCTCTTCCGTTTGCAAGTCGGCATCGCAACAGCTATGTCCCGGCTTTCGCAAGAGCCTGATATGACAATCTCGAATGAGAACGATCTGATCTGCCTGAAAGAGGTCGGGCGTATCGTCGCCAATGCCCTTGAGGGGATGGGGAAGGCCCTCGAGCCCGGCATGACCACCGCGGAACTCGACCGGATCGGACGAGCGCTCCTTGAGGTCGCCGGAGCGCGTTCGGCGCCGGAACTGGCCTATGCCTTTCCTGGCGCAACCTGCATCAGCGTGAACGAAGAGATCGCTCATGGCATCCCGGGTGCCCGGCGGATCGAGCGTGGCGACCTCGTCAACATCGACGTCTCGGCCGAGAAGAGCGGCTTCTTTGCCGATACGGGAGCCTCGTTCGCCGTTTCGCCCGTGACCCGTTCGATCGAGCGTCTTTGCAGGGATGGTCGGCGGGCGATGTGGACGGGCCTGCGGCAGGTCGGAGCCGGCAAACCGATTGCCGGCATCGGTCAGGCCATCGGGACGTTTGCGCGGAAAAACGGCTACATGCTCGTCAAGAACCTAGCCAGTCACGGTGTCGGCTTGTCGCTCCACGAGGAGCCGACGGAGATCGCGACATGGCTCGATCGCTCCGAGCGCCGCATCATGAGCGATGGCCTGGTGTTCACCGTCGAGCCGTTCCTGTCGCTTGGCGCGGAGTGGGCCGAGAACGGTGATGACGATCCATGGACGCTCTACAGCAGCCCCGAGGCGCCTACCGTTCAGTACGAGCACACGGTTGTCGCAACCCGAAATGGACCTTTGATCGTTACCTTGGCGGGTTGAGGTCGTCCCCGCGACGCGCTGTCAGCGGGAACGCAAGAGATTGTTTTTCAGGCGATCACGCAGAGCCGTTGCGGGCGGACAGTCTCGTCACGCCACGAGATCCAGTAGCCGGCACGATCCGCGCACCAGCACCTTGCGTCCGGTTGGCGTCATCGAAGGTACGCCGTCATTGACAACAACGAGACCGAGCTTGACGAGACCTTCGACGAGATAGGCCTTCGAGAGGCGACCATTCGACACGGGGTTGCGAAGCGCTTTCAGCGCTTCCCATTGGTCCGGCGAAAGATCGAAGTCGATGTCGTTGCTCATGTTGCCTCAAGCGATAGTCCAAGTTCGCGAGCCCCTGTTAGCGGCACCGCATGAACACCATGCGACGACAATGAGTCGGGAATTCGGTAAGCTGTTTAGAACCTCTCTTCACGAATTGCCGCACGTCATTGCGCCACAACAGTTAAGATCGTTCGCGCACGAAAATCGTCCCGGTCTCCGATCACTAATTGATGATGTGCGCTTGATCGTGCGGCGAGAGTTACCGCAGTGCACGGGAAGCATCACTGTCCCATTGCGCGTCGCGATATGCACAGAAATCGTGAAGCGAGGGCGATTGGACTCTGACTGGACTCTGCTACGTTGATTCGCAGGGGATTGGCTTCACACGACAGGAGTGTGAGTGCATGAACAGGCTGATGGCAATTCGCAGTCAGGAATTCCTCTGCCGAGAGCGGGCGGCGCTGGATTCGGAGCGACGGGCGTTCTGGCTCGCGCAGGCCCAGGAATGGGAGCAGCGCGCGCTCGACGAAATTGCGCATCACTTTCGGGAGTGCAACCTCGTCCAGGCCGAGCTGACTGCCGCCTGACGCCAGCGGCGGACGTGATTGCCGTCTACTGATAAGTCGCCACGATGTCGGATACGGCGCGCTCGAGCTGCTGTGCGGTGGCGCATTGGCGCACGACAGTGCAGAAGGTCGCGTAGCGCGGCATCTCGGAATCACCGAAGCCCCAGGCGAGCCGTCCTTCGGGATTGAGCCAGACCACGCGCTTCGAGCGTTCGGAGATGCGGCGCAGGATGTCGGCGCGCGGGTCGAGATTGTTGCTGCGGGCGTCGCCGAGCACGATCACCGTGGTCTGCGGCGTCAGCGTGCTCATAAACTCCTTCTCGAAATCGACGAGCGAAGAGCCGTAGTCGGATGAGCCGAAGCCGACCTTGGACATGATCTCGGCCATCGCCTCTTCCGGCGACTTCTTCTCCAGGATCTCGCTGACCTCGATCAGATGCGAGGAGAAGGCGAAGGAGTGGACGTCGTCGACCACCTCGTGCAGCGAGTGGATCAGGAGCAGGAAGAAATCGGAGACCTGCGCGACCGAGCCTGAGACGTCGCAGATGGCGACGATCTTCGGCCGGTCGCGGTGCTTGCGCTTCCACGCGGTGAGGAAGGGCACGCCGCCCCAGGCCGCGTTGCGGCGCAGTGTGCGGCGGACGTCGAGATGGCCGCGGCGCTGGCGCTTGCGCGGCTTCGAGTAGCGCTCGCGCAGGCGCCGCGCGATCTGGCGGATGAGCGCGCGCATCTCCGCGACCTGGCGCCGCTCGATGCGGGCGAGAGGCGCGTTGCGCAGGATCTCGTTGCGGAGGTTTTCGGCCTCCTCGCGGGCATAGAGCGCAAGGCCTTGCGAGACCGTGTCGCGGACTGCTTCGCGCAACGCGTCCAGCGCGCCGCGCAGACGCTCGGCCAGCGACGGATTGGTCGCGGTGAGCGCGTCGAGATCGTCGCGCAGGCGCTGAAGGCCCATGGCGTCGAGGATGCGGCTGGAAAAGATCCCGCGCTGAGTCGAATAGCGGATGTCGGACAGCGAAGCCGCACCGGAAGCGCTGGCGATCGCGGCTGCGATCGCGTTGCGATCCTGCGACAGCAGCATCTGCGCAAGCGGGCCTAATGCTTCGGAAGCCTGGCCTTCGCCTGCTTCACTGGCCGAGCCGGGTGAGGGGGTCTGATCCGCGTCCTGCGATGCGTCGTCGTTGTCGTCGGCCTCGGGTTGATCCTGCCGCGGCTCTGGTTGGCTGAAGAAGAGATCAAAGCAGTCGCCGAGGGCGAGCTTCTCGTCCTGCGACTTGGCGAGCGTCAGGAGCAGCGCATCGCGCAGGATGGCCCGGTCGGAAAAGCCGACCTGCTTGACCGCGCGCATCGCATCGATGCTTTCGGCGGGCGAGACATGCACGCCGGCACCGCGCGCCGCTCGAAAGAAACGATGAAGGTTCTCGCGCATCGGCGTCAACCGAAGACGTTGGACCGTGCCGCCTTGGCAATAAAGGTCGTAATCTGGGGCTGAGCCGCCTCGATATCGGCCTCGTATTTCAGGAGCACATTGAGCGTGTCCTTGACGATCTCCGTATCGAGCTCCGAGGCCTGAAGTAGAACCAGAACGCGCGCCCAGTCGATGGTCTCACTGACCGAAGGCAGCTTCTTCAGGTCGAGCGAGCGGATCTCGTGGATGAAGCCGACCATCTGCCGGCGCAGCGCCTGCGAGATGCCGGAGACGCGGCTCTCGACGATGCGTTCTTCGAGCCGCTGCTCGGGGAAGCCGATATGCAGATGCAGGCAGCGCCGCTTCAGGGCGTCGCCGAGGTCACGCTCGCTGTTGGAGGTGAGGATCACCGTCGGCGGCGTGATCGCCGCGACCGTGCCGAGCTCCGGGATCGTGACCTGGAAATCGGAGAGGATTTCCAGCAGCAGCGATTCGAATTCAGCGTCGGACTTGTCGATCTCGTCGATCAGCAGCACGCAGCCGCCCGGCTGCTCCAGCGCCTGGAGCAGCGGCCGCGGCTCGACGAACTCCTTCGAGAAGAACACGTCGCCGAAATCGTGGAGCTGATTGAGTGCGTCATGCAGCGTCTGCGCGCCGCCGAGGACTTCGCCGAGCTTGTCCTTGAGGATCTGGGTATAGAGAAGCTGCTTTGCGTATTTCCACTCGTAGAGCGCCTTGGCCTCGTCGAGGCCCTCGTAGCATTGCAGGCGGATCATCTTCATGCCGCGCCAGGCGGCAATGGCCTTGGCAAGCTCGGTCTTGCCGACGCCCGCGGGGCCTTCGACCAGAATCGGCTTCTCGATCTGCTGCGACAAATAGACGGCGGTCGCGATCTGCCGGCTCGCGATATAGCCTTGCGCGGCGAGGCCGCTCTCCACTGCCTCGATCGAGGTCGAGGCCTTCTGTTCAGCCACGAAAGGGCGCTCCCAAAGGTCTTGCTTGAGGCTTGTTCTGCCTGCGTTCCCGGCAAAGAACAAGCCTCGTTTGGGACGGCCTGACCCGCGCAGAACGTCGCTTTTTCCGTTCAGCGCAAATACTTAAGCGATGGCTGATCGTGCGGTCAGTGCCGCAGCTCCGGCTTGCGGATGGTCTGCCGGACTTCCGCGCCGCAGTCCGCGCATTCATAGACGAAGTCGATCCTGGCAAGGCCCCAATGCGGTTCGACCTCGCGGACGTACATCGGCAGGAACCCCATGCAGGCGGGACAAATTACAGGCGCGATTTCGATGTCCTGATGATGCTGTACATAAGCTGGCATCTCGGCTCTCCTTCGCAGGCGACCACCAAACCCCGCGAAAAGGCTACTGCCGGAACGCGCCGGTGCCGTCATCAACTCTTTCGAACAGAGGCGGAACGGCAGGCGTTTGTCGTTCGCTGTGACATTCTTGTTACGTCTCTGTACTGTAACGGGCCGACCGAATTCCTATTTCACAGGCCGATCCGTTTTCCACGGACCTTCACTGCAACAATAAGGGAGCAACGCCCATGACGCATGCCATTCGCTTTCACAAGACCGGCGGTCCTGAAGTCCTGGTCTGGGAGGAGGTCAGTGTCGGCAAGCCCGGACCTGGCGAGGCGCGCATTCGCCACACGGCGGTCGGCCTCAACTTCGTCGACATCTACAATCGCTCCGGCGTGTATCCGGCACAATTGCCGAGCGGTCTTGGCAGCGAGGCGGCCGGAATCGTCGAGGAAGTCGGCTCGGGTGTCACCGATCTGAAGCCCGGCGATCGCGTTGCCTATGGTGCCTCGCCGCTCGGTGCCTATGCCGAGGCGCGGCTGATCCCGGCCGACCGGCTGTTGAAGCTGCCTGATGGTGTCGATGACAAGACCGCGGCGGCCATGATGCTGAAGGGGCTCACCACCCAATATCTGATCCGGCAGACCTATCGCGTGAAGGCCGGCGACACCATCCTGCTCCATGCCGCGGCCGGCGGCGTCGGTCTGATCCTGAGCCAGTGGGCAAAACATCTCGGCGCGACAGTGATCGGCACCGTCAGCAGCGACGAGAAGGCAAAGCTCGCCAAGGCACATGGCTGCGATCATGTGATCATCTACACGCGCGAGGATTTCGTGAAGCGCGTCGACGAGATCACGGGCGGCAAGAAGGTGCCGGTGGTCTATGATTCCGTCGGCAAGGATACGTTCCTGAAGTCGCTGGATTGTCTTGCGCCGCTCGGTGTTGCCGCGCTGTTCGGTGCGTCCTCCGGCGCTGTCGAGCCGCTCAATCTCGGCCTGCTCGCGCAGAAGGGCTCGCTCTACGTCACCCGTCCGACGCTGTTCACCTACGCTGCCAAGCGCGAGGCCCTGGTCGCGATGGCGAACGAGCTGTTCGACGTCGTGAAGTCCGGCGCGGTCAAGATCGAGGTGCACCAGACCTACCCACTGAAGGATGCCGCCAAAGCGCATGCCGATCTCGCTGCGCGCAAGACCACGGGATCAACCGTTCTCACGGTGTGATATCCGGCCGGGCAGTGACGCAGGCCGTTTGGGCCTGCGTCAGGTCTTCTCGTGCTTACGCAGGTCGCGGTCGTGATCGAGACGGATCGCCTGGAGGTCGACTTCTTCAGGCGGAACCTGGGGGAGGGCGGCCTCGGTCAGGATCGCCTCGGTCACGTCCTCGACCGCATTCTCCGCGATTTCGTGGATGAACGAGATGTTTCGATATTCACCCGAGGCGACGCGGGAGATGACCTCGCGCCTTGTGATTTCGGGATCGACGACCGCCTCGCGTCCGCGCCGCCCATAGTCGATCATCACGACGAAATACTGCATGAAACGATCCTGCCGCGCCCCGTAGCCGGGAGCGCGGCAGAGTATTTTCGAAAAACAGAATTAAGTCAAGGGTGATTTCCAAAAATCGGAAATCGACCTTTATTTGCTCTTCTTGCGAGGGCGTGCCGATTTGGCGCGCAGCCGCTCGAGTTGGCCCTTGGGCATGGACAGGCAGATCTCGCCGACCCACTCGAGCTTGACGCCGACGATCGGCTTGGCGTTGAAGCTGTTGAGATTGACGACGGAGGGAGTTTTCCCGCGTTCGATGGTCTTCAAATAGCGTTCACCGGTCTTTAGCCGGACCACGGCCTCTTCACCGTAGAAGCTCGACAGCGGATGGCGCTGGTCCTTGTAGACGACGATCACGTCGCCGCTCTCGTATTTGGGCAGCATCGAATCGCCGACGATCTCGAAGGCGACGGTCTCTTCCATGATCGGGAACGGCAGCGCGATATCGCCGAGGCCTTCCGGGGGAACCTGTTCATAATCGGGCTCGATCACAGCGCCGGCCCCGACGCGGCCCATGATCGGCGCGAGATTGAGCTCAAGATATTCCATGATCGGAATGATTTCGGACGCCTTCACCAGGCGTTCGCCGCCCAGGATCTCCGACACCGCGCCCGGCCGCACGCCCATGGCCGCCGCCAGGCCGCCCTTGCTCTTGCCCGTCTTCTCCAGGCCCCGCTCGATCATTGCAACGTCCAACATGGTGATTCCCTCGATTGCCCATCGTCCCGCCTCTTGTAATCCGAAATTCGGAATTGATGCAATTATGAATATCAGAATTGTCGCTTGACAGTTGCTTCGGAATACCGGAATGTAGGATCCGCCTCGCGATCGAACGATCGGAGGAGGCGCATCACAGGACAGCAGCATGGAACCGGGTCATTGGCCGTCGGAGCACTCCGACGCGCTTCGCGACTATTTTCTCAAGGGAATGTCTTATGCGGAGATCGGAAGACAGATAAACGGAAGGTTTGGAACGGCTTACACACGCAACGCGGTGGCCGGCCGCGCCAAGCGGCTTGGACTCGCGGCGCCGGCGCGGATGACGAGTCCATCGATCGTGCCGTCCTTGCCGTCAGGAGCCTGTCTCATCGGGCCGCCCCGTGCGGCGGTGCCGAACCTGAACTCGCCACCGAAATCCGCAATGAAACCCGCGCGGGTCAAGTTGCGCTGTGTCGGCGTCCAGCCCCGCTTGGTCGCGCTAGGCGAACTCGGGCGCGACGACTGCCGCTATCCCTATGGTGGCGACAAGGACGGGGAGGGGATCGCCTTCTGTGGCCATCCGCGCCAACCGGGCTCCAGCTATTGCACGCCGCATGCCTGCCTGACGCGAAGGTCTGAGGCTGCGTCCGCTCGCGCCGCCGGTCCCGTCGTCCTGAGGCTGATCTCTGCCGCCTGACGGGACCGCTATTCATTCAATTTGCGAGGAGTATCCGGGTGGCAGGTGCACGACGTAACAAGTCCTACAGATTGACTGGAATCTACGATCGGCGCTCGCGCGAGGTGCCGTTCAATGCCGAGGTGGCGGAGGTCGAGGTCGACAATCCGCTGGCGCTCGATGCCGGCGAGAAGATCGTCGCCGTCCGCTCGATCCGCGGCGATCCGCTCGGCCGGTTGCACGCGCATCACCAGATCGACGAGGCGCAATATCGCGGCGGGCGCGCCTTCCAGAACGACTGGGAGAGGGCGGAGCGCGGGCCCCAGGCGGTGGACCCGACGCGCGAATATGTCGATGGCACGCGCTCGCGCGAGCCCGTCACCGAGGACCAGCGCCAGGCCGTGCTGCGCCTCAACCGGGTCGAGCGCGAACTCGGTACCGATGGCGCCGCGCTGGTGCACGACGTCCTGGTGCTGGGGCTGACCATGGATCAGATCGGGGAGCGGCGCGCTGTTCGTACCCAGCGCTGGAACGACTATTTCGCGCGGCGCTTTCGCGAATGCCTGGACCGGCTGGCGCTGATCTACGGCTTTGCGACGGAAGGCCGGGCTCGGCGCGCCAAGCAGCGTTGAGAGTAGTGGTGCGCCTGCGGGTCTCGCCGCAGGCGCGCCTGGGCCGCTTGTTACGGATGCGGCACGATCTGGTAAGGCGTCGTGTAGGGCTCGACACGGAGAGACGCGTTGGCCAAGAGCCCGATCTTCGCGGTCGGCGCCTGTTGCAATTCACCGTTCGGGCCGCGATGCACGTTGTACTGCCAGACCGTGAGATCGCCCTTCTGCGCCAGCGCGTGCGCAACCGCGCTCGCATCATTGCCGCCGAGCGCCTGGAGCTCCTCCGCCGACAATCCGACGACGATTTCGTCCTTGATGGTGACGATCTTGAACAGATTCATCCTGGTCTCCTGCGCCCATGCGCCTTGTATCGAGAAAGTGAGAAGCGCGATCGCGCCGCCCTTGATGAGATCGCAGCGGGAAAGCATGCTGTCGTCCTTTGGTGCTGAGGCGCGCCCGAATCGAGAAGTCCGTCAGCCATGGCGCCCGTGGTCTGCGTGGCCGCTTCGCAACCGCTTGGTCGTTCCACCTTGAACGACGGTTCATTGGCGGAGATATCTTCGGACCGATAAACCCTGGTGCGGGGAACCGCGTCCGAGCCGAGCAGCCCAAGGGGGCTACACTGGCGGACGGATCAAGACGCTGCAGGCCGGCTGCGAGGCTCGACGTTCATTTCGCCGACGATACAACCGCCGAGGTCGGACTCAACAATTACGTGTATACGCCGAGGAAGCTTTAATCTGGCCTCATTCACACCGGAAACACGGCGAAACGCCGCACCGATTGACAGCGACCGAGGCCGTGTGCGTGAGTGATGCCACTTCTTGACGCAGGTGGGTGACGACGGTCCATATTCCTGTTATCCGGAATTGCCGTGGTGCGATGCGGACGAAGCATCGCTACGGCGACGGATGGGCTTGCCGGAAGGGTTGTTTCTTGACATAATTGCAACCTGTTCGGTTGAGCCAGTCCGTATGGACATGTGGTTCAGAGTGTTAACCCACCGGGTGCCCCGGCCGAGATCTCAGGGTCACCATGGCGTCCGGTCATGGTGTTCGGTTCTCGAGCGAGACCTCGACGTCTGATCACGAGGGCCGATGCTTGTCATAGGTGCGAGATGAAAAACCTCAATTTCGCGGCTGAACTGCACCTTAAGCTCGGCGCGCCTGCGAGCAGCACCGTTGAAAGTCTGCGCCTGCTTCGCGCGTTCCTGAAGCTCGGGCCTCGACAGCGTTTCGAGGTCATCAAGCTGGTCGAAGACCTCGGCACCGAAGAAACCCTTCCCGAGCACCCCCTGTCCTGACCCCCGGCCGCGCGCCGGCCTTACGCCTCGTCCCTCGTTTTCCTGCCGGAGCGGACCGCCCGGCGACGTTTGTCCCCCAGGCTGCCGCTGGAATGCGGTCCGGCAAGTGTGGTATTCAGTTGGGAAAACGGGGAGGAGTATGACCATGATCGAACCGAAGCTCGAAGTCCCGGCCGAACTGCGCGACCTGGCCGAAAAGACGATCGACCAGGCGGAACAGGCATTCGGCATGTTTTTCGAAGCTGCCACCAAGTCGATGACGTCGGTTCCCGGAGCGGGTACCGAAGTGTCCAAGCAGGCGCTCGCGTTCACTGAGCAGAACATGAAGTCGGCGTTCGAGCACGCGCGCAAGCTCGTGCATGCCACCGACCTTCAGGAAGCGATGCGAATCCAGTCCGACTTCCTGCGCAGCCAGTTCACCAGCGCCGGCGACCACATGCGCCAGATGACCGGCAGTTTCATGCAGCCCGGCAAGGGAAAGTCCTGAGTTCCAGTGTGCGCCGCGTGCCCGCAAATTGATCCTGCGTGATGCCGCGCTCAGCCGCAGCACGATCCTGGAAATTGCGAGAGATCGATGCGGGCGATGATCGACCGCAGCAGCTTGCGGGTTGCACGATAGAGATGCCGTGCGATTGCCGGTGTCCTCGCAGCTGGCAGGCCAAGGCCTGCCGTCTCGAGACGTTTCGCATCAAGGCTTTCGATGGAGTGCGACACGTGCCTCTCCGGGATGGTGAGGCCCTTCCTATCGTCGCCGCCCTGGAGCTGCCTTGATCTGCCGCAAAGGGGGCCCGGCTAGTAGTCGCCGGGGTTCATGATCATCGGGCTTCTGGTGTCAGCCGGCGCGAGCGAGCTGCTGGCACTGTCACGTAGGAAGCGGTCGAGTGTCGCCTGGATCTTCTCCTTGACCGCATCGGGACCGCGATCGCTCATCTCGGTGTGCTGAGCACCGGTATGGACGATGTCGATGCCGCGCGCTTTGGCCTCTTCAGGCGTCGGCAGCACGCCCGGGTCGGTTTGGAAATGCGGATCCTTGGAGCGGAACGACAGGATCTTCAGGTTGTCGCTGAGCACGAAGGGCACCCGCAGATTGTCGAGCGTGATCACCTTCGACACGATCTCCGGGTGCTGATGGGCGACATACATCGAGACGTCGCCACCGTTGGAATGGCCGACGAGGGTGATGTGGTCGTAGTCGGTGTTTTCCTGCCGTCGCTTCAGTTCGGCCAGGGCGAAAAGGATGTTGGCCTCGCAGCGGATATAGACCTCGCGCCGCCCGACATATTGCTGACCGACATGGGTCATCAACGGCGGATCGCTCGGCAGGTCCTGCTGGATGCTGGCAACGAGATAACCGCGCGCCGCGAGCACGTTGGCGAGGAAGGAATACTCGGTCGCCTTGACGGTGTTGCCGTTGCTGATGATGGCGAGCGGGAGCTTCCAGAGCCCGAGATTGGCCTTGGTCTCGTAGTCGCGCCGCACCGCGATCTCGACCGAGATCGGCCGTTGGCGCGAGGCATCGAACAGGGTCAAAATCTCATGTCGGATCGCGAACCGGCTGACCACGAAATACTGGCCGACGCCGAGCACGCAGAGAAAGGCCAGGATTGCAAACACCCTCTTCATGGTTCCGTCCCAATCACTTTCGACTGAAAATGGTCATTGCAAGCCCCCGGATCGAGCGATCGTGAGCAGGTTACGGGATTAAATTTAGGCAAGTCTGTGAGCAAGGCCGCAAAAGGGCCGCATGCCGGGTGTGCTCAAAGCGCGGCAGCTAGAGGCAGCCGCCCAAGCCGCGTTCGGGGCAGAGCCGGAATGCGCTCGAGAGGGTGAACAGGAAGCGTGGGCTGCGGCGCTCGTTGTCTGGCGCCCGGTAGCTCAAGGGGACGGCTACGCCGAGATCGGCTTGAAGATCATCCGGCAGAAAGAACCGCACGCCGGCTCCGGCCGATGTCAGCGACAGGCCGTCGCTGAGGCGGTAGCCGTCGTTCCAGACTGCGCCGGCGTCGCCAAAGGCGTAGAGCTGATAGCCGGTCCAGTAGCGGAAATTGAGCTTCTGGTCGAAGCGCAGCTCGAGCGAGCCGGCAAGACCGTTGTCGCCGCTGATCTCGGCTGCGCCATAGCCCCGACCGAAAGCCGCGCCGCCGAGATAGAATTGCTGCGAAATGAACAGCGGCCGCGATGCCGTCTGGCTGGCGGCCGACAGCTTGAGCGACCAGGCGTCGTTGAGGGCCTGGTAGCGCGTGAACCAGAGGTTCAGCACCGAGAAGTTCGACGCGGCGCCGTCGCGCGAGAGCAGATCGTCGTCGAAATGCGAGGCACCGAAGATGTCGAGACCTTGGCGGTAGGTCAGCGTCGCGAAATTGGTGCCGCCGAAGCGATCCTGGAGCCGGTAATCGGCGGTCAGGCTCGCGGTCCTGATGTGGTCGTTGTACCAGGGGCCGTAAAGATCGTGCTCGGACACGTTGCTGAAGGTGCCGGCCAAGGTCAGCGTCAACGCCGATGATTGCGACATGAAGGGCACGGTGCTTGCCCGCAGCTCGAACGCCTCTGTCGTGGTGATGTCGCTGTCGAGGCGGCGGGCGTCACCCGGCCGGACCGCGCTGTACAGGACGGAAGCGCCGAGGCGCACGCCATCGACGCCGACGGGCGCGTCATAGGATAGTCGCGCAAAGCCAAGCTCACGCGGGTCGTTGGCAATCGTCGACAGGTTGACCGCCAGCGTATCGCCGGGCGTGAGGTAGGAGTTGAAAGCGCCGGTCGCGTAGGTCTGCCACGGGCCGACCGACGATGAGCCCAGATTATCCACGCCGAACGACGAGAAGACGTGCCAGGTTTTCAAATGGACGATGAGGCGAAAGCGGCCGGTGGCACCGCCGATCTCCTCGAGCGCGGTGTCGGTGATCCGGATGCCCGGCCCGCTGTTGATGAGGAAGAGCTGACGCTCGAGCGTTGCCAGGCGCGACGGCTGCTCGGCGAGAACCGGCCCCAGCATCGGCCTCACGCCAAACTGCTCGGCGCCGTCGCCTTTCAGCTCGGCCTGCACGATGGCGCCTTCAATCACCTGGATCCGGACGCGACCGTCGGCGATGTCCTGCGGCGGCACGATCGCCCGGCTCAGATGAAAGCCGTCTGCGCGGTAGAGATCGCTGATCGCGCCGGCGATCGCGGCGAGGTCGGCTTGCGAGACCTTCTTGCCGAGATAGGACTGATAGGCTGCGGTGATGCGATCGCGGGGAATGGCTTGGGCGCCGCTGACATCGATCCCGCGCAACACGAATTGTGGTTTCGTATCCCCGCCTGTGTTGGGCCGGCCGACCGCCGGCAGCGTGACCGGAGGACGGCTCAGCGATTCCTGCTCGGTTTGGTTTTCAAAGTATTTCTCGGGCTGCCGCGGATCGAAGCCGGGCTGGTTCGCCTGTTGAGCGAACGCCTGCGAAATTCCCGTGAAAATCGGTGCCGCCAGCACCAGTGCCATAAGGAGATGCCGCTTCTCAATGCGCGCAACGAGCCGCTCCCCGTAGTTTAACGGAGCAGTGCACAAGAGCCGGTAAGAGTTCGTTAGCTGCATGATTTTTCTTAGTTTTTTATGGTCAATGATTGGTTAATGCAGCCATTGGACTTGCCGGTTCCCGCTAATTCTCTCTTGAGTGATTTCGGATACGCCTCAGGACTGGCTGTAATGCGGGACTGAGGATCGTGATGCTGGGCAGAGTTGGAATGCGGTGCGCCTTTGTGGCCGCGCTGATCCTTGGTACGGCCTCGTTCGCATCTGCCGCGGACGATGGCGTCTGGTCAGTCAGCAAGTCCTCGGGTGAGGTCTGGCTTGCCGCCAACGGCGCGCAGCCTGTGTCATTGACCCAGGAAGGGACGCTGAGGGCCGGTGATACCATTCGCACCGGACGCAACGGACGCGTGCTACTCGTCCGCGGCGAGGAATCGATTTTGATCTCCCCGAACTCGGTGGTCGGTTTGCCGGCCGAGAAGAAGGAAGGGCTCTCGACCACCATCATCCAGCAGGCGGGTTCGATCCTGCTCGAGGTCGAGAAGCGCAACGTCAAGCATTTCGAGGTCGAGACGCCGTATCTCGCCGCCGTGGTCAAGGGAACGCAATTCAGCGTCACCGTGAATGCTGGCAGCACCAAGGTCGGCGTGCTCCGCGGCCAGGTTGAAGTCTCCGACTTCAAGTCCGGACAGATCGCACAGGTCATGCCGGGACAGGCCGCCACCTCCTTTGAGCACGGCAAGCCCGGCCTCAGCCTGAGTGGTGCCGGCACCTTCAATCCGATCGAGCACGGCAAGCCGCGCGCCTCGACGATCGAGCGAGTCCCGGTGCCGAAATCGGGCCTGTCGGCACCGCGCAATGCGGCGAGTGGCCATGCGATCCATGCGCTCGGTCCGATCGACAAGGGGACCAAGGCGGCCGGCGCGCCGGCGCAATCGCATCAAGCGGCCGGCGGTCAGGCGCCCAAAGGCGGCGTCGTGCGCATCTCCAGTTCGCTCGGCGAGGTCAAGCTGAACATCCACAAGGTCACGAACGGGCTCGCCCACGGCGCCGTGACAACGGGGCACGTGCGCAACGCGAACGCCAGCACCGGGACCGAGACGGTCTGGAGCGATACGAAGGCGAGCACGACGACCACGGCCGCCAACAGCTCCAACGTCACGGCGGTTACGGTGAGCAGCAGTGCACCCGCGGCCAGTGCCACGTCGACGTCGTCAAACACGACGACGACTGTTGCGACCACCTCTGGTTCGACCAGCGATGTGTCCGGCGGAAGCTCTGGGAGCGCAAGCAACGGGACTGGCGCGACCAGCAACGGAAGCGGTGGCACCGGCAATAATGGCAACAACGGCAACGGGAACAGCGGAAACGGGAATAACGGCAGCAACGGTAACGGCAATCATGGCCACCACTACGGTTGGTATTGGGGCAAAGGCCATCGCTAGGACCGTGTCGTCGGTATAGGGGGAGCGCCTGGCGGCAGGGACCGCCGGTGCAGGGGAGCAAAGTGAAACGTCATCGGCCGCATATTCTCGTCATGATCGCGCTTGCGGTCGTGCTGTCCACGGGGTGGCACGGCGCGCTTCGCAACGCGCTCACCGATCTGCGCTTCGCCTGGCAATCGCGTACGGCCAGCGGCAATGTCGTCGTGGTGGCCATCGACGCCCCCTCGATCGACCAGATCGGGATATGGCCCTGGCCGCGCCGGCTCCACGCGGAACTGTTGCACAGGCTCGAGGCGGCGGGGGCACAGGACGTCGCCTTCGACGTCGATTTCAGCACACCATCGGATCCGGCCTCAGACGAAGCCCTCGTCACCGCGCTTCGGGAGGTCGGCGGTTCGACGATCCTGTCCTCCTTCAAGCAGCCGACGCCGAATGGTGGCGCGGTTCACATCAATCGTCCACTGAAGCCGTTCAGCAACCAGTCGTGGCCGGCCGTCGTCAATGTTGCGATCGAGTCCGACGGGCTCGTGCGCCGCTATCCGGTCGGAGAGAAGCTTGGCGATGCCGTGATGCCGTCGATGGCCGTCGTGCTGGCCGGGCAGGATGCCAATCGGCGGCCACCCTTCCTGATCGATTTCGGCATTCGTGCGGCCTCCATCCCAAGTGTCTCCTATTTTGACGTGCTGCGCGGCGATGCGGCGACCTTGGACAAGCTGAGAGACAAGAAGATCATCGTCGGTGCTACTGCCCTCGAACTGGGCGACCGGTTCAGTGTTCCCAACGGCAAGATCGTCTCTGGGCCCGTCCTCCAGGCCCTGGCGGCGGAATCGATCCTCCAGAACCGGATGCTGCGCTGGACGTCCGATGTCGGCATGATCATTGGCTTGGGCCTGATCTGCCTGGCGATGATGTATTCGTGGCGCCGTTCCGCACCGGGCGTCCGTGTCACCATCCTCGTCGCCGCAGGAGCGGGCGTGGAACTTGCCGCTGCCCTCGTGCAGGCAAGCTGGCCGCTCATCATCGACACGTCGCTGTTTCACATTGCGATCATTGCCTATCTGACGGCGATTGCACTCGACGAGATCGATTTCCGTAGTCTCCTGGGACGTATTGCCGAGAGCCGCTTTCATCGTATCGCGATGTCGCTCGGCGACGGTCTGATCTGCACCGACGAGGATCACCGGATCACGGTGTGGAATCCGGGCGCCAGCGCGATCTTCGGCTACATGCCGACCGAAATGATCGGACGTCCGTTCGAAACGCTCTGTGCGGAGCCCGCCGGCGGTGGCGCAAAGGCATTTGCCATGCGCGATGCTGCGCGCCAGGCGCTGTTGGTGCCCGGCGGTGCCGTCGTCGTCGAGTTCCAGGGGCGGCGGAAGAACGGCGAGACGTTCCCGGTCGAAGCGAGCTTTTCGGGCTGGCAGGGCACGGACGGCTTCCAGTACGGAGCGATCCTGCGCGACATCTCGGTCCGCAAGCGCGAAGCCGAACGCGTCAGGTATCTCGCCGAACATGACGCGTTGACCGGTCTTGCCAACCGCAACATGCTGCATGCGAGCCTCGCCAATCTGATCGCCGCGGCGGAGCCGCGATCGTCCGACGTCGCGCTGCTTGTGCTCGGCCTCGATGGCTTCCAGCAGATCAACGACATGCTTGGACATTCGGCCGGCGACCTCGTGCTGCGGGCCGTCGCGGAGCGCCTCCGGACCAAGGTCGGTGGCAAGGCGGTCGTAGCCCGGCTCAGCGGCGACGAGTTCGCCATCGCGCTTGATTGTACGGAGGCTGGCGAGCCGATTGTGGAGTTTGCCGAGCGAATCGCGCGCGCGTTCGAAGCGCCGCTCGCAACGGGCGCGCGCCAACATCGCGTCAGGATCAGCATCGGCGTCGCCGTCTATCCGGAAGGTGGGCACAACGCCGACGATCTTCTCGGCAATGGTCATCTGGCGCTGAGCAAGGCAAAGATGACGCGGCGCGGCAGCCACGTGATCTTCGAGAGTGCGATCAGGCAGGAGCTGGAGAACCGGCTGACGCTGGAGAGCGAGCTGGCGCTTGCCGCGGATCGCGGCGAGTTCGAACTGTTCTACCAGCCACAGGTTCGGCTGGTCGACGGCAGCTTGCTCGGGGCCGAAGCGCTCATCCGTTGGCGGCATCCCGCGCGCGGCTATGTCTCGCCCGGGGAATTCATGCCGGTGGTCAACACCTCGTCCCTGTCCGAGCGGATCGCGAACTGGGTGATGGAGACCGCCTGCCGGCAGGCGCGAGCCTGGGAATTGTCCGGAAACAGCGTGCGCGTCGCGATCAACCTCTCGCCGTCGCAGCTCGAGTCCGGCGACCTCGCGCATTCCGTTGCGGCGCTGCTCGCGGAGACGGGGCTCACGCCATCGCTGCTCGAGCTCGAAGTCACCGAGGATATCCTGCTGCATGACGAAAGCCACGTGCTCGACATGTTCGAGAGGATCCAGCAGCTCGGCGTCCGCGTTCTGTTCGACGATTTCGGCACGGGCTATGCGAGTCTGAGCTATCTGAAGAAGTTTCCGCTCGACGGGCTCAAGATCGATCGGTCGTTCGTGCTTGACCTGCTCGCCGATTCCGACGACGCCGCGATCGTCGGCTCGACCATCGGTCTCAGCAAGCAGCTCGGGCTCACTGTCGTGGCGGAAGGCATCGAGAACCGTGCCACGGCCGACTTCCTGGTCAGCATGGGATGCGAGGAAGGGCAGGGATATTTCTTCGGCCGCCCGATGCCTGCCGAGGCGTTCGAGAGGCAATTCCTGCCGGCTGAACTCGAAGCCGTCAGCGCGGCCTGAACCGCTTCAAGTCCGACCGCTAGCGCCGGCGTGCGACGGCCACGCCAAAGAGGAAGGCGACGAACAGGCTGGCCAAGGGCGCTTCGCGCGTGATTGCCGCGACTGTCGCGAGCGGCCGGCCGGGTTTTCGTGCTTCGTCGATTGCGGCAGTGAGGCGATCGACCGCGGCGTGCAGGCCGCCTGCCACCTCGCCGATGGTGCGGGACACGTCGGTCGCGGCGTCGATGGCACGCTCGGCCATGCCGGGCGGGGGATTGGGCTGCGGTATGTCCGTGCTCAAGATCGCGACCTCCGGAATTGGCGAAGAGATGGAGGCCGGCACCTTTGGCTATCCGCGCGTGCGCTCGTTTTGAACAGCGGGTCGAGAGACCTTTGGCTATCCGCGACAGGCGCCGTTTTGAACGGCGGATGCCGGCCCTGTAAACAAAATGCGGCGTCCGGGAATTTGTTCCGGGCGCGCGAGCCCTTTCGTCCCGTAATCCCGGGAAACGACAGATGCGAATCTCTGTTAGGCTGGCGGAGGCTTGCTGATCTCAGGAGATTGCCGTGACCGATCGGATCATGACGGATCAAGGCCGGCGCATCGCCTTGCTTGGCGCGCCCATCGACATGGGAGCTTCGCAGCGCGGCACATTGATGGGCCCCGCAGCACTTCGAACAGCCGGCCTTGCGCCACTGCTCGAAGGCCTTGATTTCGAAGTCATCGATTACGGCGATCTCTCGGTGGCGGAGGTCAGGGACCTCGCTGACAGGCCGCCCGAAAAGGCCAATCACTATCGCGAAATCCAGCGCTGGACGCGTCTGCTGAGCCGCAGAGGCCATGAGATCGCGCAGACCGGGGCGTTGCCGATCTTCCTCGGCGGCGATCACACATTGTCGATGGGCTCGGTGAATGCCATGGCGCGCCACTGGCAGGAGCGCGGACGCCAGCTGTTCGTGCTCTGGCTCGACGCCCATGCCGATTACAACACGCCCGAGACGACGATCACCGCCAACATGCACGGCATGTCGGCGGCGTTCTTGTGCGGCGAGCCCGGCCTCGACGGATTGCTCGGCGATGATCCGCGCGCCTCGATTGATCCCGACAGGCTGGACCTGTTCGGCGCGCGTTCGATCGATAAGCTCGAAAGGGAATTGATGCGCACACGCCGGATCAGGGTTGTCGACATGCGTCAGATTGACGAGTTCGGCGTTGCTGTGCTGATCCGGCGCGTCATCGAGCGCGTCAAGGCGTGCGATGGCGTGCTCCATGTCAGCTTCGATGTCGATTTCCTCGATCCGTGTGTGGCGCCGGGAGTCGGCACCACGGTGCCGGGCGGAGCGACCTATCGCGAGGCGCATCTGATCATGGAGCTGCTTCATGATTCAGGCGTGGTCGGATCGGTCGACATCGTCGAACTCAATCCGTTCCTGGACGAGCGCGGTCGCACCGCGCGCACTGCGGTCGAGCTGATCGGTAGCCTGTTCGGACAGCAGATCACCGACCGCCCGACGCCGAGTAACGCGATCGCACCAGGCGAGTGACGCGGAGAGCTGTTTTGCATCGCGAAGAACGGAATGGCTGTCGGGGCTGGCTGATCTAGACCAGTCCTGGTCGAAATCGCCTGTTTTTGAAATATGTGCGGATTGCAAACGCCCTTCGCGGAGGGTTTGATGCGGGTCGCGCTTCGGGAGGATCCGCAATGAGCAGCACGATCGACGCCGCCGGAAAATCCGCGAGAACATCACGCCGTCGCTTCCTGCAGGTCGGCACCGCGGTGGCGGGTGGCGCCGTTCTGGGCGCTGGTACGTCGGCCGCGGCGGAGACGGACAACCTTCCGCCCAACATTCCCGAATGGATGAAGGCGCCGGGCGAGCCGATGGGAGCTCAGCCCTATGGCGCGCCGTCACCGTTCGAGAAGGGCGTCGTCAAGAACATCTCGAAGACTCTCAAGCAGTACATATCGGCCTCAAGCCGGACGCCATTGCAGGAGCTCGACGGCATCATCACGCCGAATGGACTGTTCTACGAGCGGCATCATGGCGGTGTTCCGACCATCGATCCGGCGCAGCATCGGTTGATGCTGCACGGCCTCGTCGAACGGCCTCTGATCTTCACGATGGACGATCTCAGGCGCTTCCCGTCGGAGTCGCGCATCCACTTCCTCGAATGCTCCGGCAATCCCGGTTACACCAAGCCCTATGGCAAGACGGCATCGGACCTCGTGGGTCTGGTGAGTTGCGCCGAATGGACCGGCGTGAGCCTGAAGCTGGTGCTCCAGGAGGCCGGATTGAAACCGGACGCCAAATGGGTCGTCGCCGAAGGCGCTGACGCCGCCGCGCTGACGCGCAGCATTCCGATCGAGAAGTGCCTCGAGGACGCCCTTCTGGTCTACAGCCAGAACGGCGAGCGGTTGCGTCCGCAGCAGGGCTATCCCTTGCGGCTGTTCCTGCCGGGCTTCGAAGGCAATATGAGCGTGAAGTGGCTGCGCCGCCTGCACGTGACCGCGGAGCCCACTTATTCGCGCGAAGAGACCTCGAAATACACCGATCTCTTGCCCGACGGCACGGCGCGCGAGTTTTCCTTCTACATGGAAGCGAAGTCAATCATTACGCGCCCCTCGGGCGGTCATCGCCTGAGCGCGCCCGGCTTCCACGAGATCACCGGCATCGCCTGGAGCGGACATGGCAAGATCAAGCGTGTCGAGGTGTCGGTCGATGACGGCAAGAGCTGGCAGGACGCGCGATTGCAGGAGCCGGTGTTGACGCGCGCCCTCACGCGCTTCCGCCTGCCTTGGCAATGGGACGGCAAGCCAGCCGTGATCCAGAGCCGTGCCGTCGACGAGACCGGCTATGTGCAGCCGACGCTGGCCGAGCTGCTCGCGGTGCGCGGGGAGAACTATTTCTACCACAACAACGCGATCTGGCCCTGGCGCATCGCGGCCGACGGCGAGGTGACCAATGCGCTGGCGTGAGACCTGCGGCGTTGCCGTCGCAATCGCGCTGGGTGCCTTCGCGAGCGAAGCGCAGGCGCAAAGCCCTTATGGCATCGGTCGCCCTGCGACGGCTGCGGAGATCGCGGGCTGGAATATCGATGTCGGACGTGACGGCCGCAATCTACCGCAGGGAGGCGGTTCGGTCAGCCATGGGCGCGAGGTGTTCGCCCAGCAATGTGCCTCCTGCCATGGCGATAAAGGCGAGGGTGGCTTGGGTGACCGGCTCGCCGGTGGGCAGGGCACGATCGGGACCGCCAAGCCGATCCGCACCGTCGGCAGCTATTGGCCTTATGCGCCGACGCTGTTCGATTATATCCGCCGCGCCATGACGCAGAACGCGCCGCAGTCGCTGAGTGACGAGGACGTCTATGCGGTGTCCGCCTATATCCTGAACCTGAACGGGCTGGTGGGAGCCGATGCGACACTCGATGCCAAATCGCTTTCGGCTGTCAAAATGCCGAACCGCGACAGCTTCGTCGGCGATGCGCGCCCGGACGTGAAAAAGTGATCGTATCGGGACGATCAGTTCCGCGCAGTGGCTCGGAACTTGCTTAAGCGAAGCGCGGAACTCGCAGGATGCGTTTGAGTTAACCCGCGAGAGGAAACAGCACGGGTCCTTCGATGACAACACATCGCTTCGCAAACTCCATGTCCTCGGCGCTTCGCCATCCCGGCGTGATCGCGCTGATCGTGGCCGGCTTGACGATTGCTGCGATGGTGATCGTCGATCACGGGCCGTGGAATCGCGCCAAGACGCAGCCGGCTCATGTTGCGATGTATGCAACGACGGGCGAGGCCGCACATGCCGCCGGCGCCAAGGTGCTTCCCACCGCACCGAAGTCGCCGGTCGAGCCGGAGCGGCCGGGGCCGAACACATCTCCGACCGTCAATCCCGTGACGCCGTAATACGGTCCATCAGCGTGCCGGCCGTGCTCGCGGCTTTCATCATCGTCGTCGCGTCGCAGATTTTGGCGCCGCAGATCTTGGCGTCGCAGATCTTGGCGTCGCAGATCTTGGCGTCGCAGGTCTCGTCGTCGCTGTCGCCGGTCCGGTCAGCCGATCGCGGACGAGCCGAGCAGAGCGAGGACGGCCAGCGCCATGATCGCGGTGCCGAGCCAGCCCAGCGCGACCAGCCGTGAGCGGGCCTTGAAGCGGCCCATGATCGCACGGCTCGAGACGATCAGCATCATCATTGCCATGATCGGCACGGCAACGATGCCGTTGAGCACCGCGCTCCATACCAGCATGTGTATCGAGTTGATGCCGGTGAAGCCGAGGCCGAAGCCGATGATGGTTGCGGCCGCGATGATGGTGTAGAAGCCGACCGCTTTTTCCGGCTTCGCCTCCAGCGTGGCGTGCCAGCCGAAAGTCTCCGCGACGGCGTAAGCCGCCGAGCCCGCCAGAACTGGGATCGCCAGAAGGCCGGTGCCGATGATGCCGAGCGCGAACAGAGCGAAGGTGAAGTCGCCGGCGAGCGGACGCAGCGCTTCGGCCGCTTCCGTCGCCGAATTGATCCTGGTGACGCCATTGGCGTTCAGCACGGCCGCCGTGGTCAGGATGATGAAGAAGGCGATGCTGTTGGAGAGCAGCATGCCGACGATGGTGTCGGCCCTGATGCGCGCGATCTCGGGGGCGCCCCCGCTCGGAAGGTCGCGCAGCGGCTTGTCGCGCTGGCCCTGGTTCATCTCCTCGACCTCTTGCGAGGCCTGCCAGAAGAAGAGATAGGGGCTGATGGTGGTGCCGAGCACGGCGACGACCATCAGGAAATAGTCGGCGCTGATCGTCGCCTTCGGCCATACCGCGGCGAGCAACGCGGTGCCCCACGGGATATTCACGGTGAAGGCGGTGGCGACATAGGCGAACAGCGTAAGGGTCAGGAATTTGAGCACTGGCGAATAGCGGCGATAGGGCACGAACACCTGGAGCAAGGTCGAGCCTGCCGCGAAGATCAGCGCGTGCTCGTGATTGAGCCCGCCGATGACCAGCGAGAGCGCCTCCGCCATTGCGGCGATGTCGGCGGCGATGTTGAAGGTGTTGGCGATGACGAGCAGCGAGACGAGCCCCAGCACGATCCAGCGCGGCGCGAGCTGCAGGACATTGGCGGCGAGCCCTTTGCCGGTGACCCGGCCGATGCGGGCGCTGACGAGCTGAATCGCGATCATGAACGGCAGGGTCAGAAACACCGTCCAGAGCAGCCCATAGCCGAATTGCGCACCCGCCTGCGAATAGGTGGCGATGCCCGACGGATCGTCGTCGGCTGCGCCGGTGATGAGCCCGGGCCCCAGCCGTTGCAGCAGCCCCGGTCCGGACTTCGCCGATCCTTCGGCGCTGGCGTGCTTGGCGGCGTGCTGCTTCGATCGGTTTGACAAGGGCTGACCTTCCGGCTTCTGGAATTACGAAGTGTGCTTCAAGCGCGTCATGGCCGCAAAGTTCCTGCCTCCGCCGGCGCCGCGCCGTCCGCTGATGCCAACGCCCCGTCATCCTTTGACACGTCGGGCAAAACACTTGTAGAGTGATACCATCACAGAGATCGTTCGAGCTCGCACCGTCACCGGTTGCGGGCTCTTCCTTTGCCTCCCGTTCAAAGCGGTCGCCATCATCTCGCACGAGAGCATGTCGCCGACGGTCGGCCGATCCCTGGACACGGAAGCCGTCGGCGATCAGGCCGCACTTGCTCCTCTGTCCGCCGTCGCGCAACACGGTCTGGTTCTCATGCCAGTGGCGCCCGCCGGCCGCCGGGGTTATCGTTGCTCTGATTCGCGCCTTCCGAAAACCTGGAACCAAAGATGGATGAGCGCGTTGCGGTGCCGGTTGACGGGCCGTTCCAACCCGCCCCGGCAGCAAAGTCACGGTGCGGTCCTGCCTTGCCCAAGGCGAGGCCGCTCGCCGTACGAGCAAAGAATTTGCAACGACAAAAGGGGGCACATTTGGCCGCCGATCTGGTTTTCAGAATTGCAATTGTCGGGCTGTTTCTGTTTTCAGCGGTGCTCGCTTCGATGCTGTGGCTGAACGTATGAGCCTCGACGCGTGAGCCTCGACCTATGAGTCTCGTCCTGCCGTTTGGAACGGCCGGTCCATGGTGGCGTTTGCTCTTCCATGAGGGAGGAAACGCGATGGACAATCTGACGAAGCGCGGGCAACCGGACCGCAGCAAGATCAACATGCACGAGGCCCACGAGGTCAAGTACTGGACGCACGCGCTCGGCATATCGAAGGAGGAGCTGCAAAAGGCTGTCGACAAGGTCGGCAATTCGGCCGCCGCCGTCCGCAAGGAATTGGCGACGTAACGCGTCCAACGCATGCGCGCCGGGGCGCGTGCTGCTACTTGATGCTGACGAACATGCCCCAGGCGGCGGCCAGCGCGCCGCCGGTGAAGACGACCACCGGGTTGTCGCAGAACGTGCTGCCATAGCTGCACACGTTCGCACCGAACTGGCCGAGCTCGTGATGGCTCGCGGAGTAGAACAGTCCCGACAGCACCAGCAATGCGGCGGCGACGTAATACATCGACGAAATCTCCAGCTTGCCCATGCGCCCTCGCAAGGGACATGTCCCAGCATGACGCGGAGAGATTTCATTCCGCCGAATCCGCTTCGCCGCATTTGGATAAAGTTTGACCCGTTGGGCCAACGATGCCGTGACGCAGAAAATCAACGCGGCTGGTTCAAAGGCCCGCAAGTCAGCGAAGCAATTTTGCCGGACGCATTGAAGGTGAGGATCGCGCTCACGACGCCATCGCGCGCGATATAGGAAATGGATGCTCCATCGTCGGAGCCAGTCAACCGCAGCGGCCATCGGGTGGCCTTATGAACTCGAGGTGAACATCTCCCCTCGTATTGACTTTTTGTTCATTATCTGTTCTTATTGGGCCGTGCCGTCGGTACTGGCCTGCTTCCGTCCTCAGTGGCCTGTTTTGATTTTGGGAGTGGCTTGTTTTGGCAATTAACCCGAGCGTTAATTGGCCATAAAACTGTTACCTCTGAGGGTAACTTCCACGACTCAGTTGCAAAAAGCTTAGATACGCGTATGCGCTAGCTTTTTGAGCACCCTACTGGGCGGCTCGTCGCGAGTCGTCCTATGTCCGTTCTTGCCCGTCACAAGGCTAGGTGTGAAGCTGACCGCTACAGTGCGCGGGCGCAGGCTGTTAAGAATTTGACGCCCCATCTCCCGGAATTCAACTTATCGGGATGGGGTGCGCGGGCCCGGGAGGCATATCTGGCTCAGTGGCGCGGCGGCCCCAAATGCAATTGGGATTGGGAGGACGTGGCGGTGACCGTTATTACCGCAAAGGGGTTTAACATGGTTGAGCTAGCCAAGAAGTTCTTCGGCTGGACCACTGTCCGGCTGGTAGACAAGCCGCTCCCTGAGCCGGAGCCGGTGAATGCTAACGCGCGCCCCATGACTGGTTTCTTTGCGGGCCTTACGCCGGAGCAGAAAAAGAGGGCGCTGGATTATCGCGGTGAGGAAGCCCACGGCGATAAGAGCTTTCTGCACGCATAATCACCCCATTCACCTGTATTTTGGATCAAAGGCCGCCAGAACTGGCGGCCTTTTGTTTCCAGGTACCTGCAATTTCCGGCCACCTCAGTCGGCGCCCTCAGCCCCCGTCTCGCGCCCCCGCATTTCTTTCGCATTGACTATTTGTTCATGATTTGTTCTTATCATGCCATCGTCAGGTGGAGATGGGCCGTGGACAACCGCATCAATGAAATCCGCAACATCGTCAGAGCGCTACGCGTCAGCATGCGAGAGGCCGAGGCCATCATGCACGAGCAGATCAAGCGCGACGAGGACTGCACCTTCGTGGCGGAAGAGATCATGAAGATGCGCGTCGTGATGAGCGGCCTGGTTCAGGAGCGGACACGGCTCGGCGACAGCGAGCCTATTCTCGTGCACAGCCTGTTCGTACCGCGCCGGCCGCCGACAACGCCGCGGACTGGTCTTGCCAAGCGCCGCCTCGTACCGCGCGGAATTGAGCAGCAACGGGGCCACGCACGCCCGTGATCATGGATGGACAATCTCAGGCGGTTTCCGGCGCCGTGGGTCATGATCGCGGAAGAGGAGTGCTTCCGAGTCAAGGACGCGAACGGCTTCACGATCTGCTGCGTTCTTCATCGCGATGATCTGCACTCGTGGGGCTACCAATATGCCCACCAGTATCTATCGCGCGACGAGGCGCGACGGATCGCAACGGCAATCGCGCGATTGCCGGAGCTGTTGAAGCGTCCTCAGTATTGAGCTGTTCGCTTTGCCAGGTCCCCTTTGGAACTTCTTGCTGCAAACTGGAATTAGTTTTGTGGTCGGCCCACCGCCGATGGCCGGCCTGGAATGGCGGCTCCGGCGCCCCCCAGCCCCCCGTCCCGCGCCGGGGCCGTTTTCAGGAGTTAGGGCTGGTCCGACAAAAACACCGGGGCAGGCCCTTTTGCATCGCCGGCAGACCTTCAGCAGGCAACCGTAGATCGTTTTCCGGAGATCGTTTTCGGTCTCGACGAAACACGCCTGAAACATTGCTGAAACCCGATTGTCCTGAACGCCGCGCCCGTTCGCCTCGACCAACGGAGCGAGAAGGAGACAAGTCATGATCCAGGTCGGTTCGAAAGAAGAAGTCGCGTTTCTGCTGGCGCTGTTCGGCACGCACACCCAGCCGGTCAAGCGGCCGAAGCCGAAATCGCAGCAACGCTGAAGGCGGAGCCATGCCCGGTTTGGCCGATTGCCAGAGCCTCTTGCGTCTCTTGATCGCAAGGGGCGATCCGAGGGCCATTCCGCTCGCCAAAGGCGCCATCGATCAATATTTGAACACCGCGCCGGCCAGCCTCCGCGGGCGAGGCCTGCGCGTGCTCCAGCGCGACGCGCTCGACCAGCACGGTGCCGCGGTCGGGGTGCAGCGCTCCTTCGCGGAGACGGTGGACGCCTATATCGAGCGCAAGCTTGCGGAGGAGTGACACCTTCCGGTGCGGCGGTTCAGGCAGCGTGGCTGCCGGTCAGGCTGCGATGGGCGGCGTGGCTTGCGCCAACAACAGCCCGATCTTCCGGTCGAGCTGCCAGACCTCGACGTTGCCCCGGCGCGTGAACTGTTGTGCGACGCGAAGCGCGGATGCATCGGAGTCAGCCTCGAACGCTTCGGCCGAGCGAAACACGCCGTTCTCGCCAACCAGATAGGCGCGGTATTGCCGGCTCATGTCGGCGCCCTCAGGCCCGGCGAATGCAGCCAGGACTCGATCTGCATGGCCGTCTCGTCCTGTCGCGCCCGGCGCAGCAGGATCTCACGGCGCCGTCCCGGCGCAAGCGTCTGAGCCTCCTCGCGAAGGCGAGCGGCCTCGTCAGCGAGCCGCTCCTTGAGAGTTTTGGACTGTTTGTAACGACGTCGCTTCAGCATGGCATTGCTCCCTCGTTCGAGTGGGGCGGGAGCGCAACTGGCGTTCTCATCACCGACCGATGCCAAGTGCCGTGCGGTGATATTTCAACTCTACGCCTCGGGCCGAGGAGAGTCTGTATCATTTGTTAATTGGTTCGAAGAATCTCTCGGGCGTCATCGCAGCTCGGTTTGAGCAGTTTTATTCCTATCGCGTGCAGGTAGTTCCTAAGTTCACTATTGAACGGAAGTGGCGTCGGCGATTGAAGGTCTATCCTCCTTGTCTGCGCCCCGCGCCACGATTTTAAGCGCTTGATCTGACAAAGGCCGTTGGAGCGCCTTAGCCTCGTCCCATGGCGCCCGCAGCCAAACATCTCGTTCTTCGGCCGTCGTCAGGATCGCCGGCATTGCCTTTGGATGAATGGGCTCGACAACGGCATTCGGCGCCGTCGTGAGAAAACCATAGACCTGATGAGGTCCAGGCACGGGCTTTGACTTCGTACCGCGATCGCCCTTGAAAGTTGTCCAGATACCGGCGAACGCGAACAGCGGCCGCGTCTCGTCTATCGCAAACCACACGACGTCTTTCTTCTTTGTTTCCGGATTCGGCTCAGGCGCATACTCAGCAAAACTGTTGACGGGCACGAGACAGCGATGCTCCGGCTTGAGCCATGCGCGCCAGTGCGGCGACGAGGTGTTGCGGATGTTGGTGACGGGCGGGCCGGGCTTGCTCGGTGGTGGCGGCATGCCCCCAACGCATCATCACAATCTCCCGTTCGCCCCCGCCTGCGTCGCGAATGACCGGTGCCGGGTAATCCGGAAATACGCCAGGCATTGGTGGCAAGTTACCCTCGTAGCGACGGACCACGCGGAAGAGCCCGGCGATGGCGGCCTGATTGGTGGTGATCGAATACAGATTGCACATGGAGACGATTATTCCTTATCGCTCGCCCGGCCAAAGGTAGTTTCGAGTGAGGGGGGTCGCTAGTCGTAATGATGTCTGTATTCGCATCAATGGGCAAACAGACGTCAGGTTGGCCTGTGCATTAAGGGCCAATTCCGGGCATTGCTTAGGGGGCCACGGTGCCTTCGTGTGACGCCACCTGTTTCCCGGATGCGTCAGGTGACGTAGAATGCCACTGCCCCTTGAAGCGGGACGTGCCGAAATCACCGTCCGGGCAAACGAGCAGCACTTGTGCCGTCGGCAAGCACGCTCTCTTAGAAGCCGTTCTTTTTTCGGTTTCGTACCACCGTTCACCACGAACTTTGCGCGCTGCTTATGCGGCGGCTCGTTCGGTAACGTCGGGAGAAAGCGATGAGCAAGATCGATCGAAGGTCCGCACTGGGAATCGCGTTGGCTGCAGTTTCGGCTGCCATGGTCAAGCCAGCCGCCGCTCAAGCCACAAGCTACAAGGATACGACGCCTTGGCCAGGTGTCGTGGTGCGTGAATATGAAGGCGAAACACCATCCTTGATCCCAGGTTTTAAGACCGTCTCAATGCGCGATATCATTATGCAGCCGGGGTCAAAGACCATGGGGCCCCCGATGATGAATGCCATGATCTGCCATATCACCGAAGGGGAGCTTCGGCTTGAGCAGGAGGGAAAGACCTTTACGGGCAAGAAGAATTTTGTCTGGACCTGCAACAAGGAAACAAAAGAACAGGCGTTCAACGATGGGAATGTGGTCGCGATTATGCGGATCACCGACCTGAAGGCTTAACGCTCGTTTCTTCGCAAGAGATCGATTGTGGGCGCGGATGGTGCATGCGACAACGCGCCATCCGCGTGCAGGACCGCCTCGGTCAATCGCATCGATCAGCGACCGTGTCGCCTATGTCCGGTCTGCCCAACACAGCGCATTTCTGTGATTGCTCGAGTGCCGCCGGGCTCGTCAGTTTCGGGTACCCCGACTACAAATCTAATGCAGGACCTTGAAGCAGAGTGAACCGTGTACCAACGCGCGGGCCGCGACCGCGCTTTGCGGCAAGGCAGAAGTGATGTAACCTCTCTTGCGAGCTGCCATGAGGACGTGCCGACAGTCCTGTATTCGCCAATTATCTTAGCGGCAGCGCTGATGCCGTCGGCGGGCAATTCCTAGACCTGTAATCTCTGGTCTGTTCAATCGCAGTCAAAACCAAGGCGCGAATGACGTGCACACCGCGTGAGGTGCGCGTGAAGGAAAATGCCGTATTTCACATCAGGAGCTTACAATGGATCGGAAAACCTTTCTGGTCGGCGTTATGGCCGCCGCATGCCTTGTTGCAACCTCTACACTAATACCGGGCACCGGGCACGCCCAAGCGGATCCGAGAGTAACGAAATCGATGGAAACCTTAAAAGCCATGACGGCGAAATTAGGAGCCCCCAAGCTCGAAGGAAGGGAAGCTGTTGGGGGTAAAGACGCACCAGCTCTGTATTTCGGCACGACTAAGATCAATAGCAACTTCGACATCGTCGACGCGGTTGGAAGCGAGGACGGCAAAGGGATGACTGCCACGCTGTTTGCAAAAGACGGAGGCGAATACGTCCGAGTATCTACAAGTGTGCCAAAACCCGATGGAAGCGGCCGAGCAGTTGGCACCGTCCTAGCCGGGCCAGCGCTTGAAGCGATCAAGGCGGGGAAGAGCTATCACGGCGAGGTGCCCATACTAGGTACGCCCTACATAACCGGATACGAACCGATCAAGGACAGTACGGGCGCCGAAATCGGCATCTATTACGTCGGCTACAAGAAGTAGTTGAGAGCCATAAGAAATCGTCTGGCAACACTGGACGCGCGGCCGTAGCTGTCGAGGTCCGAGTTGGGTCAAAACCGGCAATACTCTGGTTGAGCAGAGAATTTCTGCTCAAATCCCAAAAACCGACGTCGCCGATTTGCCGGTTGGAATGACGGCGCCGGCGCGACCCGCACCCGGAGCCGCTTTGGCGTCTTTGACACGTCGGGCAACACACTGGCATAATACTATCATTGAGACGATTTCGTTCGTACCCGCGCCGGAGATTCATCCGCCGCGGGTTTTTTTATTCCCGATCCAGGACTGGATATGATTGCAAAGGGTTTTTCAGATGACCGAATTGGTGAACAAGCGTTCTGAAGTGGCGTTGGCGAGGGAGGCGGCTCGCAGAACTTTGAAGCAGCGAACGATGACTGAGATCAAATCCTTGGCGCGGACGCATACTGTGCACGCCGTGAATACTCTCGTGAAGATCATGCTCGACAAGAATGCTCCAGCGCATGCACGTGTCTCGGCCGCCAATGCCATTCTCGATCGCGGATGGGGCAAGCCGTTGCAGCCCATCGCGAATGAAGACGGTAAGCCCCTTGAGTTCATTCATCGCATCGAGCGGGTCATTGTACATCCCGGCGACGGTCAAACGTTCGACGCCCATGTTGAGGAATCCGTGCTCCGCGAACCGCTAAGCGTTCTTGGAAGCATCGGCGCGACGGGCGATTTCGACGTCTCTCACGAAGAGCTTTGGCTGCGTTCGCAGGAGAATACATGAGCACTGACCTACAGAAGCCGCGCCAACCGCGGATTGAGCCAGATACCCCAGCTCAAGGCATTGCGGAATTGACCGGTTGGCCGCGCTGGATGGCCGACGCGCTTGCATACAGACCACAGAGCCCGGCTCTAGACGTCGGCTCGCCGGGTGAAACGGCTGCATTGGAGGGCAACGCGACCGGTTCGGTGGGCTTGGCGTCTCTCTAGTGCAAGTCTCAAAAGTCCCTGAAAACACCGGCGATCACTACAATATGTTAGGGGGCGTACCCCCCCAAAGGTCAAGTCGAGGCAAGCCGAATTGATGCGACCGTTGTGACAGTGCTGTGACCACAATTTGCCGACGCACGCGCGGCATGGGGGAAACTTGCAAGCGTCAACCTATCTGATGCCCCCACAAAAAAATCCGTCATTTTTCGCAAGCTTAAGTTGGCGCACATCCCAGCGTGTACTTGTCGGACACAGGAGAGCTCGTGCATGAACCCGAATCTTACTCCTGTTACTTCATAACGTGATCGACAACGTGCACCACGCGCACGACGAAGTATGCGAGAGGACGGACCTCGTCGAGCGCGAAGGCGAAATAGATCAGTTCTCAGTTGGTGCGCCTGAAGACATCGCGTTCGATCCACCCAGGATGAACGTGCGAAATGTTGAGGCAGCCCTATCGGTCATGAAAGTCGATCCGGCCAAGGTAAAATGCGTAGCGTCCCAATAAAGCCAATGGCCTGCGTGATACGTTGGGCACGTTTGGTCGCAGAGATAATCGACCGGTTTGAGCAAGTCGACCCTTCCGGGATACTTAGACTGAACGTGAAAGCGCCTGAGGCTGCTCATATGAAGGTGCTCACGCCAAATGACCCTCGGGAAGGGATCAGTTTAGCTGCGGCAGCTAGAAGGGCAGGAAAATCGGAGACCACGATCCGGAATTGGTGTCCTCAACATGGACTTGGCCGGCGGGTCGGTGGTGGCGTTTGGGTCGTCAGTCAAGTTGCACTTGCCATGTTCCTAGACGGGGATGAGGCGGCGCTCGCGGCTTACCATGCGGGCGATCATTCGAACTTGCGAGTGGTGCGGTACTTTGATCGCTTCGGCGTCCCCCTGCCCAAACCCTCCAAATGTCCAGAATAGGTGATTTTCGATAGCGGAATAGAAACGCTTGGAAATAATTAGACACATATCGAAAAACATGCCACGACGCACCTAGGGTGGAACGAGCGGCATGATCCATACTGTGGTTGGAGTGCTTCGCAACGCTACTCAGTTGCGACAGCATTATTCCCGGACGCGGATGCAAGGCGCCCGCAGACAAGCGGAGTTGCTCGACAGTTTTCCGCGAGACGCGCCAACAAAAACATTTGTCGAGTTTGGATCTTATCCAGGGCAGTTCAACCGCGCCGGACGCGCGCCGATCAACACAACTACGCTCGCCCAAAGCTATCGCCCCGATATCGACGGGTTGCGGGCGGTGGCTGTGCTTTTGGTGGTGATCTTCCATGCGTTCCCTAATGAAGCGTGGCTTCCTGGCGGCTTTGTTGGCGTTGACGTGTTTTTTGTCATCTCCGGATATCTCATCTCGAAAATCCTGTTCAGCGAAATCGAGCAGCACCGCTTCTCCTTGGCGGGCTTTTATGGGCGCCGCATCAGGCGCATCTTTCCTGCCCTCGCCGTATGCCTCACCGCCGTCTTGGTATATGGCTTCGTCGTATTGATGCCCTCGCAGCTTGCTAAACTCGGCAAGCAGGTATTTTTCGGGGCCAGCTTCCTGTCTAACATCGCGCTCTGGAGCGAGAGCGGGTACTTCGACGGTGCCGCTACTTCAAAGCCGCTACTGCATCTTTGGTCTTTGGGGATTGAAGAGCAGTTTTATATTCTCTGGCCACCGCTGCTTTGGGTTGCTTTCAAACTAAAGGCTACGATTGGGCGATTGACAGCTGGGTTGCTTGTGGCCTCCTTTGTGGTCAACTTGGCTCTCTCGCTCACTGACACATCGAGCGATTTCTACCTGCCGGTCTCCCGCTTCTGGGAACTACTGGCGGGTGCAGCACTGGCTTGGCGACCGGATATCAATCTCAAAGCAAGCCTCAGGCATGTAATTTCAATTACGGGCATTGCAGCCATTGCAATCTCTGCGGCTTCGTTCGCACCCGAGATGCGCTTTCCCGGATGGCTCGCTTTGCTACCTGTGGCGGGGTCGATCGCGGTCATCATGGCAGGACCAAATGCCATTGTTAACAAAACGATCCTTTCAAACCGCGCTGCGGTATCCATAGGCCTTATCAGCTATCCCCTATACCTTTGGCACTGGCCACTGATCGCTTTCTCCTATGTTATCCGAGGGAAGCCCCCAACCTCTCTTATGGCTTTCGGACTTGTGGTTGCGAGCTTGCTGCTAGCTTGGGCCACGTACCGTTTCGTTGAGCAGCCCGTTCGTCTTAATTCAAATCGCTTTCGATACACTTCCATTGCGGCGGCATGCGTCGCCGTGCTTGGCGCTTCTGGCTTGATGGTATCGATCATAGGTGGTGTGCCTCAACGGTTTCAGGCCAGCCTTGATCTGGAGAAGATGAATGCTGCCACTCTCGACGAGACCTACGCGCCGACGAAGGGCATGAACGTTCTTGAATTTGATCGCCGCAGAAATTCCGTAGTGGCGCAGATCGGACAAGGCGACCGTAAAGTCGCGCTGGCAGGCAATAGCACAATGTTCCACTACGGCCCTCGTTTGCAGCAACTCGAAGACCAAGGGCAGTTGGCGGTCAGCGCTTATTTTGTGACAGGCCCAGCATGCCCGTTGGTGCCTGGCGTGACCGCACGCGATGAATTTGCAGACTGCGGCGTCGTCGTGAACAGATTGTCGGAACTGGTACGAAGAGAGAAAGTGCAAGCGGTCGTTATCAGTCCTCATTATTGGCCAAGGAAACATGCCTTCATCGAACGGGCTGGCACGTCTATCCCTCTGGAGGGAGGAGACGAAGGCAGGCGCGCTTTCTATGCCAATCTCGAAGATTTTGTTCGCGAATTGAAGCGAAACGCGACGGTTTACCTTGTGCTAGGCGCGCCGCAGTCCCCTACCGCTCTAAATCCCCAACGCATGGTCACTCGAAGTGTCACTGGGATTCGTGCCGATCCGAATGCCCAATCATCCGTGCCAATTACCGATTTGCGAGCGCCTTTTGCTCAGCATGACGCAGATCTACGCACCGTCGCGGAGCGCACGGGCGCGAAGTTGCTAGATGTCTTTCCTGACGTTTGCGGTAACGGCGAGATGTGTTCACCCTTTTTTGGAGCGCGCGAGCCGATATTTTCGGACGGCGTCCATTTGCGTCCTGTGTTTGTACGGGAGCATTTGCACTTCCTGGATTTTCTTTTGATGTAGTGCCTCTCTTTTTACCGCAATGTCCGAGTGTCGTCCCTTCTCGGAAGAAGGCAGATCCGAGACCGGCCCAGATGCGCGCCGGAAAGTTCGCGGCTTTCACCAAACTCGTAACACCAGCAGCGTTGGCATGGCCACGCATCATCCATCTCGCGTATTTACAACCTCATGCAGAGCGCATGAGGACAAGAAATGGACGACCCCACCAGGTTTGAACAATTGGTGCAATTTCGTGCGCCGACTGGTTTGTCGGAAGCGATCGACGGCGCGGCCAGACTGAAGTGGCAGTCGAAATCCGAATACATTCGGCAGTCGGTAATCGTAAGACTGAAGGCGGACGGCATCGATCCGCGGCAGTTCGCTGGGGTGGCCTAATGGTGGCCCAAGGCGTAACCATAGCCATTGCTCGAGGATCTTCCACAAGCTGTCCGGTTGTCGCTCTGGGGGAATGGCTCGACGCGGCTGGCATTGAAGCCGGGCCAGTGTTCCGACCGGTCAACAAAGCCGGCACGGTGAGCGTGGGTAGGCTCACTGATCGATCGGTCGCCAACATCGTGAAGGTCTACGCTGGCGCCGCCGGCTTGGACGAAAAGCAATTCTCCGGGCACTCGCTGCGCCGCGGCTTCCTCACCTCGGCTGCTGCTGCGGGAAAGTCCATCTTCCGAATTCGAGACGTGAGCCGGCATAAGTCAATCGAGACGATGAGCGGCTACGTCCAAGAGGCGGAACTTTTTAAGGATCATGCTGGCGCCGGCCTGCTGTAGAGGTGTTCATGATTGTCACGGTCTTATTGGCAACTAGCGTTGCTCAGATGCCTCCTGCCCCGCGGCTTAATCCGGAAATTTACGCCAACGTCCAACGGACCGGCCCAGGCTACATTATCATGAAGGAAATGTGGGTGCTGCCCCGCCTGAAGTTGACTGCTGGTCAGCGCATCCTGCCCGGCCGAGAGGACATGAACGTCGCGGGCCGCCTGCTGACCAATTTGATAGAAAAGACCTGCGCAGCACCTGCCAGTTAGTCGATTTCCGCCCCAGGAATAGTCCCGCTCGCGCAATGGTTGCTCTCGTGTGCTCGTTACGCTTTATTGCCCAATGTTTCTGGGGGCGCTGGCCGGGCGCTGGGACATGGGCAATCAAGCTATTTATAGACCGCACATTGACGGGCTCCGCGCCATCGCGGTTTCGCTGGTCGTCTTGTTCCACGCCTATCCGTCCACCTTCCCAGGCGGGTTCATTGGCGTTGACATCTTTTTCGTCATCTCCGGCTACTTGATCACGGGCATTATTGCTCGGGACGTTGGCGCGGGCCGCTTCGATCTGGCTGGCTTCTACGCAAGGCGAGCTCGCCGAATATTCCCGGCGCTTCTGGTTGTGCTGGCCGCCGCATTGGCCCTCGGCTACAGGTTGATGCTTCCAGACGCCTATCGGCAACTTGGCATCGACACGGCGGCGAGCGCGGCGTTCTCTGCCAATATCGCGCTCATGATGCAGTCCGGCTACTTCGACGTGGAATCGGCGAAGAAGCCACTTCTGCATTTATGGTCGCTCGGCATCGAAGAGCAGTTTTATCTTTTCTGGCCATTGGTTTTAATTGTATTTGCCCGCAAAGGCCTGAGCCTGTTCCGGGCGTCGCTGTTCCTCGGCTTGGCTTCATTCGCGCTAAATTTGGCGCTGATCGGCAATCACCCCATTGCGGCTTTCTATCTGCCGGTCACCCGAGCCTTTGAGCTTTTCGCGGGCGCAGCGCTTGCTTTGGGCTGTCGCGAGGCCTCGGAAGGGCGATGGCAGGACATTCGAGCACTGGCAGGCGCACTGTTGATCGGCTGCACGGTGGCTCTATTCGATAGCGCCACTCCATTTCCTGGCTGGCGGGCTGCGCTGCCCGTTATCGGAACGCTGCTTGTGCTTTCGTCTCCCGGCGCGTGGGGGTGCCGAGTCATTCTTGCCAGCCGACCGATGGTGTGGGGTGGTTTGATCAGTTATCCGCATTACCTCTGGCACTGGCCGCTGCTTGTCTACTTCGCGATGATCAAAACCGCCTCACTGACCGAAATCGAGCGTGGCCTAGTCATCAGCCTCAGCTTGCTGCTGGCATGGGTGACCTATCGGTTCATTGAATTTCCAATCCGGTTCGGCCGCAGCCAACCACTCAAGACCTGCGGCCTAGTCGCGGGGATGATGGCAATCGCGGCCGCCGGCATAATTGTGGTTCGATCGGATGGCTTTGACGGGCGGTTGCCTCCGCAGGTCCGAGCGATAGCTTCCATCCGCACGGATGGCTCTGGCTGGCGAGTCGGCGAATGCCTTCTCGATCTGAGTCAAAAAACAGATTACGCCGAAACGTGCGTCGATCACGGCAAGCGCCCGATGGTTTTCCTATGGGGCGATTCGACGGCCGGTGCGCTTCTGCCTGGACTGCGCCGAGCCCAAGAAACGCGCGAATTTGGCATTGCGCAATTCACTGCCAGCTCTTGCATGCCCGATCTGGACGGCCCTGCGAATTGCCGTGAAAACAATGCACGAGTGCTCGAAATCGCGGTGAAGATGGACCCGGAGGTTGTGCTGCTGCATGCCTACTGGGGTCTAAACTTGGATGGCGTGGCCGGCATTGTCGCGGCCCTGAAACAGCGCACTCACGCCCGTATAGTGGTCCTCGGTCCCGTGCCGGTGTGGCGGCGCGGCCTACCGCAGGAGGTCATTTTGCATTACTTGCAACATCAGGAATTGATCCCCGAAAGATCCAATATAGGAGTTTCCCTGAATTGGCAGGATGCCCCCATGCGGGCGAAGCTGGAACAGCTTGGAGCTGAGTTCATCTCGGCACGGGATGCACTCTGCGACCATCGGGGGTGTTTGACGAGAATTGGACCAACGGCGGCCGATCTCACCTCAAGCGATACAGTTCACCTCACTGACCGCGCATCTATTCTTCTAATGGCGACGGTGATCGATAAGGTGCTTTGGGGTCCACGAGCGCTAGCCTATTGACCTATAGCTTGGGCTCGACCGCTTCAGCCCTGCGAAATCCGGCGGCTGGCTCCTTGTCCGACTCGCTCGTAATCTTGGGCCATGACCAAGGCAGAGAACAGAGCGGCGGCGAGGGATGGGCCTATCGGTGGCATGGGCTATCGCCACTTAAAAACGGCCCCGGCATGGCTTTTGAGGTGTGAAGGCCGGGGCCGTTGGAGTTACCTTGGCGGTAATGGGGTCGCCACGGTGATCACGAGCATAGGAAAAATTGGCATTCAGTTCTGTCCGCTTGTGGACAAAGCGGTATAGTTCCTCATCAGGAACGGAACCGATCGCAATGAAGACATGCAGGCCCAGTTGGAAAAGCTCCGCACGGATGCTGCCGAGTGCGCCTTGATCCGTGATCTGGCAACTGAACCCAAGAAGCGAGACCTGTTCACCAAGCTGGCCGAGCATCTGACGATCCTGGCCGACGAGGTTGAACGCGCCATCGCTGCCGCGGTGCCTGAGCTGAAGCGGAAGGAATGACCGAACGAAGCTGGGGTCGGCGTTTCGAGGATCCGATCAGGATCGGTGATCGCGTACTGGTGACACTACTCGACGCCGGCGAGTACATCGCGGCACTGCCTAAGAAAGAGCACGCCGCACCGGAATGGCAAGCCGCGATGCAAGCGCTGATCCTGGTGGCGGAAGGTGGCGGCCCGACGATGTTTGCCCGCATCGGGGTCATGCGGGCATTGAACCGCCACCACGTCCCCGAGCTTAACCCGAAGGGAAAGGAGCCCCATTGGGGCCGGCGCAAGCTCAAGAGGGATCAGTAGAGAGGCCGCCGACCGACGCGGCCTTACTTTTTGAATAGCAGAATGAACACTACGACGACTGGTATGGCCCCGGCCGCGCAGATGAAAAACCGAAAACCCCATTCCTCACGCATCACCCAACATAGCTGGGACTCTTTTCCTTGGCATGTGCAGCATTGTGCCAATGCGGCGCGAGACAGTGTCGAAAACCGGCAAGTAGGCCAACTGAGGCGGCCTTAATGTCGGCGCCACCGCAGACCAGAGGCCCCGGCCTCAATAGCTCGGCGATCTAGGTAGTTTGCCGCCAAGACGCAGGCCACCACCATCAAATTCGAAACGAGCGCCCAAAAGATCATTCTCTCCGCCTCCCGTTAGTGTCAGCCCCCCGCCGACGTGACGCCGGCGGGGATTCTTGCAGTGAATCGTTTTGGCTTATTCCGGATCAAACGAGAGTCAGCTCAACGGCTTAGACCGCGATTCCACTGACGAAGAGCCCGCCAGCGTGAGCCGGCGGGCCCTCTATACACATGCGGGCCCGCGGTAATTGCATCACCGTCTCCGCCGATCAATCTTACTGTGGCTAAGGAAGAACAAAGCGGCCAGCACGCCAATAGCGGCGGGTATAACAAGGCTGAGACAGTCCATGACGCACCGCCTTTCAGCAAAGGAATCGTCAACCACCGTGAGCAAGCAAAAACCGGCCAGAGGCTTGCAAGGAGCCAGAGCATCAGACCAAAACAGGCCCAAATGCCCATCAACGTAATGACCGCCTGAGGATTTCTGAAGATCATCACGTGCCAACTTAACACCGATCGGAAATCTCCGTACAGAGCCGAATGGGTAGAAAGCTGTGAGAACAAGCCTGCTTCAGTTAGCGGCCCGCCAGTGTCAGCTGACGGGCCCGCATTGTTGTCGATAACTAACGAATCTAGACCGGCTGGTTCACGACCAGAGGCTCTCCGAGACAATCTCGACGCGCGTCATAGTACCGTCGAGATACGCAGGCGCATCGAGCGGCAGCGGTGAACGAATGTCGCCATAGGCTTTCATTGGATTCTCTCTCTTATACTTTCCGACAATCTCCCGTGCCAGCGCGTTAAAGGGGTGATTTTTGAGCGACCCGCTGAGGTCGTGCCTGGCAGCGATATCCCGCTTTACATACCCGAAGACGGTGACTTCGAGTGGCTGTCCAGCTTCCCACCACGTAACCTCCAACAGGACACTCGCAACGATATTGTTGCCGACCTGTGGGTCGAGCTTCGGTGAGATGCGTGATGTCGTGAAGTGAGCCGATCGAAGTCGCGCGTACAAGAGACGCAGCGGCCTCCTGCAAGTCGAGCAAGACTTGCCGCTGAACCTCTATTTTGCGGGCTAATCTCTGCTCTCGCGCGACAGCTTGCCGATACGACCAGAGGGTGCTCGCTTCCGACGCAGGATCTAAACTCCCGTGTTAAATTGAAGGACTTGCAGTTCGCGCGCCGGTTGAGTAGCGTCCGGCGGGGCTGAGAAATGCATAGTCACACGCGCTTTTGGTGCGTGGGCATCCTTGCGATGCTCGCGTCGTATTTTTTGGTTTGGCCGGTCTGGCGGGCTCAATTCCCGATCGAGATTTGGTTCACCGAGTCGTGGAACGCGTTCCATCAGGATATCGCGGCCGCTGGGCTGCCTCTCTATCCAGGCAGCGATCAGCTCGTCGTTAACAACTACCCTCCGCTTTCCTTCTTAGTCATCGGCGAGCTCGGCAAGCTGTTCGGTGACAATCTCTATGTCGGACGGGTGCTCTCGTTCGTTGGGCTGCTAGCGCTGGCCGTGGAGATCACGCTGGCCGTAAGGATCTTGGCCGGGTCGTTCTCTGCCGGCGTCGTCGGCGGGATGTGGTTCGTCGCTCTGATGGCGCACAATGCCGCACTCTATGTTGGAGCGAACGACCCGCAGATTGCGGGGCAGGCGATCATGGGCGCTGCCCTGGTGTGGTTCCTCGCCCGAGAAAAGGCTGGCCGATCAGCGCTTCCGCCGCTGTTGCTGATGGTTCTGGCAGGCTTCTGGAAACACAACATCATCGCGATCCCGGCGGCGGCCGTTCTGTGGCTATGCCTGCGCGACTGGCGCTCTGCTGCACGGCCCGTGCTGATCAGTGGCGGGGCGGCAGCGGCGGGGCTCGCCCTCTGCGGCGCTGTCTTCGGACCTCAGTTCTTCGCCAATCTGCTCACTGCTCGCGCCTATTCGGTGGGGCATCTGGTGAGCCAGTTGGGGCATCTGCAATGGCTGGCACTCGCGGCGATCCTGTGGGGGTCGTGGGCGTGGTTCGACCGGGCCAGCTACGCCGCGCGCTTTACGGCGCTGCATTCCGCTGTTGCGCTGGCCTCCTGCCTCACGCAATGGCTCGGCGATGGCGTCTTCGGGAATGCTGAGTTCGACCTTACGATCGCGCTCGCGATCGGTCTCGGCGCGACCTTGGCGCGGATCGCCGCTTCGCCAATAGCCGCGGCGATCGGCCTAAACCGATCGCGAGTGATGGTGGTTGTCGCGTTGGCGCTGCGGTTGGTCTTGTCCGGCCGACAGGAAAGCGCCCAAGTGCTGCTTGATCCGCAATTCCGCGCCCGCTACGCGACCGCCGCCGCCGCCATGACCGCGGCGGCGGTGAGCGTCTCGAAGATCCCCGGGGCGGTCTACTGCATGAAGAACAACCTCATCTGCCGGGCAGCCGGCAAAAGCTTCGTGGTCGACGACTTCAAGACGGATCAGCTTTTGGCGACGGGGAAGGCGACCGAAGCCGATCTCTCGGCCATGTTCCAGAACCGCGGAATTACGGTGGTCGAAGGCGCGTCGCTGACTTACGCAGCAGCGCCTCTCTGGCAAACTCCTTAGCCTTCGCCATGGCTTGTTCGCTCGTGAGCTGCTCGGGCCGCAGCCGCGAAACTTCTGGGTTACGCAATGACGAATCAGCGAGCGGGCTCAACGTCCCGGGGAGCTAGCGCAGGGCAGGGATTCCGAAATGCACGGGCTGACGCTTTCCACCCATTCGGAAAGTACCACCTATTTGGAAAGAGGGGGGAGCGAAGTCGATCTCAAGGGCTTCGCTTTCGAGGCTGGCGAGGTGTCGAAGGGTTATACAAGCCGCCCAGTCTGGCTCGACATTGCTAAGCTCGCGGATCACTACCGTGAGGTACTCGCCCGCCGCCGCACTGGTCGCAGGACGCGGTCCTGCACATCATGCGAGGCCAGCGGGTTTTCTGGCTTGAAAGAGTTTCCCGTACGAGGCCGCATATAGGTGCCGGGACGGGGCTCAACTTGAGAAACTCTAAGGCCGCTCAACCAGGGTCTTTCGCGGTCGACCAAGCTTCGGACGGGGTGGCCTGGCCTTGGGCTCAGTCGACGGCACGACCTCCAGCCTGACCCGGAAAGTCTCAAAGAGACTTAGGACCCGGCTTAGCGGCGGATCGACGGTTCCTCCGAACGTCTTGTAAACCGTCGTCCGCATAATGCCGAGTTCGCGCGCGAGCGAGGTGACGTTCTGCGATTTGACGACGGTGCTCAGCTCCCGGATGGTGTCAGTCGGATCGTCGAAAGCGAAGGCTTGACTGAGCCGTGTAGCGATCGCGCTCGGGCTGGCGATCCTGGACGCAGGCGTAACCCGGGCCTTTACGTTCAGCGCTTCGAGCAGCCTAAGAACCCGGCTGAGCTGCGGGTCGATTCGACCGCCAAACGTCCTATAGAGGGTGTCGCGTCGAAGGCCCGCGTCCCGTGCCAGGATCTGTACGTTATGAGCTCGCGTGACGAGGCTGAGCGCCGTCTTAGCCTTTAGTATCTCGTTTTCTTCAAAATTATCAGATAGATAGATGGCGATAGCCGCTGGATTGTCGCGGACTAAATTGGCTATATCTTCTTCGTTGCCAGCCAGCATTTCCAGAGCGTTTGTCCGTCACTGTGGCCTTCCAGCTACAGCATTATCGAGCAATACGTCTAGATTACCTCACAGACATCGACGACGCTTCCACTTGGGGTAATTTTGACAATGAAAAAGACTTTGCTCGCTCTCGCCGCGGTTGTGGCGATGACCGGTTCAGCCTCGGCCGCTGACCTGGCTGCCCGTCCTTACGTGAAGGCTCCGATGCCGGCGCCGGTCGCCAACTGGACCGGCTTCTACATTTTCGGCGGTGGCGGTGGCGGCCTCTCGAATGCTGACCAGAGCGTTGTGGATACGGTTTCCGGTACGCCGCTGACGATCACCCAGCGCCAGGGCGGCTCGGGCTGGTTCGGCACCGTGGGCGCCGGTTACGACTGGCAGTTCAGCGGCACCTGGGTCGCTGGCGTCTTCGCCGACGGTCAGTTCGGCAGCATCCGCGCCACCATCCAGGATCCGCTCAACAATATCACGGGCAACCAGAAGCTGGAAACCTCCTGGGCCGCTGGTGTGCGCCTCGGCTGGCTGGCCGCTCCGAACGTTCTCACCTACGTCAACGGCGGTTACTCGGGCGCCCACTTCGGCCAGACCAACTTCACGGACCTCGCCGGCGTTCCCGTCGGTGCCCACCTCAACAGCTACAACCGCAACGGTTGGTTCATCGGTGGCGGCGTCGAGAACAGCCTGAACTTCTTCGGCATCAGCTCGCCGGGCTGGTTCATGAAGACCGAGTATCGTTCGGCCTTCTACGACCAAAAGACCCAGACCGAACTGCTCGACGTTGGCAACGTTCCGCTGGCCAACAGCATCCGTGCCAACAGCTGGAATCAGACGATCTCGACCTCGCTGGTCTACCGCTTCAATTGGACCGGTCCGGTCGTCGCGAAGTACTGATCTGAACTCAACTTCAGACGTCAAAGCCCCGGCATCGCCGGGGCTTTTTCGTTTGTCCTGAACGCTCGTGCAACACGAAGTGCGATGGGATCCAGGCAAACGCCTAGCGCTGGAATATGCAAAATGACCTGCACGATCACATTGAATGCCGAATTGCGCTCGCCCGGACCTCCGCGGCGGGCTTCGTCGTTTCGGCCGGTAATGAAGGTCGGGGGTGCTTCGGCCTCGGCTACGTTGCCGGCGGCTGTGGCTAAGCGTTCTTGGAAGCTTCGGCGCGACGGGCGATTTCGACGAAGAGCTTTGGCTGCGTTTGCAGGAGAATACATGAGCACCAACTGGTAGAGGCCGCATCAACCACGGGTTTCAAAAACTTGATGTCGATCAAGCCTGCGGAATGCCGCGGGCTCTGTTTGTTTCTAGGTGAGGCGCTCATGCGCTACGCCGCGGCAGCCGATCCAAACCAGATGATCAGCGCGTCCTCAAGTCCTCGCTGGCTTTCATCTCCGACCCACGCCACGTGCCCGTCTGGCCGAACCAGCACCGCTTCGGGCGCGGCGACCTGCCCGATGGCGGGGAGCTCCCACGCGCCGTCGTGGCTGGCGTTGATGACTCTGATGCGATCAGCCCTGGATACTATGTCGAAGCCGCCGGTATTGCCGAAATTGATCAGCAGGGCCTGCGCTCCGTGCAGCAGCGTGAACAATCTCTGCGGATGGCCCTCGACGATCAGGTCGAGATCGGGCATCCGGCGCCCGAGCAGCTCGTGTCCTTCGCCGAGATCATAGCGGATATCGAGTCCGCTCATCATCGCGCCAAAACGTTTGCGCGGCTCCTCCATGGCGAGCAGGTCGGACACCACATCGCGCGCTGCCTTGAGGCCGGTCTCGCCGCGGCGGAGCATGGCGATTTGCGCCATCGTGTTGCGCAAGACGCGTGCGGCTACGGGATGACGTTCGGCGTGGTAGGTGTCGAGCAGGCCGTCGGGCGCAATGCCCCTGACCACCTGCGCCAGCTTCCAGCCGAGATTGACCGCGTCCTGCACGCCGGTGTTGAGGCCTTGCCCGCCGACGGAGTGATGGATATGCGCGGCATCGCCGGCGAGCAGCACTCGCTCCCGGCGATAGGACACGGCCTGTCGCGCCGCATCGGTGAAGCGGGAGATCCAGGCGGGGTTTTGGACCCCGAAATCGGTGCCGTATACTGCGACGAGCGCATCGCTGAGATCGCGCAGTCCGGGTTCGCCGGTCTGGTCGAGCGTCGCTTCCGTCACGACGACCAGCACGCGACCGCTCTCCGCTTTGCTGAGGCCATGAAAGCCGATGGCGTCGTGGCGGAGGCCCCATACCGGCTCGTCCCGCATCTCGACTTCGGCCATGAGATTGCTGAGCGTTGGATCGGAGCCGGCGAAATCGATGCCGGCCCGCTTGCGCACCAGGCTGCGACCGCCGTCGCAGCCGACGAGATAGTTTGCGCGCAATGTCTTGCCGCCGGAGAGCGCAACGTCGATGCCGGTCGCGTCCTGAACAAAGCCCGTCACCTCGGAGTTTCGATAGATCGGCACCGCGAGCTCCTCGACCCAGTCGGCCAGGATGCGCTCGATGTGGCTCTGCCGCAGCGCGAGGCCATAAGCGTGCCGGGTGGGGAGATCGCCGATGTCGAGCCTGGTCCAGGCGAAGCCTGCGAGCTGGGTGACTTGCCCCTCGCGCAGGAAGCGCTCCGCGACGCCGCGCTGATCGAGGATCTCGATGGTACGCGCGTGCAATCCGCCGGCCCGCGTACCGACGAGCTCCTGATCCGGGCGCCGCTCGACCACGGCGACGTCGACATCGGCGAGCGCCAGCTCGGCGGCCAGCATCAAACCGGTCGGGCCGCCGCCGGCGATCACCACGGCATGGTGACTCGCGCGGCTGGCGCCGGCCCGCTCGGAACGGCCGCGCGGCCGGGACGACGGAAGCAATACAGGCATGTGGACCCCCTGCTTTGGATGTTCATTGGGTCGGGGGGTCTACGGCAGGGCGGGGGGCTTGAAGCAAGTCTCTTGCGCACCACATATCAAAGTGGGAGGGAGGGCTCCTTCTTCCGCGTTCGCCGCGTTGACACGTCGGGCAAAACACCGGCAGAATGGCATCATCGACATGAGTTTGGTTCGACCCGCGCGGGAGCCCCCGCCGCGGGTTTTCTTTTGGATCTGCGTTCAGCAAACGCCGGTGGTTCGCCGCATGGTGTCGGCGAGCTCCTAGAACGAAAACGGCTTCCGGATCATTGGCAGGCCTCCGCGCCGCGGCTCGCGCCCCGATAATTGCAGGATCTTCAATCCCGGGCGTAGCAGCTTCGCCAGTTCGGCCAGTTCGTGACCATCCATGCCCGGCATATTGATGTCCGTGATAAGGATGGAGATGTTCTCGTTCTGCCCGAGCTGATCGAGCGCATCTGGGCCGCTTTCGGCGCTTGTCACCTCGCAGCCGAGATCTTCCAACATGCCCACGATGACGTCGAGGACGCCGGGATCGTCGTCAACAACCAGTACAGTGTGGCTCATCGCATGCACGTTCCTTTGACTAAAGGAATGAACGCGACGCTCTTCGGGTAAGTTCCGGCACGGTGTGGTCGAACGAGGGATGTTTGACATGTCGAAACACTGGCAAATGACATCATCGAGACGAGTTTGGTTCACCCGCGCCGGAAGCACCCGCCGCGGGTTTTTCGTCTCGATTTTGAGATCGGACGGTGGCCGCGCATCCGGCCACGCACTCGCTAGACCACGTTCAAGGAACGCCGACCGGCGCGGCGCCGGGTCCGTTGCCCGCGCCGGCGCGGTCTCGGGGCTCAGGACATAGGGTTCGCGCCCGAAACGATCGCGCTTGGTCACGCGATCTGCCGCCTTTTTTCTTTTTCGTGGAGAGACGATGACCGCCTAACTGATATCGCTCGCACTCGCGGGCTTGGTTGCAATCGTGTTGTGGGAGACGTTTTCTTGAACGATGAGATCGAAGACGAGCTCGCGAGCGAGCCGGGCCGCCCGCCCGCGCGACGGAAGACGTCTAAGGCGCGGATGCTGACCGAGACTGATTGTATCCTTCTACTTCGCCAAGCGTGGTTTCGAGAACGTTGCAAGGATCATCAACCAGATGATGAAATCAGGGCGATCGTGGCTGAGACACTGGCCGAGCAACACAGGGTGCAACAGGAGAGCATCGATGCCTTCGTACTGAAGGCCGTCGCATCGGTGCTAACTTCCTTCGGAATCGAACATGACGACCGGAAGGAGCTAAGGGCTGATCTCCAACACGTGCGGAGGTGGCGAAAGAGCGTGGAGCAGGCGCAGAGCTACACCTTCAAGGCCGTTATCACGGTGATCGCGACCGGACTGATGGGGGCCGTTTTGCTAGGCGTTAGGGTCGTGCTGGGCAAGTGAGCTCCCACGGTGCCGACATCGCTGCACTTGCACGCACGCTATTTCCCGCAAACGGGCCGTACAAAATTCGCATCGTTGATGCATCCGATGACGACCTCGTCGATACGTTGGCTGATCTGCATCGGTCGACGTTCTTCGACGCGGCGGCCATGCCGCAATTCGAGTTGGGAGCGTGGTGGCTTGCCTAACATGGCGATGAGGCGGTCGCATTTGCCGGCGTCATACCGTCGACGCACATTCGAAACGGCGCTACTTCTCGAGGGTCGGCGTGCTGCGACGGCATTGGGAGCGGGGACTTCAGGGGGCCGCGTATCGAAAGGGATGTCATTGTCTTGAATACGACGGACAACTTCATCCAGGCGGGCTATCGGCTCTTCGAGCCAGAGGTGCCCGAGGCCTCGGCGCACACGCTCTATTGGCGGAAGTGGCTTCGCTGAGCAGGGTTTCCCGTAATGCGGAACGTACTTTTCTCGGCGTAGGATGGCCAATGCGAGACACAGCATAGCTCGCACTCCCAAAATGTTCGGAGGCCCGGCAGCTCGATGGCTGTCGGGCCCTTTTTGCGTATTGAAGCGATGCGGGTGAAGCACTTGCGAAGTTGGTGGTGCCGGGCTTTAAGTTTGCTCTTGCAGGAAATTCGGCAACCATAAGCCGATGTAAGGGAGCGCCGTCGATGCCCACCAAGCCTCAATTACCGGAACGTTCGTCGCGGGCGACGGGCGCGCCTACCGCGCTCGACGGTCTGTTGGTCGTCGATTTTACGCGGGTCGTGGCGGGGCCGGCCTGCACGCAGACGCTTGCCGATTTCGGTGCACGCGTCATCAAGATCGAGAATCCGGATGGTGGCGACGATACGCGGGCCTACGAACACGCCGAAATCGGCGGAGAAAGCGCCGCCTATCTGAGCCTGAACCGCAACAAGCGCGGCATCGCGCTCGACCTGACCATGCCGCAGGCTCGCGAGATCGCACTGGACCTGATCCGGAAGGCGGATGTGGTCGTGGAGAATTTTTCGAGCGGGGTCATGAAGAAGTTCGGCCTCGACTACGAGGCGGTCGCGCCGCTCAACCCGCGGCTGGTCTATTGCTCGATCTCGGCTTACGGACGCTCAGGACCATTTGCCGCGCGGCCCGGCTTCGATCCCATCACGCAGGCGGAAAGCGGCTTCATGTCCCTCAATGGGTTCGCCGATGGGCCTGCGGTTCGTACCGGCCCGCCGATCGTGGACATGGCGACGGGGATGTCCGCCTGCAACGCCATCCTGCTGGCGCTGTTGGCGCGCGATCGGCTCGGCCGTGGGCAGCATGTCGAGGTCGCCCTGTTCGACGTCGCCATGGGCATGACCGGCTTCTACGGCATGGCCTATCTGATCAACGGCGAAAACCCTGGCCGGTTCGGCAATTCGCCGAACGGGTCCCCCACTGTTGGTGTCTATGAAGCTTCCGATGGGCCGATTTACATGGCCTGCGCCAACGACCGGCTCTATCGCCGGCTGGTGGTCGAGGTGCTGAACCGGCCCGATTTGATCACTGATCCGCAGTTCGCGTCGCGCAAAGCGCGCTCTGAGAACAAGGAGCTCCTGCGGGCAGCCATCGCAGAGGTCTTTGCGAGCGATACCCTCGAGAACTGGATGGCGAAGATGAAGCTGGCCAATATCCCGGTCGGCTATCTCCGAACGGTCGAGGAGGGGTTCAATGCGCCCGAGGCCCGCGAGCGCCATCGCCTGAACAGGATTCCGCACCGTACTGCAGAGTGGGTCCCCAATATCGAACCTCCGATCAATATGAGCCTGACGGGAGCGATTGATCCCGTCGCTGCGCCCCTGTTAGGCGAGCATACCGAAGACGTCCTGCGTGATACGCTCGGTTACGACGAGCGCCGGATTTCGGAGTTCACTCAGAAGGGCGTCTTTGGATCAGGCAAGCCATCGACATCAGGCTAAGCCTGAGCGGTCAGCTCCATGGAGCCAGGCATCGCTAAGCTTGCGGATAGCTGCTTTGAGAAGACGGTATAGGCGACATCGCATTCCTGTGAACAGCCGGGGTGCGGGGCGACCACGCAACGTAAACGCTGCCCAGCTTGATTTGGCGAAGTTCCCGCCGCATAACTATGTGAAAGCGAGGGACTCGAATGGCGCCTGGTCAAGAGCCGAGCATGGGCGAGCCGACGGGGCAGGAAGCCGGCGAACGCGCCTATGCGGCCATGATCGCGAGGACCCGGGCGCTCGTGCCGCGGCTGCGAGAGCGGGCTGCCCGCACGGAGGAACTGCGGCATCTTCCGACGGAAACCGAGAAGGATCTCCACGACGCTGGCCTGTTCCGCATGCTGCAGCCGAAGCGCATCGGCGGTGCCGAGCTTGACTATGTCGCTCTTGTCGACTGCGCCGAACTGCTGGGAATGGCGGATGCGTCAGTGGCGTGGAATCTCGCGAACCTGGCGAGCCATCATTGGATGCTCGGCATGTTCGCGCAAAAGGCGCAGGATCTGGTCTGGGACCGCGATCCGGACGCGCTGATTGCGTCCTCGTTCATTTTTCCTGCCGGACGTGCCACGAGGGTCGAGGGCGGTTACAGGTTGCACGGGAGCTGGCCGTTCTCCTCGGGCGTTGCCTCCTGCGAATGGAACATGCTTGCAAGCGTTGTCTATTCTGACGACGAAGCGGACGGGATCGAGTATCGAATCTTCCTGTTGCCGAAAGTCGACTACAAGGTGCTCGACACCTGGAATGTTACGGGACTGCGCGGTACCGGCTCCTGCGACGTCGAAGTCAGGGACACTTTCGTGGCCGACCATATGACGGTCGCGGTTGGTGATCTTGCTGGCGGCCCGACGCCGGGAAGCAAGGTCAATCCCAATCCGCTGTATTCGCTACCTGTGTTCTCGCTTTTTCCTTACGTCCTCTCTGGCGTCGCGCTGGGGAACGCTCAAGTATGTCTCGACGATTATGCGGAGGTCGCGCGTCATCGCATCTCGACCTACAACCGTGCCAAGCTCAGCGACTTTCAAAGCACGCAGATCAAGATCGCGGAAGCTTCGGCCAAGATCGACGCTGCGCGCCTGATCATGCGTTCGGCCTGCGTCAATGCAATGGAAGATGCAAGGCGCGGCCGTATTCCTGATATGGCGACCAAGACCAGATATCGTCGCGATGGCGCATTTTCCGTGAATCTGTGCACCGACGCGGTCTCGATGCTGTTTGCGGCGAGCGGAGCGCGCGGTCTGTTCACGACGGGCGTGTTGCAGCGGCAGTTCCGCGATGCGCACGCGATCAACTCGCATCTTGCGTTCAACTTCGATGCGGCCGGAACCAATTACGGACGGGTGGCTCTGGGCCTGCCGTCCGAGAATCTCACGCTGTGAGGCCGGCCGATGAATGATCTGCCGAAGCAGCCGGCCATTTCCGATCCAGCCAACGAACTCGCCAGCGACAGCTCGCCGATCGATCCTCGTGATTTTCGCAACGCGCTTGGCACATACGGAACGGGCGTAACGATCATCACGGCCATGGCCGCTGATGGAAAGCCCTATGGCATCACCTGCAATTCGTTCGCGTCAGTCTCCCTGAATCCCCCTCTGGTCCTCTGGAGCCTCGGATTCTATTCCTCAAGCCTCCCCGTGTTTCAGAACGCCAGCCATTTCGCCGTTCACATACTCGGCACGTCGCAGCAAACGCTTGCGAACAAATTTGCAAAATCGTCCGAGGACAAGTTCGCCGGGGTCGACTGGACCCCGGGCCTCGGGAACGCGCCGGTGCTTGCCGAGAGTGTCGCCAACTTTCAATGCCGATCGGTCAATCGCTATTATGGGGGTGACCACGTGATCTTTCTCGGCGCGGTCGAGGCCTATGCCTACAGTGCCAAGGAGCCCCTGCTGTTTGCGCGCGGGGGGTATGGCCGGTTCCTGGCGGATGATGAACGCAAGAAGTCGCCATAAGGCGATAAGGACGCTCGTCGGCTCAGCGGTCTGTGGCCGAGAGCTTGTAGATTTCCAAAGCGTCCGCGTCGGCGCCGCGTGCAGCCTTGGCCAGCCTGAATATCTGTCCCGCGAGGGTCGCCATCGGCACCGGCGTTGACGTCGCCTGGGCGACATCGGCGACCGTGTCGAGATCCTTGAGCATTGTCGCGATATGGCCAAGCGGCGGCGAGTGGATGCCCTGGACCATGCGCGGCACGAAGAGCTGAAGCGGGATGGAATCCGCAAAGCCGCCGGCGAGCGCCTCGGGCAGCCGGCCTGCGTCAATCCCTGCATTCGAGGCAAGGCGCGTTGCTTCCGCCAGAACGGCCATCGCGCATCCGACGATCACCTGGTTGCAGAGTTTTGTGGTTTGGCCAGCCCCGATCGGGCCCATGTGGGTGAACCTGCGTGCCATGTGCAGCACATAGGGCCGTGCCCGCTCGATGTCCGCAGCTTCTCCGCCGGCCATGATGGCGAGCGAGCCTTCCTCTGCGCCCTTGGTGCCGCCGGACACCGGCGCATCTATCCAGCCCGCGCCATTCGCGTCTTTCAGCCGCGCTGCAAGATCGCGCGCGGCGTCGGGATGGATCGACGAGAAGTCGACGACGAGCTTGCCTGCGCCGGAAGCCGCTGCAAGACCGTCGGGCCCGAAGATCACTTCTTCGACGGCGGCGGCATCGGTCACGCACATGAAGACGATATCCGCGTTCGCCATCATGTCGCGGGGTGTGGCTGCGCGCCTGGCGCCGGCCGCGACGAGCGGAGCGACCTTGCCCTCCGAACGATTCCAGACAGCGACCTGATGGCCGGCTTCGAGCAGGCGCCGGGTCATCGGCGTTCCCATCAGCCCAAGGCCGAGATAGCCGAGCCTCTCGACGCCTTGCGGGTTTGTCTTGCTCGCATCAGCCATAGGTTGCCTCCGTCTGTCGCAGCGTAAACGCCGCCTTACCATACATTGCAGGTCGGACAGCGAAACCGTCCGGCTCGCATGGCTTGCCTGATTGTTTGAACCATGAAACATTTGAGTGGTCGGGTTGGGCGGCGCCGGTCGGCGCCGGAGCAGCGGAGTGGGCACGATGCGAACCGTTTCGAAGTGGATCCTGGCTTTGGGAGCGGCCGCGGCTGCGAGCGCGGGGGCAGCCCCGTCATGGGCACAGCAGACCATTCGCGTCGGCTGGACCATCCCGGCCGAGGAATCCAAGTACTGGATGATGCGCAGGCCGGCTGAGTTTCCCAATATCGGCAAGGCCTACAACATCGAATGGACCCAATTTCAGGGCACCGCGCCGATGACGCAGGCATTGGCGGCCGGCGCGCTGGATTGCGCGACGCAAGCGCCGCTGTCGCTGGCCAACGGTGTGGTCGGTGGCAATCTCAAGGCCTACATCGTGGCGCAGCACGTCTTCGAGAAGCCCGGCGGTTTCTCGGTCTATTGGGCGGTGATGGATGACTCGCCGATCAAGACGATCGCCGATCTCAAGGGCAAGACGGTCGGCATTTCCGTGATCGGCGGCGGCACGCAAGGCCCCTTCAACCTGTTGCTCAAGCAGAATGGCGTCGATCCGGCCAAGGACATCAAGCTGGTCGAGGTCGGCTTTGCCGTCTCCGAAGATGCGCTGCGCCAGGGCCGTGTCGACGCGGTCAACATGAACCAGCCCTTTGCCGCACGTGCGGAGGCGAAGGGTGGCACAAGAAAGCTGTTCTCATTGTCGCAGGCGATGCCGAACATCGTACACATCCTGGAAGCCTGCCGCGCGGATTTCGTCGACAAGAACCCCGACTTGGTGAAGGCCTACGTGCGTGACATTACCTCAGGTATGAAGAAAGCGCTGGCCAACCGCGAAGAGACGCTAAAGGTCGTGAATGAGGTTCTGAAGGCGCCTATTCCGGTGCTCGAGACCTATCTGCTCAAGGACAACGATTTCGGCCGCGATCCGGGTGCGGCGCCGAACTTCCCCGCGATCCAGAAGATGCTGGACATCTACGCGGAGACCGGAATGCTGCCGAAGCTGGATGCCATGCAGTTCAAGCACGCGACGATCGTCGCGCCGCTGGAATAGGCAACGGGCGAATTGTCCGAACAAGGGGGGCGCGGCGTCCCGGATCATCCCGGACGTTGCATGAAAAAGATGCGCGCATGAAGAAATTGCGATCACGGGTCACGACCGACGGCCTCGACCGGGCCCCGCACCGCGCTTTCATGCGCGCAATGGGGCTCGACGACGCCGCGATCGCCAAGCCGATGGTGGGCGTCGTCAGCATGAAGGGCGAGCAGACGCCCTGCAATATGACCCACGACTTCCAGGTGGCCGCGGCCAAGACGGGAATCGAGGAGGCGGGCGGCACGCCGCGCGAATTCTCCACCGTGTCAGTCTCCGACGGCATCAGCATGAATCACGAGGGAATGAAGTTTTCTCTCTTTTCGCGCGAGCTGATTGCCGATTCGATCGAAGCCGTCGTTCATGGTCTCGCCTATGACGCGCTGATCGGGTACGGCGGATGCGACAAGACGCTTCCCGGCGTGATGATGGGCATGGTTCGTTGCAACGTACCGTCCATTTTCATCTACGGCGGCAGCTCGCTGCCGGGCCGGGTGGATGGGCGGACTCTCACGGTGCTCGACTCCTATGAGGCTGTCGGCAGCTTCATGACCGGAGAGATCGACGGTGCCACGCTCGAGCGGATCGAGCGCGCCTGCCTGCCGACCATCGGCGCGTGCGCAGGCCAGTTTACCGCGAACACGATGGGGATGGTGTCGGAGGCGATGGGGCTGACCATTCCCAACGTCTCGATGGTGCCCGGTGTCTATGCCGAACGTGCACAGATCTCGCGCCGCGCCGGGCGACTGGTGATGGAGATGCTGGAACGTGGCGGCCCGCTGCCGCGGGACCTCGTGACTCGGAAATCCCTCGAGAACGGTGCGGCGATTGTTGCCGCCACGGGCGGCTCGACCAACGCCGCGCTGCATCTGCCGGCGATCGCGAATGAGGCCGGGATCGCATTCACGATTGATGACGTCGGCAAGGTCTTTGCCAGGACGCCGCTGATTGGAAACTTGCGGCCGGGCGGTAAGTACACTGCGAAGGATGTCTACGACATCGGCGGCGCTGCCGTCGTGATCCGCGAGTTGATCCAGAGCGGGCACATCGATGGGAGCTGCTTGTCCATCACGGGGCGCACGCTCGCCGAAGAATATGGCGCGGCCAACGCTCCCGATGGTGAAGTCGTTTACGCGTCTCGTGCGCCGATCATGCCTGATGGTGGCGTGGCGGTTCTGAAGGGCAATCTCTGTCCAGACGGTGCGGTGATCAAGGTCGCAGGTTTGAAGAGTCAGCACTTCGAGGGCGTTGCGCGCGTCTTCGAAGATGAGGAGGCATGTGTCAAAGCGGTCCGTGACCGCGCCTACACGGCGGGCGAGGTGCTGGTGATCCGCAATGAAGGGCCAGTCGGCGGCCCGGGCATGCGCGAGATGCTCGGCGTTACCGCGCTGATCTACGGCCAGGGTATGGGCGAGAAAGTGGCCCTGATCACCGATGGACGGTTCTCCGGCGCTACTCGCGGCATGTGCATCGGCTACGTGTCCCCCGAAGCGTTTGTCGGCGGTCCGTTGGCGCTTGTTCGCGACGGCGACAGGATCCGGATCGATGCCGCAAACCGGCGGATGGATATGCTGGTCGACGACCAGGAACTCACGGCGCGCCGACGCGATTGGAAGCCGAGGCCGCCCCGTCACCGTGCAGGTGCGCTCGCAAAGTATGCGCGGCTGGTCGGACAGGCGCCGGGCGGAGCCGTGACACATGAGGGCCCTGCAGAATGGCCTTGGTTCGAATGATGCGCCGCTCCCGCGCGAGAATGACCGCCTGTCTGGCAAGTTTCTTGCTAAGCTTGAGCTGCTGATGGAGGACATCAGCGGATCGGTTGCGTGACATTCGCGCGTGAATCAAGTGAGAGACGGAATGAGGGTAGTGCCTTCGAGATCGAGCGAATGGGTGAATCCGGTCACGCCACAAAGGCCGGCTTCTGCGATCATCGAGATCGACCGCGTCTCCCAGGTTTTCCAGACCTCGGCGCGCAAGGATCATCTGGCGCTATCGGACATCTCACTGACGATCGAGGAAGGAGCCTTCGTCTCCATCCTTGGTCCGTCCGGTTGCGGCAAGTCGACACTTCTTTATATCGTCGGCGGCTTCGTCAGCCCGACCAGCGGTGTGGCGAGGATGAAGGGACAGACGATCACCGGGCCGGGTCCGGATCGCGGACCGGTGTTTCAGGAGTTCGCTCTGTTTCCCTGGAAGACGGTGCTGGGCAATGTGATGTATGGCCCGCGCCAGCAAGGTGTGCGTGCCGCCGAGGCCGGAGCACAGAGCCGGGCCTTGATCGAGATGGTCGGCCTCAAAGGCTATGAGAACTTTTATCCCAAGGAGCTCTCGGGTGGCATGAAGCAGCGCGTCGCGCTGGCCCGGACATTGGCTTACCACCCTGAAGTTCTGCTGATGGACGAGCCGTTCGGCGCGCTCGACGCGCACACCCGTACACGCCTCCAGAATGATCTCCTGAACATCTGGGAGCGTGACCGCAAGACGGTGCTGTTCGTGACCCATTCGGTCGACGAGGCCGTCTTCCTGTCGGACAAGGTCGTGATGATGTCGAAATCTCCCGGCCGCATTCGGCAGGTGATCGACATCAATCTGCCTCGGCCGCGTCGCCGCAACGAGCTGTTGCTCGATCCGCGCTACCAGAAATACGTCGTCGACATCGAGCGCATGTTCGACGAGGTCGACGAGACTGGATCGCCGTCATGACATCGCTGGCTGCAGCCTCCAGACGCGCCGCCCCGGTGTTCGCTTGTATCGGGCTGCTGGCAGTGTGGCAGGTCGCGTCGCTCGCGCTGAAGAACGACAGCTTTCCGACGGCGATCGAGGCGATCCGCGCGATCCCGGACATCCTTGGCGACAAGGAGTCGCTGATCAATATCCTGGCCTCGCTTCGCCGCATGGCGATCGGGTTCAGTGTAGCCGTGCTGGTTTCGATCCCGCTGGGTCTGTTGATGGGGCGTAGCCGCGCCGTCGCGGCCTTCTTCAACCCGCTTCTGATGGTGATCTATCCGGTGCCGAAAGCGGCGCTGATGCCGATCATCATGCTTTGGCTGGGCGTCGGGGACATCACGAAGACGCTTGTGATCTTCCTCGGCGTCAGCCTCCCCGTGATCTATCACAGCTTTGAGGGCGCCCAAGCCGTCGAAGAGAAGATGCTGTGGTCAGGCGCAGCGATGGGACTGTCACCGCTGCAACGGCTGGTGCGGATCGTGCTGCCGGCGGCATTGCCGGAGATACTGACCGGATGTCGCACAGGTCTGGTGCTGGCGCTGATCACGATGATCACCAGCGAGATGATCGCCCGCCAGTCCGGCGCCGGCAACATTCTGTTCAACGCTTTGGACATGGGCCAATACGACACCGTCTTCGCGATGATCATCATCGTGGGGGCGATGGGAATTTGCCTCGATGCGATTTTCGAGCGGGTCCGCGCACGGCTGGTGCGCTGGTCCGAGCCTCAGTTCGACATGCCGCTGAGCTTCTCATGACATCGCGTCTTACCTCAGCAAACGTCGTTCTCGGGCTCGCGCCGATTGTGCTGGTGATCGCGGTTTGGCAAGGCCTCGTATCGTTCGGCTTTGCGCCTGCGGTCTTGCTGCCGCCCCCGGGATACGTCTTCAGCAGGTTGCTCCAGCAACTCGTGACGTGGACGTTTCAGCAGGAGATCGCGGCGACCCTGATCCGGCTGTTTGCCGGCTTTGCGATTGCGGTCGTGCTCGGTGTAAGTATCGGCATCGCCGCGGCCGCCAATCCAGCGATCAATGCCGTGGTTCGGCCAATCGTGCGCGTATTGGCGCCGTTGCCTAAAGTCGCACTCTATCCGGCGCTGCTGCTTCTGCTCGGCTTCGGTCACGGATCGAAGATCACGCTGGTGGCTGCGGATGCGCTTTTTCCCATTCTGTTGTCCACCTATTACGGCGCGTCGACCGTCGAGCAGAAACTGATCTGGTCGGCGATGGCAGCGGGAACGCCGCGCTATGAAATCTTGTTCAAGGTGGTCTTGCCGGCGGCGATGCCATCGATCCTGACCGGCTGCCGGATCGGCCTTGTCATTTCCTGCATCGTGGTGTTTCTGGCCGAGATGATCACGTCGACGGACGGGTTGGGGCACGTGCTGGTGACGGCGGCCCGAACTTTTCAGGCCGTCGACATGTTCGTGCCGCTGATCACGATTTCGCTGCTGGGGTTGATCCTGAACGGCTTGCTGGGTGCCCTGCGATCGTATCTCTTGCGGGGCTTCCCCGAAGCGTGATCTGACTGAACAAAGAAACCAGAAGACCGGGAGTGAACCATGCTGGCGGATCGCATCGAGGCAAAATGGATCGACGCGTTTTGCGAGATCTTTGAGCGCTGCGCCGTCAGGGCCGGCGATACCGCGGCGATCCTCTCGGAAACTCAATCGCGCGCGCTGAACGTTCATTTGGCGGAGCTCGCCCTGCTGCGGATGGGCGCGCGGCCGTTTCATGTGGTGATGCCGACGCCGCGTAACCGGAATATCGTGCCGGTTCGCTCGACCGGGGCAAGCGAGGCAATCCAGCGGCTTGGTCCGGTCATCACCGCACTCCAGCAGGCCGGCTTTGTGGTGGATTGCACCATCGAGGGCTTGATGCACGCGGTGGAGACGCCGGAGATCCTCAAGGCCGGTGCACGGATATTGGTGATCTCCAACGAACACCCGGAAGCGCTGGAGCGGATGGTGCCGGATCCCGCGCTCGAGAAGCGCGTTCGCGCGGCGGCGAAGTTGTTGCGTGGGACGAAGCGGATGCGCGTGACATCGAAAGCCGGCACGGCGCTCGACGTTGACATGGTCGGTGCGTCCACGGTCGGCGTGTGGGGCTGGACCGACAAGCCGGGCACGCTGGCGCACTGGCCGGGTGGCATTGTGGTTAGCTTTCCCAAGAGCGGAACGATCAACGGGACGTTGGTGATGGCCCCCGGTGACATCAATCTGACCTTCAAGCGCTACCTGGCGTCCCCGGTGAAAATGACGCTGAAGAACGATTATGTTGTCGAGCTGGAGGGCGAGGGCACGGATGCGGCGATGATGCGCGCCTATCTCGCAGCGTGGGGTGATCGCGAGGCCTATGCGGTCTCGCATGTCGGTTTCGGCATGAACCCGGGGGCCCGCTACGAAGCCCTCTCGATGTATGACCAGCGCGACACCAACGGCACTGAAATTCGTGCCGTCTCCGGCAATTTCCTGTTCTCGACCGGCGCGAACGAATTTGCCGGCCGCTACACGGCGGGCCACTTTGATTTGCCGATGATGGGAACGACGATCGAACTCGATGGCGTCGCGGTCGTTCGCGAAGGCGTGCTGCAGGACGTCTTCGGCTAGCTGCGGTCGAGGACCGGCGGGCGCGCGAGGCCGAAATGCCGGAGCAGGTCGACCATGGCCTGAAGCCGCTTCACACGATAGGCATCGACGTCCATGCCTGAATAATCGAGGAAGCCGGCACCCGTTCGCAAGCCGATGCGGCCTTCATGCATATTGCGGGAAATGACGTCCGGGGCGCGATAGCGGTCGCTGCCGAGCGCGCCTTCGAGGTACCGGCTGGCGTAGTACAAGATGTCGCCGCCGCCCCAGTCGATGAACTCGAGCAGTCCGAGCACGGCATAGCGGAAGCCAAAGCCGTAACGGATCGCTTTGTCGATCTCCTCGGCGCTGGCGACGCCTTCCTCGACCATGCGTGCGGCCTCGTTCATCGCCAGCGCCTGGATGCGCGGGACGATGAAGCCAGGCGTCCCCGCGCACACCACGGGGACCTTTCCGATGGCTTCGAGCAGCGCCTTGACCTCATCGATGATGGCGGGGTCAGTGGCTTTGCCGGGCGAAACCTCGACCAGCGGGATTAGATAGGCCGGATTGAGCCAGTGCACATTGAGGAAGCGCCGAGGGTTCACGATCGCCCCAGCGAGATCGTCGACGAGGATGGTCGACGTGGTCGAAGCGATGATCGTATCCGGGCCGACTTGCTTTGAGGCCGCCCCCAGCACCTCGCGCTTGAGCTCGACGACCTCGGGAACGCCCTCGAAGACCATCCCGGCTTCGGCCAGCGCTGCGCTGCTTCGGCTGGCCGGCACCACCGAAACCCGTGCGATGAGCGGAGCAACGTCCGCCTCCGTCAGCAGACCGAGCTTCGACAGGCTGGCAATGGTCTTGCTGACCTCGCCCAGCGAGTCCGCCTCCAGCCTGGCGAAGTCCTCCGCGGAACGGGCCTTGATGTCGATCATCGTGACCGCATGACCCGCATAGGCGAACGCGACGGCGATGCCGCGTCCCATGCGGCCGGCTCCCAGACAGGCGATATTGGCGCGACCGGTCATCGGTTAAAACCCCGTACGGAGAATCGTCTGTAGTTCGGCCTTGCCGAGATTGCCTAGTCCGAGCGTCTCGAGCGTTCGGCCGCCTTGCGCAAAATCCTCACCGCACACAGCGCCGCCGATGGAGAGGAATGCTCTGGCCAGCGGCGTGGATACACCCGCGATGCCGGCGACGGAGACCAGCAGCGACAGCCCAAGCCGCAGATCCTCACGCATATAGCGGTGCTCGGTCAGCACGATCCTCTCACGCCAGTCGCCGGAATCGGTCAGCCGGTCGTGCGAGCCACGGCCATACATCCAGATCTCGCCTTCTTTGGCGTAGTGGTGGGTCAGCGGAAAATGCGGTGCGCCATAGCCAAGCGCTTCGCGCACAGCGATCCGTTCTGCGTCGAGCGCGTCGGTCACGCGGCGGATCGCGGCTTGCGTTCCTTCCTTGTGGATGTCCCATCGTTCGAAATGCTCGATCGGGCCGGCGTTCATTACGATCAGCGGCGGGTGAATGATGGACCCAGCATTCATCAGCGCGCCGGAGAGCGCATCGCCGCAGGGCTCGATCGCATCAGGGAAAGCGCGTCCGATCACTTCGATTGCATGCGCGGCCCGATCGAGCGGAAACACGCCGACCGGCAGCCGCTTGGCACGGATGGTAATCGCGACCTCGAACGGCCCGTGCTTGCGGGTCAGCCAAGGCAGCGTGCCGGTCTCGGCAAAGCTCGCCTTGGCGTGGTTTCCGGCATCCCGCGCGGCTTGGGCGAAGATCATCGAGCCGAATGTGGCGGGCGGCAGGAACACGACCTGGCCGTCCCGCAAATGCGGAGCGAGCAAACGAGCAATGTCCGGCTGCGCGAAGGCAGGGGCGGGGCACAGAATCAGCTCGGTGCCATCAATTGCTTCGGCGATGTCGGTCGTCACCAGCGCGAGCTTCACATCGTGCCGGCCATTATGATCCTTCACCAGGATGCGCGAGCCGGCCGCGCGATGCGCCGTCACCTGATCGGTGTCGCGGCGCCAGAGCCGGACCTCATGCCCCGACAGCGCAAAATCGCCCGCGGCCGCGAAAGAGCCGTTTCCCCCACCCAGAACTGCAATCTTCAAGATGCTTCTCCTTGCGCGCGCGACTGCGCATCAAGCTGCTTCAGCAGGAAATGCTGGACCTTGCCCAGTGCCGTGCGCGGCAGGTCGTCGACGAAGACGATGTCGCGCGGAACCTTGTAACGGGCGAGCTGCGTCTGAAGATGCGCTCTCAATTCCTCCGCTTCGAGCCGGCAGCCGGACCGCCCGATGACATAGGCGATCGGCACCTCGTCCCAGCGCGGGTCCGGCCGGCCGATCACGGCGCATTCGCTGACATCGGGATGTTCGAGCAGGACGCGCTCGACCTCGGCCGGATAGACGTTCTCGCCGCCGGAAATGATCACATTCTTCTTGCGGTCCCGGACCCAGAAATAGCCGTCGGCATCGCACAGGCCGATATCGCCGGTGCGATACCAACCGTCGTGCAGCGCATCGCGCGTGGCATCCGCATTGCCCCAATATTCGAAGAACACGTTGGGCCCGCGTACGGCGATTTCGCCCGGCGTACCCGCAGGGACCTCATTGCCGGCCTGATCGATCACCTTCGCTTCGCAGCACAGGCCGGCAAGTCCAGTCGATCCCGCGCGCGAAAGATCGCCGCCAAGCCGGGTGTAGACTGCGATGGGGCAAGTTTCCGTCGATCCATAGACCTGAAGCACCGGAACATCGCGCGCCACGAAGCGGTCGATCAGGTGCGGTGGCACGATGGTCGAGCCGGTCGAGACGGCTTTGAGCGACGAGAGATCGGTCGTTGTCCAGGCGGGATGCTCGCTCACGGCCTGGAGGATTGCAGGCACCATCACCGTCAGGGTCGGTCTTTCCCGTTCAATGGCCGCGAGCGCAGTATCCGGCGTGAAGCGGGCGTGGATCGTGACGGTCGCGCCAAGCTGCAGCGCCGGCGTGGTCTGGATGTTGAGGCCGCCGACATGGAAGAACGGCAGCACCGTCAGCACGTGATCATCCGACGTCATGTTGTGCATGTGCTGGCTCATGACGCCGTTCCAGAACAAGGCTTCTTGCCGCAGAACAGCGCCCTTCGGCCGTCCCGTCGTTCCAGACGTGTAGACGACGAGCAGCGGGCAGGAGAGATCAGTGTGCGGATTGCGGCCGGTGCCTTCGCTGCGAGCCAGCAGGTCTTCGAATGTCACGCCCCGCGGCGGCGCGAAATCGAGGCCGATGACGGCCGTCCCCGGCGCAAGCTCCGGGAGAACTCCCGCAAATGCCTGCTCGAGTACCAGGACCTTTGCGCCCGCATCGGTGAGAATGAAGCGCTGCTCGGCAACCGCCAGCCGCCAGTTCAGCGGCACCAGCATCGCACCAAGTCGCGCGCATGCGTAGAGCAGAACCAGATAGTCCGGCCGGTTCAGGCTCAGGATTGCGACGCGGTCGCCTCGGCCGACGCCGAGCTCCTGCTTCAACGCCGTGGCGGTCCGCTCGATGCGCGCGGCGAGTGCGGCGTAGCTCAGCCGCTCACCCTCGAAGGCGATCGCCGTCTTGTCTGGCGCGAACGCCGCGTTGCGATCGATCAGACTACAGAGGTCCACGGTCAGTCGTCCGTTTCACCGGCCTCGTACAGCGCCTCGCGCCCGATCCGGTCGAGGCAGAGCTCGGCGGTCCAGGGCAGCATGAGCGAGCCGCAGCGGCTGTCGCGATAGATGCGCTCCAGCGGCAGTGAACGGAGCATGGCCTGACCGCCGCAGGTGCGGATCGCGAGCGCGGCGAGCTCATTGGCGCCCTCCATCACCGAATATTGCGCGGCATAGGCGCGCAATTCCTGCTCCTTGCTTGGATTGGCGCGGGCCTCGGTGACGGCCTGGAACCAGATCGCCTTGATTTGCTCGAGCTTGATCTGCATCTGCGCGACCGCGATCTGCTTGGTGGGGTACATCCGGCGCTTGACCGGCGGCATGCCCGGTACCTCGCCGCGAAGATAGCGCACGGTGAAATCATAGGCGGCTTGCGCCAGGCCCATATAGGTCGGCGACAGCGTCAGGAACATGTGAGGCCAGCGCATCGCCGCCTGGAAATAGACGCCGCGCGGCATCAGCGCGGAATCCTCAGGGACGAACACGTCCTTGAACAGCAGCGTGCGAGAGACTGTACCGCGCATGCCGAGCGGATCCCAGTCGCCGACTACCGAGACACCGTCCGATTTCGCGGAGATCGCGAGGTAAAGGGTGTTGCGGCGCGAGGCTTTTTCGCCCTCCTCCATCTCGGTGCAGAGCACGCCGTAGTAGTCGGCATGACCGGACAGCGATGCAAAGATCTTCTTGCCGTTGACGATCCAACCGCCCTTTACGGGCTTTGCTTCCGTGCCGAACGCGACACCGCCGGCCGCGGCCGCTCCGCCCTCGGAAAAGGGCTGCGAGTAGATCGCGCCATCCTCGACGATACGCTTGTAATGAACCGCGCGCCGCCGCTCGTGCTCGGCGCGGGTCTCCGCGTCCATGTCGAGATCGTCGGCGAGCGGACCTGACCACAGGGTCGAGCAGACGTGCATGTTCCAGGTGAGGGCGGTCGCGCCGCAATAGCGGCCGATTTCCGCTGCTGCCAGTGCGTAAGTTTGATAGTTCGCGCCGAGCCCGCCATGCTTCTTGGGCACCGCGATGCCGAGCAGGCCGACGCGATGCAGGTCGCGATAATTCTCTGTCGGGAAGATCGCCTCGCGATCGTAAGTCGCCGCGCGACCAGCGAACACGCTCTGGCCGATCTCGCGGGCGCGCGCGATGACGCCGGCCTGCTCGTCGTTCAGGCGGAATGCGACGGGATCGAAGATCGGAGCATCCAGCGCGACCTTGTCGGTTGCGCCGATGTTCTTTCTGACTTGCATGGTCATTGCGCAGCCACCCTACGTTTTGGTTGCGACGGAATTCAGGAACCGGCCGAGAGCTTCGTCGAACGCGTCAGGGCGTTCAAGGTTGGCGAGATGGCCGACCCCAGCCAACTCGACATATTCGGCAGAGGGAATGAATGTTGCCGTCTTTGCCATCATGGTAGCAGGCGCGTTGTTGTCCTTGGAGCCGGACAACAACAGCGTCGGGACGGAAATGTCCTTGAGCGTGCTGCGCTGATCGAAGCCCATCAAAGCCAGCATCATGGCGCGATAGCTCGCCTCGGGCACGCTTGCCATGCACTCGCGCGCAAGCTCCATTCCCTTCGGATCAGGATCGTCGCCGACAAGCTCCTTCACCAGGGAAGGAGCCAGCGACTTCATGGTCTCGCCGCGATCGAGCGGCCCAAGCCGCGCCGCGATGAACGATTTTTGCCAATCGCCATCGGCCTTGCCGAAGGCCGGGCTGGTCTGCGCGAGGACGACCGCGCGGGCCAGCTTCGGAGATTGCGCCAGCCATTTCTGGACGATCATGCCACCGATCGAATGGCCGACCAGAATTGGCGTGGTCGCACCAAGCTGCTCAATGAATTGCTGGAGCGCATCGGCAAGGGCCGCGATGCTGACGCTGGCGAGCGGCGCCGATCCGCCGTAGCCCGGCATGTCCCATGCAATGGCGCGGAACTGGGTGCTGAATCTCGCGAGCTGCTGCCGCCAGGCCCGTGCCGCGCCGCCAATGCCATGCAGGAAGATCAGGGGTGTCGCGTCCGGATCGCCCGCGGCTTCATAGGCGAAGCGGCCGTCTTTTGTTATCATTGGCGCAGGCTGCGACACGCGACATCCTTTTGCTCGGCCGGGCGATGCTAACAGGCCTGTGGGGGATGGGAAGCGATAATTTTATACTTAAAGCAATTTTCGGGCCGGTCTCTCGCGCGAAGGCGTTCGCGGCACTGCTGCACCTTCGTTGCAAAAACTTGAAGGTTAAAATATATCGAGGAACGATCAGCAGAGCCAAGGAGCCAGCGCATGTCCGGATTGCCGCACTCGCCGCACGCGCTCGTGACCGGTGGCGGTCGCGGCATTGGCCGCGCCATCGCAGCCTCTCTTGTCGGGGCAGGCGCAACCGTGACGGTGCTCGGCCGGAACGCCGCTGTTCTAGAAGAGGCGGTCAGCGCAGGTGCCGCGCATTTTGCTGCGATCGCCGACGTCTCGAACGAATTATCACTGAAGGCCGCTATCGCTGAAGCGAGCGCGCGAAAGCCGATCGACATCCTGATCGCCAACGCGGGAAGTGCAGAATCCGCGCCGTTCGCGAAATCGGACGCTGCCCTGTTTGCGCGCATGATGGACGTCAATTTCATGGGCGTTGTCCATGCCATCCAGGGCGTTCTGCCGGGCATGAAGGATCGTCCCTATGGCCGCATCGTCGCGATTGCCTCGACGGCGGGGCTCAAGGGCTACGCCTATGTCAGCGCGTATACGGCGGCGAAGCACGCCGTCGTCGGTCTCGTGCGCTCTCTTGCCCTCGAGACGGCCGGAAGCAATGTGACTGTGAATGCGGTGTGTCCGGGCTTCACCGACACCGATCTGGTCGCCGGCAGCATTGAAAACATCATGAAGAAGACCGGCAGGAGCCGCGAGCAGGCGATCGCCGAGCTCGCGAAGCACAATCCGCAGGGACGGCTGATCACGCCTCAAGAGGTGGCTGACGCAGTGCTTTGGTTGTGCGGCGAAGGCGCTGGTGCGATCACCGGGCAGGCGATTGCAGTCGCAGGCGGCGAAATCTAGTAGCGCGGAACAAACATAGTTAGGAGATCGCATGAGCAGACCAGCCAATCCTGTGACCGTGCCGCTCGCAGATTATTCGCCGCAGCACTTCCTGCTGGCGGTGGTCGACGGCGTTGCCACGGTGACGCTCAACCGTCCCGAGCGGAAGAATCCACTGACCTTCGAAAGCTATCGGGAACTGACGGATTTCTTCCGCGCCTGCGCTTTCGATGATGCAGTCAAGGCCATCATCGTCACCGGCGCCGGCGGTAACTTCTCGTCCGGCGGCGATGTGTTCGAGATCATCGGCCCGCTCGTGAAGATGGACACCAAGGGGCTGACCGCCTTCACGCGGATGACCGGCGACCTCGTCAAAGCGATGCGGGCCTGCCCTCAACCCATTGTGGCAGCGGTCGAGGGCATCTGCGCCGGCGCCGGCGCGATCATCGCGATGGCATCGGATATGCGGCTTGCGGCGAGCGGCGCGAAGGTCGCGTTCCTCTTCAACAAAGTCGGCCTTGGCGGCTGCGACATGGGCGCCTGCGCGATCCTGCCGCGGATCATCGGACAGTCGCGCGCCTCCGAGCTGCTCTACACCGGCCGGTTCATGACCGCGGACGAGGGCGAGCGCTGGGGTTTTTTTAGCCGCATCGTCACGCCCGAGCAGGTGCTGCCGCAGGCGCAGTTGCTGGCCAAGCAGGTCGCGGAAGGCCCGACCTTCGGCAACACCATGACCAAGCGGATGCTGGCGATGGAGTGGGCGATGTCGATTGAAGAGGCGATCGAAGCGGAAGCCGTTGCCCAGGCGCTGTGCATGACCACGGCGGATTTCGAGCGCGCCTTTGAAGCGTTCGCCAACAAGGTCAAGCCGGTCTTCAGGGGCGACTGAGCCCCGGACCTGCTGCGGGAAGCCAGCAACGGGGCTCCGCCGCAATACCTGCCCGGAAAGATCAGATTTTCCGCAACAGCGTGCGCGATCGGCAGCATCTCGGGGAGCTGAGAATTAAGGCTAAGCCCAAGACCCGGGCCGAGCCCAAGGCGGAGGCGACAAAGCCGCTTGCGGCGGAGTGACCGCCCGTGCGACTTTAGCCCCATTGCCTCGCGTATTTCGAGTGGAGTTAGGGCGATGAAGGCGATTATCGTCGGTGGCGGTATCGGTGGTCTCACCACGGCATTGATGCTGCGCTCGCGCGGCATCGGGTGCGAGATTTTCGAGCAGGCCGACACGATCCGCGAGCTCGGCGTCGGCATCAACACGCTGCCGCATGCGATGCGGGAGCTTGCCGGCCTCGGTCTCCTCCAGCAGCTCGACGACGTCGCGATCCGCACCGACCAGCTCTATTACCTCAATCGCCACGGCCAGGAGGTCTGGCGCGAAGCCCGCGGCATCGACGCCGGCCATGACGTTCCGCAATTCTCGATTCACCGCGGCCGCCTTCAGGGCGTCATCCATCGCGCCGTCGAGGAGCGGCTCGGGCCCGAGGCAATTCACACCGGCTGCCGCCTCGGCGCCTTCACGCAGGACGAGGGCGGCGTCACCGCTTATTTCTTCGACCGCTCGGGCGCGCACATCCATACTGCGCGCGGCGATATCCTGATCGGCGCTGACGGCATCCATTCACGCGTTCGCGACACGCTGTTCCCGAACGAGGGACCGCCGTGCTGGAACGGCCTGATGCTATGGCGCGGTGCGCGCGATTGGCCGCTGTTCCTCACCGGCAAGTCGATGATCGTGGCCGGCGGCCTCAACGCCAAGGTGGTGATCTATCCGATCGCAGAGGGATCGAGTCCGGCGAGCCGTCTCACCAACTGGGCGGTGCTGGTGAAGGTCGGCGAGGGCAATGCCCCGCCGCCGCGGAAGGAAGACTGGTCGCGGCCCGGCCGGCGCGAGGAGTTGATGCCGCATGTCGCGCGCTTCTCGGTGCCCTATATCGACGTCAAGAGCCTGATCTCGGCAACGCCCGAGTTCTACGAATATCCGACCTGCGACCGCGATCCCTTGCCTTACTGGTCGTCCGGGCGCGTTACGCTGCTCGGCGATGCCGCGCATCCCATGTATCCGGTCGGCTCCAACGGCGCATCTCAGGCGATCCTCGACGCGCGCTGCCTTGCCGATGCGCTGGTGCGCGCCGAGCATCCGCGCCAGGCTTTGCTTGAATATGAGAAGAAGCGTCTGCCGATGACCGCTGACATCGTCCGCTCCAACCGGCGCGGCGGCCCCGAGGGCGTCATCGACGCCGTCGAGCAGCTTGCACCCGATGGCTTCGACAACGTCGACAATGTGCTGAGCTATTCCCAGCGCGAGGCGATCGTGCGCGGCTATGCCACCAAGGCCGGCTTCGCCGCCGTGCCGGGACTTGCGGCGGTGCGCGCTTAAGGCTCGCTGCTAGCCGCCGGGCGGCGGCGGCAGGAAGTGGATGTTGAACTCTGCGGCCATCGCCACCACGTCCTCCGGCTTCTGTTCCTTCATGTTGTGAAGGCCCCAGAACAGGTCGAACAGCTTGCGGGTCGGCGACACCCAGAACAGCACCTTTGCGGTCTGCTCCGACTTGTTGAAGATGCCGTGCGGCACGCCCATGCCGAGGCGGATCAGATCGCCCGCGGTCGCCTGCGACTCCGAATTGCCGAGCACGAAGTCGAGCTTGCCCTCGAGCATGTAGAGATACTCATCCTGGTCGGGATGGATGTGCGGCGGCACGAATGTGCCCGGCGGCAATGTCGCGTGCCAGGAGAAGCTGTGCTCGGTATTGCTCTTCGGCACATAGGTCTGGCCGAGGATGTTCCAGGAAATGCCCTGGATCCCTTCATTGGCCCGTGTGATGCCGGTGATTTCGCTTTTCATTGCAGTCCTCCCGTAATGCGGTGCGGCTTAGTTTGCCGCCTTGCAGTCTTTGGCATAGCGGTCGCCATAGTTCTCGAAGACCTTCTGAACGATCTCGGTCTGGAACTTGCCGTCCGCACGCTTGGCGACCTTGGTCAGATAGAAATCCTGGATCGGATAGCCGTTGGTGTTGAACTTGAAGGCGCCGCGCAGAGAGGTGAAGTCGGCCTTCTTCAGCGCAGCCCCAACCGCATCCTTGTTCGAGAGATCGCCTTTCACGGCCTTGACCGCGCTGTCGATCAGCATCGCGGCGTCATAGGCCTGGAAAGCGTAGGTGCCGGGCACGACGTTGTAGGCGGCTTCATAGGCGGCGACGAACTTCTTGTTCTGGGGATTGTCGAGATTGGGCGCCCAGTTCGCGCCACCAAACATGCCGACGGCCGCATCCTGCTGCGCCGGCAAGGTCGATTCATCCACCGTGAAAGCCGAGAGCACCGGAATGCTGTCGGCAAGGCCGGCCTGCCGGTATTGCTTCACGAGATTGACACCGAGGCCGCCCGGCATGAACGTGAACAGCGCATCGGGCTTCTGCGACGAGATCTTGGAAAGTTCCGGCTGGAAGTCCAGCGTGTTCAGCGGCATGTAGGATTCTTCGACGATCTCGCCCTTGTAGTCGAGCTTGAAGCCCGCCACTGAATCCTTGCCGGCCTGATAGTTCGGCACCATCAGATACATGCGCTTGTAGCCGCGATCCTGCGCGACCTTGCCGAGGATCTCGTGGACCTGGTCGTTTTGATACGACGTCACATAGAAGAACGGGTTGCAGTCCTTACCGGCGAAAGTCGATGGGCCGGCGTTGGGGCTGATCAGGAACGTCTTGGACTCCGTAATGGGGCGGTGGATCGCCTGGAGGATGTTGGAGAAGATCGGGCCCACCACGAAGTCGACCTTGTCGCGCTCCAGAAGGCCCTTGACCTTCGTGACCGCTGCGTCGGGCTTCAACTCGTCATCGGCGACGATCACCTCGACATCTCGGCCGCCCATCTTGCCGCCGAGATCCTTCACGGCGAGCGCAAAGCCGTCGCGGACTTGCTGGCCAAGCGCGGCGGCGGGGCCCGACAGGGTCACGACCACGCCCAGCTTGATCTTCTCCTGGGCGAGGGAAGGGCTCACCGCGGTGCCGAGCAGCAGGGCGGCAGCGGCCAAGGTCATTTGCGTCTTCATGATGTGTCCCCCGTGACGATCGGGCCTGCGCAGCAAGCCGCGTACTCCAATCCAAGCTTATGCCGATGATGGCGGCCGCGGCAAGCAAGCTCAAGGCGTGGCCATCCTGCGGGCGGTGGCGCATGCAAGCGGCGCGCCAATTATTTGAAGCCTAAAGAAATTCGGTGCGGTCGATTGTTGCAGCTTTAGGCTTGCGGCCGGGGCCGATTTATTTGAAGCTCAAAACGTTGGGGAATCCGTGCTGGCGCCAGGGCCGGCCATGAGTGACTGCATCGAGATGCTCGATTCCGAGACCAAGGCCGTCGAGACGCCGGAGGACCACGCCGAAGAGCTTCGGCTGTGGCTGCGTCTGCTCACCTGCACCACCCTGATCGAAGGCGAAGTCCGTGGCCGCCTGCGACAGCGCTTCGACGTCACGCTGCCTCGGTTTGACCTGATGGCGCAGCTCGACAAGGCGCCCGATGGCATGACGCTGTCCGACGTCTCCAAGCGCATGATGGTGTCCAACGGCAACGTCACCGGCCTCGTCGAACGGCTGGTGGAATCGGGCCATCTCGACCGGCGCACCTCGGAGACGGACCGCCGCGTCCAGGTGATCCGCCTCACAAAGCTGGGTCGCGCCGAGTTTCGCAGGATGGCTGCGGAGCACGAGACCTGGATCGCCGATCTCTTCGCCGACCTGACCCCGAAGGACGTCCGCGAATTGATGCGGCTCCTGGCCAAGACAAAGGCGTCGGCGCAGAAATCGGCCGCTCGCCGCCGGCCGTAGTCCGCCAGCGGGGCACCCCGCCAGTCCCACCACCTTGCCGCAGGAAAATGCATGGGATGCCCAAAATCCGCTATTGCGCCGAATTGTTTTAAGCCTAAAATGTTTCCCATATGATGCTGCCGGGTGCTTTCCATGCTGAAAGGAGCGTGCGATGGCCAACGCCGCTAAGGCTGAAGAGTCGGGCTCGTATGACGGCAACGCCGCGACAGCCCACGTCGATACGTTCGCACGGCAGCATCTGCCGCCGCGAGAGTTCTGGCCCGAATTCATCTTCACGCGGCCGGAGCTGCACTACCCGCCGCGATTGAACTGCGTCAGCTATTTTCTCGACCGCTGGGTCGAGCAGGGCCACGGCGACGCGCCGTGCGTCATCAGTCCGGCCGTCAGCTACACCTATCGCGAGCTGCAAGCGCTCGTGAACCGCATCGCCAACGTGCTGGTTCGCAAGCTTGGTCTCGTAACCGGCGGACGCGTGCTGCTGCGCTCCGCCAACAATCCGATGATGGTTGCGACCTATCTCGCGGTGATCAAGGCTGGCGGCATCGTCGTGGCGACCATGCCTCTGCTGCGCGCCAAGGAACTATCTTATCCGATCCAGAAGGCGGAGATTACACTGGCGCTCTGCGATGGAAAACTCTCGGAGGAGATGGAGAAGGCGAAAGCGGCGGCGCCCGGCCTCAAGCACGTGGTCTATTGGGGCAACGGCGCGTCGGACTCGCTCGAGTCGCTGATTGCTGATGCGAGCCCGGAGTTCAAGTCGGTCGATACCGCCGCCGATGACATCTGCCTGATTGCCTTCACGTCGGGCACGACGGGCGATCCCAAGGGTACCATGCATTTCCATCGGGATATGCTGGCGGTCTGCGACGGTTATGCGCACAACATCTTGAGGGCGGAGCAGAAGGATCGCTTCGTCGGTTCAGCGCCGCTCGCCTTTACCTTCGGCTTCGGCGGCGTGCTGTTTCCGATGCATATCGGCGCTTCCTTCGTCGTGCTGGAGAAGACGACGCCGGACGACATGCTGACGGCGATCGAGCAATACAAGACCTCGGTCTGCTTCACCGCGCCGACCGCCTATCGCGCCATGATCGGCAAGCTCGCAGGTCGCGACATTTCCTCGCTGCGAAAGTGCGTCTCTGCGGGCGAGACCCTCCCCAAGCCGACATTCGATGCCTGGCTCAAGTCCACCGGCATCAAGCTGATGGACGGCATCGGTTCGACCGAGCTGCTGCACATCTTCATCAGCGCGACCGTGGACGAGATCCGTCCCGGCGCAACCGGCAAACCCGTGCCGGGTTACGAAGCAAAAATCGTCGATGACGACGGCAATGACCTGCCGCCGGGCACGATGGGGCGGCTCGCGGTGCGTGGCCCGACCGGCTGCCGCTATCTCGCCGACGAGCGGCAGCGCAAATACGTCCAGAACGGCTGGAATATCACCGGCGATACCTATCTGATGGATAGCGACGGCTACTTCTGGTACCAGTCGCGCTCCGACGACATGATCGTGTCAGCCGGGTACAACATCGCGGGCACGGATGTGGAGGCGGCGCTGCTGACGCATCCATCCGTAGCCGAGTGCGGCGTCGTCGGTGCGCCGGACGAGGCGCGTGGCATGATCGTGAAGGCCTATGTCATCGCCGCCCCCGGCGTGACGCCGGACGCTCAACTCGCAGCGGAGTTGCAGGAGCATGTCAAACGTGAGATTGCGCCTTACAAATATCCGCGCGCGATCGAGTTCGTGGCGCAACTGCCGAAGACCGAGACCGGCAAGTTGAAGCGATTTGCCCTGCGGCAGTTGGCGCAGGCTGCAGCGACGTCCTCTGGCGTTGCGGCGGAATAAGAGAAGGATGAAGAATTGTCCGTGACGACGCCGAAAGGCCCGCATCTCGCGGTGCTGCCGACAGCAGCCGAGGACGAAACCGGCTCCAGGGCGCAGGTGCTCCAACCGTCCGGCTGGCCGCTACCGAAAGGCTATGCCAACGGCATGGCCGCCGAGGGGCGCATCGTCGTCACCGGCGGCGTGATCGGCTGGGACGCCGAGGAGCGTCTCGCGGACGGCTTTGTCGCGCAGGTGCGCCAAGCGCTGAGCAACATCGCCGAGATAATGGCGGAGGCGGGTGCGCGGCCCGAGCACCTCGTGCGGCTGACCTGGTACGTCGTCGACATGGACGAATACCTGGCGAACCTGAGGGAGCTCGGCAAGAGCTACCGTGCCACCTTCGGTGCGCACTATCCTGCGATGGCGCTGGTGCAGGTCGTCCGCCTCGTCGAGAAGGCGGCGCGCGTCGAGATCGAAGCCACCGCTGTCATTCCCCGCTAAGCCGCCTTCGGTTCGCGCCTAGCTGGCCCTGGCGAGATCGTCGTCCTCGGGCGAATTCAGATAGACGCCCGATACGGTGTCGACCCAGCACAGATGGTCGTGCACCTTCTTGACGCCCTCGACGTTCTCCGCCGCAACGACGGCGGCCTGACGCGCGCGTTCCTCGGTGATGACACCACTGAGATGAACGATGCCGTCCCGGACGATGACGTTCAGTCCGAACGGGCACCAGTCGTTTTTCTCCATGGTGTCGATGATACGGCCGCGAATGTGATCGTCGTCGGCCGTCGGATCCGGTACCTCGCGGGCGAGCCCCGCCACCGCCTGCAACAAATTCGCGCGCGAGACGATGCCGACGACCTTGTCGCCGCGCACCACCGGCAGCCGCTTTACGTTGTTCCGTTCCATGAGATCAACGATCTCCGCGAGCGCCGTATCCTCGGTGATGGTCACGACCGAGGCGGTCATCACCTCCGAGACCTTGCGGCCATGTTCGTGGACGAAATCGCTGGCGGATGTGCCGGGCCCGAGGATGAACCGCAGCCAGCGGCCTCGCTTGCGCCCGGTGCCGATTTCGCTGCGGCGGACGAAATCCCCCTCGGAGACCACGCCGACCAGCTTGCCGGCATCGTCGACCACGGTGAGGCCGCTGACGTGCCGCTTCAGCATGATGTTTGCCGCCTCGACGATGCTGGTGTGGGGGGCAACCGAGATGACCGAGCGGGTCATGATCTGGTGGGCGCGCATGGGGAAGCTCCGCAAGTTCACACGAATATCGATGTGTGGAGCTTAGGTCACTGGCAGGAAGCTGATTTGACCCAAGTCAAGCTGGTCCGCACCTAATCTTCGGGCTCCGCATTCGGGGCGAGGTCGGAGGAGCGGAACGGCTTGGCCTTGTCCAGTTTCCGGTAGGCGTTCGAGGCGGTCCGCAACAGCTTCTTTTGGCGCTTCCGGTTGAGGAAGCGAATGCCCGCCTCGGGGACGGCCTCGTTCAGTGACGCTGCCAGGGTTTGCCCTCGCGCATCGTCGTTCAATTGCCCGAGGGACTTCTGCGCCTTGCGCAATTGCTTGAGGATCGACTTCTGTTCGGTCAGCGATTCGTCTGCAAACAAATCCTCTAGCGATTCGATCGAATAGGTCAGCCGCTTGTTGAGAAGCCGCAGCTTGTGCCGCTTTTCGACGTCGAGCTTGCGGAGTTTCCGCGCCTTCCTGAGTAGCGTCGTTTCCCATTCCGTGAGCTGCGCCGTCGCGTGGTCGGCAAGCGGGCAGCGGCGCAATCGGATGGCCTCTTTGCTGCGCCGGGTCGACCAAGGACCGCTCTCGATCCAGGCGGAGGTCTGCTCGACAAGACGGCGATACCGCGCCGATTGCAGCGCGCGCGCCAGCAGGCGGTGGCTCTCGGCGCGCTTCTCGTCCCAATGCTGAAGCTCGGCGATCACGTCAAGCTCGCCTCCGCTTTCGGCGATAACCCGCTCGATCGCCACGTCTAGGTCGCGCACCATGCCGAGCTGGCTGTTCAGCCATTTCAGTTCGGCCCAGACATTCGGCCGCAGGGCATCGTCGACCATGGGCGAGAAGAAGCGGATGGCGGTGCGCAGATGCGTCAGTGCGATCCGGATCTGATGCAGCGCCTCCGGATCGCCGTGGCAGGTGCCGTCGTGCTGGGCGAGGACGGCATCGAGGTGGCGGCGGGCGATGATCCGGAACGCGGTGTCGCAGGCCATGCCGGGGCTGAGGCGGCCGGGCAGAACATTGCGCCGCGCCGCAGGCTTGGCGCGAGCGGTCGCCATCGAACTCGTGGTGGGTCGCGCCATCCTAGCCCGCGCCAATCAGATTGCCTTATTTGCCCTCAGCGATTACGTCCCGGCAATTCTGGAGCGTCTGCGCTTGTGTCCCGGATGCATCGATGGTCGCCCAACCGACGTGGCCGATATTATAGTGCTCTTGCTGCGCGGCAACCTCTTGCGTGGCGTCGGACGCGTCGCCCCGGCGACCGCCGATTCGCGCCTTGCGGGTGGCGAGGTCGGCGACGAGGAATAGTCCATTGAGCGGTACGCCGCACTCGCGTGCCAGGGCGGCCATCTCGTCTCGCTCGGTCTCGCGCGCAAAGACGGCGTCGACGATTGCCGAATGGCCTTGCGCCAGAACCTGCCGGGCGCGCTGCATCAGCACCTCGTAGACCTGCGCCGTCACGTCAGGCCGGTACGTGGACGGCGGTAGCCGCTCGGTGTGTCCCACCTGAAACAGCTGCTTGCGAATCACGTCGCTGCGCAGCACGACGGCGCCCGGATGTGGCGCCACGGCGGGCGCCAGCGCGCGGGCGAGCACGGATTTGCCGGTGCCCGACAGTCCGCCAACCGCGATCAGGCGAGGGGCGGGGGGATGAATCAAAGCCTGGGCGAGCTCGAAATAGCGGCGCGCCTCGTCGAGAGTGCCGGGGCCGTCGGCATCAGGCCGCCTCAGCCGCGCCAGCGCCACCTGCGCACGGATCGCCGCGCGAATGGACATGAACAGTGGCAGCGCAGCCAGGGCGTCGAGCGTTTCGCCGGGCGCCGTCATCAGATACTGGTTCAGGACGGCATTGGCCGTGGCTGACTGGTCATGGCGCAGCAGGTCCATCAGCGTGAACGCAAGATCGTAGAGCACGTCCACAGTCGCCATCTGCGCGTCGAATTCGATCGCGTCGAACAGGACAGGCTGCCGATCGATCAACGCGATATTGGCAAGATGCAAGTCGCCGTGACAGCGGCGCACGAAACCGTGGCGCGCGCGTTGTTCCAGTGTAGCGCGGACGCGCAGGAATGCCCGGTGTGAGGCTTCGCAGAGTTGCTCGATCTGGGCTGCCTCGAAATGATCGCCATTGCGCAGGCCGGTGCTGTTGCCATCGATCAGCGCGGGAATGGCGGCAATCCATGCGGTGCCGTCCGCGACGGGCGCTCTCGCATGCGATGCTGCGATCGCATCCGCGATGGCCGGGGCGAGCTCTGCATCCAGCGCGCCGGTTTTGGCCACATGGTCCAGCGTCAGGTCTTCGTCGAAGCGGGACATGTCGACTGCATACTCGACCGGCCGGCCGCGACCGTCGATCTCGATCGATCCATCCGGCTCCTCCGTGATCGCCACGACGCGGTGATAGATTTGCGGCGCGAGCGGCCGGTTGATCCTGATCTCCTCTTCGCAGGCTGCCTTGCGCTTTTCGAGCGTCGAATAGTCGAGGAATGGAAACTTAACAGCCCGTTTGATCTTCAGGGCGCGCGTTCCGTCGAGAAACACCGACGCTGCGTGGGTGTCGATCCGCTTTACGCCAGGACGCGCGTTTAGAGCTTCGAAGACCCGTTCCTGGATTGCAGAATCGTCTGTCATCTCAGCAGGCATTTCCAGATGCGTCAGCGGTGAGGCAGCAGGCTAATCCTTAGAGGCGGATCGGGGCCAGTCCTTGACATCGGTCAAAGCCTGTCGTCGGCTGGCTGCGCGGTGTTCCCGCCTTGAGGAGGATCAAGCTTCCCGGCGAAAGGTGGCTTATCCTAACCGGTAAGGAGAATCCCGATGCCCATCAAGGATGTCTTTCTGCCGCTTGTCGGCCAACCGCGCGGACCGGCCCTCGCTGCGATCGCGACATGCGTGGCTGTCGCCGCCGACCTCGGCGCCAGGATCACCGCGCTCGCGCTCGAGGAAGATGTTTTCGTGCGGCCGAAGGTCATCATCCCTGGCGATTTGGATCCCCCGGAGGCGAGCGGTTCGCGTGAGCTAAGCGACGTGCAGCAACTCCTCAACGCCTTCACCAATGCAGCCTCCCGCGCCAACATTCGTGCCCAAAGCCGATCGGGTAAGGTGCCGACGGACCAGATGGCGTCGATCCTGGCCGAGCATGCGCGCTTCAGCGATCTGACGCTGGTCCCCGTGAGGCCGCATGACAGTCAAACGGAGCGCATCATCGAAACGCTCCTGTTCGAATCCGGCCGGCCGCTGCTGCTCTGCCCGGAACAGCATGTGGACGAGCTGCGACCGGAGTTCGAGAACGTCATGATCGCCTGGGATCACTCCGCCCGTGCCGCGCGGGCCGTCGGCGACGCGCTGCCCATTCTTCAGGCTGCTTCATCCGTCCGGGTGGTCACGGTGGCGGACGACAAGACCGATGCGATCGTGCAATCCGGAACCGCGCTCGTCGACCATCTGAGGGAACACGGGGTCTACGCCTCGTTCGAAACGACGAAGGGCGGCGGCAGCTCGATCGGCAAGGTGCTCGGAAGCTGGGCGAATTCCCATGCGATGGATGCGATCGTGATGGGCGCCTACCATCATTCACGCCTGAACGAGATCGTCTGGGGTGGTGTGACAAAGACTGTCATTGGCCAGCCGCCGTGCTGGGTTATGATCTCGCACTAGGCGCATCGCCAGTTTATCGGCCGATCGTCAACCATCGGAACCGCCACCGACCGGGCGCATTTGCTTCCATGTCAACCTATCGCTTGAAGAATCTGCTGTCGCCGCGTTCGGTTGCGCTCGTCGGCGCGAGCGCTCGCCCGGTCTCGGTCGGACGCGCCGTTCTCGAGAACATTCACAAAGCCGAGTTCAAGGGTCGGTTCGGCCTCGTCAATCCGCGCCATGCCGAGATCGGCGGCATCGCTGCGGTGGGCAGTCTGGACAGGCTGGACTTCGTGCCCGAGCTCGTGGTCATCACCGCGCCGGCGCGAGAGGTTCCCGGCATCATTGACCAGGCCGGACGTCGCGGCTCGGCCGGCGCGCTGATCGTCTCGGCGGGCCTCGGTCACGGATCGGGATCCCTGCACGAGGCCGCGATCGCGGCGGCACGCAAATACGGCATGCGGCTGATTGGGCCGAACTGCCTCGGCATCATGATGCCGGGCGTCAGCCTCAATGCCAGCTTTGCCGCGCACATGCCGGGGGCGGGCAACCTCGCGCTGATCTCTCAATCCGGCGCGATCGCGGCCGGAATGGTGGATTGGGCTGCGCAGCGCGGCGTCGGGTTCTCCGGAATTGTCACGATCGGCGATCAGATCGATGTCGATATTGCCGACCTGCTCGACCATTTCGCGATGGACCCCAAGACCCGCGCGATCCTGCTTTATATCGAAGCCATCAAGGACGCGCGCAAGTTCATGTCGGCGGCACGGGCCGCGGCGCGCGTGAAGCCGGTCGTCGTGGTGAAGTCCGGCCGCATGGCGCAGGGTGCCAAAGCGGCGGCAACCCATACGGGTGCGCTCGCCGGCGCCGACGCCGTCTATGATGCCGCGTTCCGCCGTGCGGGCGTCCTGCGCGTCTCCGATCTGCGCGAGCTGTTCGATTGCGCCGAGACGCTCGGTCGCGTCGAACCGCCGGCGGGAAAGCGTCTCGCCATCCTCACCAATGGCGGCGGCATCGGTGTCCTGGCCGTGGATCGGTTGGTGGACCTTGGTGGAATCCCGGCGTCCATCTCGGTGGAGACGCGCAAGAGGCTCGATGCAGTGCTGCCGCCGACCTGGTCCCGTGCAAATCCCGTCGACATCGTCGGTGATGCCGATGCATCGCGCTACGCGGCGGCGCTGGAGGTGCTGCTCGCAGATCCTGATAATGATGCCGTCCTCGTCCTCAACGTGCAGACCGCGATCGCCCCGGCGGCCGACATCGCCGCGACCGTGACGGAGCTCGTCGGCAAATATCGCGAGCAGCAGCGTCGATGGGCGAAGCCCGTTCTGGCGGCTTGGGTCGGAGCCGATCAGAACATCATTCAGGCGCTCTCCGGCGCGGGCATTCCAAATTATCCGACCGAAGATGATGCGGTGCGCGGCTTCATGCATCTCGTGAGGCATCGCGAGGTCGTGGAGGAGCTGAGCCAGGTTCCTCCCGCGATGCCCGACACGTTCGTGCCTGACGCCCGGGCTGCCAGGCAGATCGTCGCTGCTGCGATCGCGGACGGCCGCAAATGGCTCGAGCCCATCGAGATCAAACACCTGCTCGGAGCCTATGACATCGCGATGGTACCGACTCGTGCTGCGACAGATGTCGAGCAGGCCGTCGCCTACGCCAGCGAGATGTTCGCGCAGGGTGTCACAGTCGTGCTGAAGATCATGTCGCGCGACATCGTCCACAAGTCGGACGTCGGCGGCGTCGTCCTCAATCTGACCACGCCGGAGGCCGTGCGCGCGGCTGCCACCGACATTCTCGCGCGGGCGAGGAAGCTTCGTCCCGAAGCCCGCATCGAAGGCGTCATCGTGCAGGCGATGGTTGTCAAGGCGAAGGCGCGCGAGCTGATCCTGGGTCTTGCCGACGATCCCACCTTTGGCACCGTCGTCGTCTTCGGCCGGGGCGGGACGGCGGTCGAGATCATCAACGACAAGGCACTGGCGCTTCCGCCGCTCGATCTGCAACTCGCCCGCGACCTGATCGGCCGTACGCGCGTATCACGGCTGCTGAAGGCCTATCGCGATGTACCCGCGGTCGAGCAGGACGCCGTCGCGATGGTGTTGGTCAAGCTCGCCCAGATGGCCGCCGACCTTCCCGAGATCCGTGAATTCGACATCAACCCACTGCTTGCGGACGAGACCGGTGTGACCGCGGTCGACGCCCGCGTTGCGGTGGGGCCGCCGCAGCGCAAATTCGCCGGCTCCGGCCCGGCCAACTTCGCCGTCCGGGCCTATCCGTCGCAGTGGGAGCGCCGCCTGGCGCTCAAGGACGACTGGCGCATCTTCGTACGGCCCCTGCGTCCCGAGGACGAGCCGACCATCCACGAATTCCTGCGTCACGTCACGGCGCACGACCTCCGCCTGCGCTTCTTCGCGCCGATGAAGGAGTTCACCCACGAGTTCATCGCGCGCCTGACCCAGCTCGATTATGCCCGCGCAATGGCCTTCATCGCATTCGACGAAGCGACCGGCGAGATGGTCGGCGTGGTCCGGCTCCATTCGGACTCGGTCTATGAGAGCGGCGAATATGCGATCCTGCTGCGCTCCGACCTCAAGGGCAGGGGGCTCGGATGGGCGTTGATGCAGTTGATCATCGACTATGCGAGGTCGGAGGGGCTGAAGACCATCTCGGGTGATGTTCTCAGGGAGAACACCACAATGCTCGAGATGTGCCGCCAACTCGGCTTCGACGTGAAGCCGGATTCGACCGAGCCCGACCTCTGTGACGTCAGGCTCAAGCTCTGAGCATTCCGATCACGAGTGCGCTTCGCGCGATGCGGCGGATTCCGTGGCCGTTTTCCGCAGACTCTTGACGATGATCGCGATCAGCGGCACCAGCACCGGCACAATTGTGCTGAGCGGATGATGGACCGCGCCTGACACCTGGGCCTGGAGCGCCCGCGCCTCGAGCTGCAAGGCTTCGATGGATGCGCCGTGAATTTCATTGGCGAGCTCGATGTCGCGGCCTGATGGAGGACGGCCGGCAACGACGAAGAGAACCGCCGCGATGGCGAAATTGACGGCGCCGAGGATGGCAGCCGCCGCAATTGCGCTCCAGATCTGGACCAGCGCGAAATAGGCCGACAGCTCCAGCATCAGGAGCCCGAATGCTGCGATCAGAGCCGCAAAGGCACGCAGGCCGAGACCCATCAGTAGATGGCGCAGCCTGATGTCCGCGATGATCCTGTCGGTGCGCCACAGCACGCGCAGATGTTTGACGACATTCTCCGTGTTCACCTAGTGTCTCCTCAGCATGAAGCCGACGACCACGCCGAGCGCGAAGGCCGAGGCGAGCGACGTGATCGGGCGATCCGCAATGAGATCCTGAAGCTGTTCCTGCTCGTCACTGACGGTCTCGCCGAGCTCGGCAAGCGCAGCCTTGATCTGATCGGCCAGAGCCTCGGCCCGGTCTTTCGAGCTGTCGAACATCTCTTCGCCTGCGGTGGTCAGCAGACGCGTGACGTCAACCTTCAGCGCTCGCAGTTCTTCGCTCATCCTGTCGCTGTTGAACATGGATTTGAGAACTCCCTTGAATGGAAACAACCCTAGGGCCCGGCGACCCGGCGCCCTTGATTTGCGTCAAGGGATGGCGCGCGGTCCTGGTGTTGAGACAGGTCAACCTGGCCGCCACATGCTGGCCTAGAAGTGGCGGCTGAATGGGGGCCAATTGTCCCGATGAGGTGGAAGCGTGAACTCCGAACCGCTGTTGCTGGCAACGCCCTCCGGCGATGTGCTGAAATTGCGCCCGGAAGGGCCGTGGACGGCAGCCAACGTCTCGGCGCTCGAAACGCTGTCCCGATCGGTTGGAGCGGATGTCGATCGATCCAGTGCCGTGACGCTGGACATGTCTGGCGTCAGTGCGCTCGACACGCTCGGCGCCTGGGTGTTGGAGAAGCTGTCGCGACGGGCCGCATCATCCGGCAGATCGGCCGAATTCGTCGGCGTTGCCGATCATTTCAGCGGCCTGATGGACGAGGTGCGCCAGGTCAACCGCCACACCCCGGCGGCTGCGGCCGCGCCAAACCCGGTCCTGCTCAGGCTCGGCGATCTCGGCAAATCCACGGTTGGCGCGCGCGAAGACGTCACGATCTTTCTTCAAATGCTGGGTGCATTGTTCATCGCCGTGATCGGCGTGCTGCGCCGGCCACGCTCGCTGCGGCTGACATCGCTTGTCTATCAACTCTACCGGATCGGCTGGCAGGCCATTCCGATTGTCGTTCTCATTACCTTCCTGATCGGTGCCATCATCGCCCAGCAGGGGTTCTTTCATTTCCGCAGGTTCGGTGCGGAGTCCTACACTGTCGACATGGTCGGCATCCTGGTGCTGCGCGAGCTGGGTGTGCTGATCGTCGCCATCATGGTCGCGGGACGTTCGGGGAGCGCGTACACCGCCGAGCTCGGCTCGATGAAGATGCGCGAGGAGATCGACGCGCTCTCGATCATGGGCCTCGATCCCGTCCATGTCCTGATATTGCCGCGAGTGGCAGCCCTCGTCATCGCGCTGCCGATCCTCGCGTTCATTGGGGCGGTTGCGGCGCTCTATGGCGGAGGACTGGTTGCGCAGTTCTATGGCGGCATGGCACCGGCGATCTACGTCGCGCGGCTGCATGAGGCCATCTCCGTCACCCATTTCGAGGTCGGCATCCTGAAGGCGCCCTTCATGGCTCTGGTGATCGGGATCGTCGCCTGTAGCGAAGGATTGCGCGTGAAGGGCAGCGCGGAATCGCTCGGGCGGCAGACGACGACGTCGGTGGTGAAGTCGATCTTCCTGGTGATCGTGCTCGACGGCCTGTTCGCGATCTTCTTCGCTTCGATCGGAATGTAACGATGGACGAATCGCAAGAGGTATTGGCGATCCGCGTTCGCGACCTCGTGGTCGGCTTCGGCCGCCAGACCGTGCTCGACCATCTGTCGCTCGACGTCCGCCGAGGCGAGATCCTCGGGCTCGTCGGCGCGTCCGGCGGCGGCAAGTCGGTCTTGATGCGCACCATCATCGGCCTGATCCCGCGCCAGGGCGGGGGCATCGAAGTCATGGGACGGCCGATCGGTGGCCGCAAGGACGGCGCGGCCAAGACGTGGGGCATCCTGTTTCAGCAGGGTGCGCTGTTCTCCTCGCTGACGGTTCGTCAAAACGTGCAGTTTCCGCTCCGCGAAAATCTCGTGCTGTCGCAGGAGCTGATGGACGAGATCGCCATCGCCAAGCTCGAGATGGTCGGGTTGCGAGCGCAGGACGCCGACAAATATCCGTCCGAGCTCTCGGGCGGCATGACCAAACGCGTGGCGCTGGCCCGCGCACTCGCGCTCGATCCGCCGATCCTGTTCCTGGACGAGCCGACCTCCGGTCTCGACCCGATCGCCGCCGGCGATTTTGACGCGCTGATCGGGACGCTGCAGAAGACCCTCGGCCTCACCGTGTTCATGGTCACCCATGATCTTGCGAGCCTCACCACGGTCTGCGACCGCGTAGCCGCGCTCGCCGACGGCAAGATCGTGGCGATCGGCCCGATGCACGAATTGCTGCAATCCGAGCATCCCTGGGTGCGCGCCTATTTCCACGGCAAGCGCTCGCAGATGCTGCAACACCAGATGAGATGAGACATGGAAACCCGCGCTCCCTACGTGCTGATCGGCAGCTTCGTGCTGGCCGCGATCCTCGCGGTGTTCGGCTTCGTCTATTGGCTGAACAACACGGGCGGCATCGGGCCGCGCGCGAACTATCATGTGCAATTCCAGGGTCCGGTGCCGGGCCTGCTGGTCGGTGCCGGCGTGCTGTTCAACGGCATCCGGGTCGGCGAGGTGACGCAGATCGGCCTCGCGTCGGATAATCCGCGCTTCGTCAATGCGACGATTTCGGTTGCCTCGACGACACCCGTGCGTACCGACACCAAGGTCGGGCTCGATTTCCAGGGGCTGACCGGCGTGCCGGTTGTGACGCTGGAGGGCGGCATGATCGTTGCCAAGGCCGGCGGGCCCGTGACCCTGATCGCCGAGGCCGGTGCAGGCCAGAGCATGACGCAGGCTGCGCGCGATGCGCTGCGACGGGTCGATACCGTGCTGGAGGACAATTCCGGTCCGCTGAAGGACACCATCGCGAACCTCAAGACATTCTCCGACGGGCTCGCGCGCAACACCGGCAAAATCGACGGTATTCTGGCAGGCCTGGAAAAGATGACCGGCGGCGGGACGCCGGCGCAGAAGATCACCTACGACCTGCGCACACCGCAGAATCTTGGGCCGGCCGGCAAGACGCTTTCGGCGTCACTGGCGATTCCCGAGCCGACCGCGGTCGCGATGCTCCAGACCCAGCGGATGTTGTTTGCACCCAGCGGGGATAATCCGGGTTTTGCCGAATTCCTCTGGGCCGACAGCATTCCAAAACTGGTGCAGGCGCGGCTGATCGACAGCTTTGAGAATTACGACATCGCCCACGCGCCCTTGCGCACGAGCGATCTCGGGCAGGCGGACTACCAGCTCCTGATCGACATCAGGCGCTTCCGGATCGCCACGGAAGGCGAGGCTCGGGTCGAGATCGGACTGTCGGCACGCATCGTCGACAAGAACGGCAAGGTGGTCGCGTCGCGCCTCGTCGAGACCAGCGAGAAGCTTGACAAGGTCGAGCCGGCCGCAGCGGTCGCAGCGTTCGACACAGCTTTCGCCCGCATTGCAAAGGAGCTGATCGGCTGGACGGTGCAGGCGGTCTAGCAACAGCACAAGACGGCCATGCCCGCCAAAATTGATCTGGGTCAATCGGCTTTGGCGCAGTGCAGTAAAATGCAGCCCGCGCGGTGGGCTCGGCCTGATGCGGGGCAGCCGGTGCTTGGAGCGGTAGATGAAGGCTTCCGTGGTGACGATCGAGCCGAACGGGCATTTCTGTCGCGATTGTGCGGTCCGCGACTTCGCGGTGTGCTCGTCGCTGGACCCGGCCGAGCTCAGGGAATTCGAGCATCTGGGGCGCCGCGTCCTCTTTGACGGGGGCGAGACCGTCTTCTCCGAGGAGGACAGCACGACCTCGTTCTACAATCTCCTCGACGGCGTCATGCGGCTCTACAAGCTATTGCCCGACGGTCGGCGGCAGATCGTGGGATTCGCGTTACCAGGCGATTTCCTGGGGATGAATATTTCCGGCCGTCACAATTTTTCGGCCGATGCGATCGGTGGCGTCACCGTGTGCCAGTTCGCGAAGGCGCCTTTCGGCCGCTTCGTTGAGAGCCGGCCGCATCTCCTCAGGCGGATCAACGAGCTGGCGATTCGCGAGTTGAGCCAGGCGCGCGACCACATGGTCCTGCTCGGCCGCCGATCGGCGGACGAGAAAGTCGCGACGTTTCTGCTTGCCTGGCGCGAGCGGCTATTCTCGCTGAAGGGGGCGTCGGACACGGTTCAGCTGCCGATGAGCCGTCAGGACATTGCCGATTATCTCGGCCTGACCATCGAAACCGTCAGTCGCACCTTCACCAAGCTGGAGCGACACGGGGTGATCGAGATCGTTCATGGCGGCATCAGCCTGCTCGATCCGGCCAAGGTCGAGGCCTTGGCTGCGGCCTGATCCGGCGCTCGCCAATTTTGATCCCAATCAATGACGGCGGTCGTGCGCCGCCAATAATGCCCAAAATAACAGGGGAGGGCATCATGCCGACCGACGCACTGCTGGTGACGATCGCTGTCGTGGTCGTTTTTGTCACATTCGCCGGGGCTTTGGCATGGGCAGACCGGCAAACCAGCGCAGGTCGGCCCGATTCGGACGCCAAGCACTGACGGTCCTGAGATCACAATCGCGTTTGCCGTGCTTGTCGCGGAGGCTTCCACGGCCAGCTCGCGGCCGTTCGGCAGCGCCTCAACGCAATGGTGCGCGCGATAGCTGCAACTCTGCATCGACCGGGACACATTGGCTCATCCCCCGGATGCCGCCTTGGCGCCCGACCGCGGCATTTTCGCCGTATTTGGCTCAAACCGTGCACATGCTTTCCGGTTGAAAAGCCTGCTAACGTTGACTACGCAGGAACTCCAGTGCCTCGCAGTCTTAGGAGCCGAGCGGCGTGCCTCAGGACAAGACCGGCGACCCCCGACAAGCGGCGGGCAACAAATTATCGGTCCTGCGCAAGCACCCGATCTTCGCGGATCTGGAGCCAGATGCGCTCGATCAGCTCTGCCGCTACGCCAAGCACACCACGGTGAAGCGCGGTGCGACGATCGCCGCCAAGGGCGATCCCGGCAACAACCTGTTCGCGGTGATCACGGGAACAGTGAAGATTTCCTCTTCTTCGCCGGATGGAAGGAACGCTATTCTCAATCTGATCGGTCCTGGAGAAATCTTTGGTGAGATCGCGGTTCTCGACGGCGCGCCGCGCTCGGCCGACGCGACTGCCAACACCAATTGCGAACTCTACATCATCGACCGTCGCGACTTCCTGCCATTCGTGAAGAGCCAGCCGGCGCTGGCGATGAAGTTCATCGAGCTGCTTTGCGCGCGCCTGCGCTGGACCAGCCAGCAGGTCGAGCAGGTGATCCTGCAAAATCTGCCGGGCCGGCTTGCGAGCGCGCTGCTCGGTCTCACCGAAGAGCGCAAGTTCGACTCCGGCAGCGGCACGCTCGCCATCACGCAGCAGGAGATCAGCGAGATGGTGGGGATGACGCGCGAGAGCATCAACAAGCAATTGCGCGCCTGGGCCGGCCGCAACTGGGTTCGTCTCGAGCACGGCGCCATCGTCGTGCTGGATACCGATGCGCTGCACGACCTCGCCGAGAGCGGCCTCGACGGCGAGTGAGGTCTCAGACCTGATTGTCGACGATGGCGACCGCTCGGGTCCACCCTGCGGACGCTCGCTCGATCTTCACCGGGAAGCATGAGACCGTGAATCCGGTCGACGGCAGCTTGTCGAGATTGTGCAGTTTCTCGAGATGGCAATAGCCGATGTGTCGTCCCGCCTTGTGACCTTCCCAGATCAGGCCGGCATCTTTTGTTTCGGCATATTTCTTCGCGGTATAGACGAACGGCGCGTCCCAGCTCCAGCCGTCGGTGCCGGTCAGCCGTACGCCGCGTTCAAGCAGGTACATGGTGGCCTCATAGCCCATGCCGCAGCCGGAGTTGACGTAATCGGCCTGGCCGAATTTGGCGCCGGCGCTGGTGTTGACGACCACGATCTCCAGCGGCGACAGCGTGTGCCCGATCCGTTTCAGCTCCTTCTCGACATCGTCGGCAGTCACTACGTACCCATCGGCCAGGTGGCGGAAGTTTCACGCCGGGCTGCAGGCACCATTCGAGCGGCACCTCGTCGATCGTCCATGACCGCTCGCCGCGATTCATGGTCGGGTGGAAGTGCCAGGGCGCGTCGAGATGCGTGCCGTTGTGGGTGGACAGCGAGACCTGCTCGACCGCCCAGCCCTGGCCATCCGGCAAATCCTCCGCCTTGAGGCCGTCGAAGAACTGCAGCATGCGGGGCAGGCCCTGCTGGTGATCAATATACTGGATCGTCGGGTGATTGCCCGGCGGATCGGCCGTCACGTCGTTTCTGAGCGGCACGGAAATATCGATCAGCTTCCGCGGCATGGGCATTTCCCTCGCGATGTTCCGTTTCGGCGCATCTTGGGCGGGCTCTACCTGTGGCGTCAAGTAACGCCCCGGTGCAGGCGATTTCGGAAAAACGGGGGCATTCGCCGATCGCGCCCTCGAAGTGATGCATGACCGATCGATGCAACTCCAGCATTGATCGATGCCGGATTTGGCTTGGACTCAGAATGCCGCCCGCCCTAGGGACGACGTTGGCGACATCGCGCTGATCAGCGCGCATCGCACAAGGATGGGGCGACCGTCACGTCTGCACCTCCAAGCCGCAACCAATAGCGGTCGATTCTAAAACCAGAGGAACGTCCATGGATATGACGAGCATCGTCACCTCGCGTCCGGCATTGGCCGACGGCGAGGCGGGATTAAAGGGAAGCCGGCACCTGCCGCGCCAGTCCCCGCCGGAGAGGGCGCGATGAAGCTCGCACCTTTCCTCGCCGTGATCATCCAACAGTCAAATCCGCTCGACTCCGCCGCGCAATCCTACCAAGGTGGTGCGTTTGTAACGCTTGACTTTACACCTGAAGTGGAGCGACCCAAGGCGGCCTGTAGCATCGGCCCAACAACGACATAATTAACTCAGGAGGAAGCCCCAGATGAAGACACTCACCGGCATCATCGCAGCCGCCGTACTGGCGGTCTCAGCGCCGCTGGCGACCGCACGCGATTTCCGCTCGGCCGACATCCACCCCGCCGATTATCCGACCGTCGAAGCCGTCAAGTTCATGGGCAAGCAGCTCGCAGCCGCGAGCGGCGGCAAGCTCGGTGTGAAGGTGTTTCCCAACGGAGCCCTGGGCTCGGAGAAGGACACCATCGAGCAGCTGAAGATCGGCGCGCTCGACATGATGCGGATCAACGCATCGCCGCTGAACAACTTCGTGCCCGAGACCATCGCGTTGTGCCTGCCCTTCGTGTTCCGGGACACGCAGCACATGCGCACGGTTCTCGATGGTCCGATCGGCGACGAAATCCTGGCGTCCATGGCGCCCGCGGGCCTGATCGGCCTTGCCTATTACGACAGCGGCGCCCGGTCCATTTACACCGTCAAGGCGCCGGTCAAATCGCTCGCCGACCTCAAGGGCCTGAAGATCCGCGTCCAGCAGTCCGACCTCTGGGTCGGCATGATCCAGAGCCTCGGCGCCAACCCGACACCGATGCCGTATGGCGAGGTCTATACCGCGCTCAAGACCGGCCTCGTGGACGCCGCCGAGAACAACTGGCCGTCCTACGAATCCTCGCGTCACTTCGAGGCCGCCAAGTTCTACAACGTCACCGAGCACTCGCTCGCGCCGGAAGTTCTCGTGATGTCCAAGACGGTCTGGGACACGTTGAGCAAGGAGGATCAGGCGATGGTCCGCAAGGCGGCCAAGGAATCGGTGCCCGTCATGCGCAAGCTCTGGGACGAGCGTGAGCAGGCCTCCCGCAAGACCGTCGAGGCGGCCGGCGTTCAGGTCGTCACGATCGCCAACAAGGCGGAATTCGTCGACGCGATGAAGCCGGTGTACGACAAGTTCGCAGGTGACGAAAAGCTGAAGGGCCTGGTCAAGCGGATCCAGGACACGAAGTAGGGCCACAGCGTCGGGTCCGGCGTCGCCGCGAGGCGGCACCGGACCCTCGCGAAGGGGACGCGCAAGGAGACGCCGATGACAGACCCACATGTCGCAAGCCACGAGCAGGAGGTAACCGGCCGACCGTCGACCGGCTTGCTGTCGCGGATCAATGCCGTCGTTGCTCGCCTCGGCATGTATCTGTCCGTGACCGGCCTGCTCGTCATCGTCACCATCGTGTTCTACCAGGTGTTCGGACGTTACGTGCTCAACTCCAGCCCGACCTGGACGGAGAACCTTGCGCTGGTCCTGATCCTGTATGTTACGCTGATCGGCGCCGCCGTCGGCGTTCGCGACGCCGGACACATCGGCATGGACAGTTTGCTGGTGATGCTTCCGGATCATCTGCGAGAGAAGATCGAGCTCGTGATCCACGTTCTGGTGGCCGTGTTCGGCATTGCGATGGCCTACAACGGCTGGATCCTCGGAGCGTCGGTCGGAACCGTGAAGATCCCCAATCTCGGGCTCCCCGAGGTCATCCGCTACGTCCCGCTGATCGCCTCCGGCGTCCTGATCGTCTCCTTTTCAATCGAGCACATCATTGCGCTCCTGCGCGGCGAAGAGGTCGTCCCCTCATGGAACTGATCATTCTCGGCGCAACCTTCTTCGGCTTCCTGATCCTCGGCGTACCCGTTGCCTTCGCGATCGGTCTCTCCGCGATCTGCACCATCCTCTACGAAGGCCTGCCGGTCGCAGTCATCTTCCAGCAGATGATGTCGGGGATGAACATCTTCTCCTTCCTCGCCATTCCGTTCTTCGTCTTCAGCGGTGAGCTGATGCTGCATGGCGGCGTCGCCGACAAGATCGTGCAGCTCGCCAAGAATCTCGTTGGGCACATCCGCGGCGGGCTCGGCATGTCGAACGTGGTCGCCTGCACGCTGTTCGGCGGCGTCTCCGGCTCGCCCGTGGCCGACGTGTCGGCGATGGGCGCGGTGATGATCCCGATGATGAAAAAGGAAGGGTTCGACACCGACTACGCCGTCAACGTCACCACCCACGCTTCGCTGGTCGGAGCGCTGATGCCGACCAGCCACAACATGATCATCTATGCGCTCGCTGCCGGCGGCAAGGTCTCGATCGGCGCGCTGATCGCCGCCGGACTTCTGCCGGCGATCGTGCTGATGGTGTGCATGCTGGTCGCCGCCTACGCGGTCGCGGTGAAGCGCGGCTATCCGGCCGGCAAGTTCCCGGGCTGGGCCGAGGTTTTCCGCTCGTTCGCAGCCGCGCTGCCCGGGCTTCTGATCGTCGGCATCATCCTGGCGGGCATCCTGTCCGGTGTCTTCACCGCAACTGAGTCCGCTGCCGTCGCGGTCACCTACACGATCCTGCTGACCTTCTTCATCTACCGCACCATGACCCTGCCGAACTTCCTGCGGGCTGCCGCCAAGGCCGTGAAGACGACGGGTGTGGTGCTGTTGCTGATCGGCGTCTCCACCATGTTCCAGTACCTGATGGGACTCTACGAGGTGGCCGACTTCGCCGGCGACTTGATGAGCAGGGTGTCCTCGCAGCCCTGGGTCATCTTCCTGCTCATCAACATCATCCTGTTTGTGCTCGGCACGTTCATGGACATGGCGGCGACCATCCTGATCTGCACTCCGATCTTCCTGCCGATTGCGATGAAGGCGGGCATGGACCCCGTGCAATTCGGCATGCTGATGCTGATCAACTGCGCGCTGGGGCTGAACACCCCGCCGGTCGGAACGACGCAATTCGTGGGCTGCGCCATCGGTGGCATCTCGGTGGGTGCGGTGATGCGCACCATCCTGCCGTTCTATGCTGCCCTGATCGCAGCTCTGATGTTCGTGACCTACGTCCCCGCGTTCTCGCTGTGGCTGCCCCGCCTGCTGATGGGCTACAAGGGATAGCAGCAACAGGGAGAATCCGTCCGTGACTGACTATCGCAAGCTCTTCGATCTCACCGGCAAGACCGCCGTGGTGCTCGGCGCCGCCTCGGGCATCGGCAAATCGTCGGCCGAGGCGCTGGCCGGGCTCGGCGCCCGCGTCGTTTGCGCAGATCGCGCGCTTGACGCCGCCGAGGCGACGGCAGCCGGAATTCGCGACAAGGGCGGCTGGGCGGAAGCAGCTAGCTGCGACGCCGCGAGTGCTGCGGACGTCAATGCGCTGGCTAAAATCGTGATGCAGAAATTTGCGCGGCTCGACATCGCCGTGACGACGCCGGGGCTCAACATCCGCAAGACCATCCTCGACTACACCGAGGAGGATCTCGACCGCGTCCTCAACCTCAACGTCAAGGGCACCGTCTGGTTCTTCCAGGCCTTCGGCCGCATCATGGTCGAGCAGAAGGGCGGCAGCATCATCGCCTGCTCCTCGGTGCGCGCGGTGACCATCGAGCCGGGCCTTGGCGTCTACGGCTCGACCAAGGCGGCGATCGGCCTCCTGGTGAAGGGTTTTGCTTCAGAGGTCGGCCACGCTGGCGTCCGCGTTAACGCGATCGCGCCGAGCATTGCGGAGACCGCGCTGACCGGCCCCTTCAAGCAGCGGCCCGATATCTACAATCTCTATGCCGGCCATACCGTGTTCAACCGCTGGAGCAGCGCCGACGAGGTCGCGACCGCCGTGGCCTACCTCGCTTCGGATGCCGCGAGCTATGTCAGCGGCAGCACGCTGTTCGTCGACGGCGGCTGGACCGCGGTCGATGGGCCGCCGACCGGTCTCACCCAGTTGCACAAATAAGGCGGCCGTCGGCACCTAGCCGGTAAAGCCCATGCTCCGGCGCAGCTCCTTCCGGTCAGCGCCGGTCAGCAGAGCGATCAGCGCGGCCGCCTCCCTCGGATGTGTGGCCCGCGCGGTCACGCCGGCCGTGTACATCGTCACGAGCTCGCAGCCCGGCGGCAGCGATCCTGACAGCGCGATGCCGTCGGTCGCGATGATCTCGGTCGCCTGCGTGCATCCGATCGGCCGTGCGGCGGTGGACGACGCAAGCTCCCGCATCGCGGTCGCTCCGTTCGGAAAGATCTTGAGACGCGATGCGACCTCATAGGCGATCCCAAGCTGATCCAGCACTTTTACGACATGCTGTCCCGCGGTCGAGGCTTTGGTGTCCGGAACGTAGATGGCATCCGCGGATCGCAGCACCTCGCGGAGATCGGCCTCAGTCTTCACCGTGACTTTCGGATCGTGGTTACGGACCGCCAGCGCGGTCTCGACCCGGCCGATATCTGCGATCGAGGAGGGGACGACGAGCTTCTCCGCGGCGAGCTTCGCAAGGAGCGCCTGTGTCAGGATCACGAGATCGGCCGGCGTTCCCGCGCGCAGCTTGTCGGCCATGAGACCAACCGCACCGAACTCGCCGTCGATACTGAGGCCGGTCTGCGTCTTGAAGGGCTCGCCGAGGCCGCGCACCAGGCCTTGCGCCGCGCCGCCGCTCAAAATGGTCACTGTCGTCACGATGCAGGCTCCATGGCTGCGATGATCCTGTCGCGCGTGATCGGCAGGTCGCGCACTCGCACGCCGAGGCAATCGTAGACCGCATTGGCGATCGCCGCCGTCACGGGACCGTGCGCGGCCTCGCCGGCGCCGACCGGCTCGATCTCCGGCCGCTGGATGATTTCGACATCCACCGCCGGCACCTCGCTGAAAGTCAGGATCGGATAGTCCGTCCATGACGTTGAGGTGATGCGCGTCCGGTCGAAGCGGACGCGTTCCTTCAGCACCCAGCTCGTGGCCTGGATCGCACCGCCCTCGATCTGGTTGATGACGCCGTCCGGATTGATGGCCTCGCCGACGTCGACCGCAAGCGTCAAGCGCCTGACGCGGATGTCGTCGGTGCCTTCGATCTCGGCGATCGCGGCGCAATAAGCGCCCGTGTTCTTGTAGCGGGCGAAGCCGACGCCATGGCCGATGCCAGACTGTTTTTGCGGTTTCCACTGCGCGCGTCGTGCCGCGGCGCGAATGACGTCGCTGGCGCGCTCGTCGCGGAGATGACGCAGGCGGAACGCGATCGGGGCCTCGCCGCGCAGGACCGCGATCTCGTCGAGCACGGACTCGATCGCGAACACATTGCCTTGCCCGCCCAGGGTCCGCAGCGCCGACGTGCGCACCGGCATCGTCAGCAGCCGGTGGCTCGTGATGGTCCAGGCCGGAAGGTCGTAGAGTGGAACGGAGTTGCGGTCGCCGCCCCCGCCATTGGCGGCCGGTGGATTCGTCGAGATCATGCGCGGGTAGGGGTTCGCGATCTCGGTCGCCCCAAGCAGCGCCGGCTGTGTCGCACGTCCCGGCCGCGCGGCGTGGCCGTTGCTCCAGATCGCATGGCGCCAGCCGACGATCTCGCTGTTCGCATCGAGGTCGGCCTCGATCTCGATGGCCATCGCTGCGCCGAACGGCGCATGAGACATCTCGTCATGGCGCGACCACTGCACCCGCACCGGGCGGCTGCCGGCGGCTTTCGCCAGCAACACGGCGTCGAGCGCGACGTCGTCGGCCGCATTGTGCCCGTAGCAGCCGGCCCCCTCCATATGCTCGACGACGATGTTCTCGGCCGGCAGCTCGAGCACGATCGCAAGATCGGCGCGCAGCAGATAGACGCCCTGGCTGTGGGTCCAGACATGGAGACGATCGCCGTCCCATCGCGCCATGGCGCACGATGGCGCGATCGAGGCATGTGCGATGTAGGGACGGGTGTATTGCCGGCGAAGGGTGCGCGCAGCTTTCTTCGTCGTTGCCGCTGCTCTGGCGTCGATGACGGTGGTTTCGACCGGCTGGCTCTTCAGAAAGCCCGCGAGATCGTCTTCGTCGGGCAACGGCTCGCCGGCCGACCAGGTTGCGCCCCTGCGCAAGGCTTTCAGTGCAGCTTCCGCCGCAGCCTCGCTATCGGCAAGCACGCCGGCAAAGCCGCCGTCGCGGACGATCGCGACGAGGCCGGGAACGGCGCATGCCGCCGTCTCGTCGAGCGCGATCAGTCTGGCAGTCGAGATGTCAGGCCGCAGCACGCGGCCGTGTACCAGGTCCGGCAATGCACAATCGTGAATGAAGCGCGGTCGCGCGAACACCTTGTCGGGAATGTCGACCCGCTGGACCGAATGTCCGGCGACACCGCGTGTGGCAGCGGGCTTCGCGACGGCGCCCGCGGTGGCGTCGCGGTCGAGCGAGACGTCGCCAGCCAGCTCCCAATAGCTGGTCCTGACGTTGCCGGGACCCGAGATCGTGCCGTCATCGACATCGAGCAGCGCCGCATCGACGCCGAGACGCTCCGATGCGGCTGCGAGGAAGCGCTGGCGCACCTCGGCGCAGACGTGTCGCAGCGCGCGGCCGGACTGCTGGACCGAAAGACTGCCCGAGGTGACGCCCTCGTTCGGGCTGGTCGCCGTCGAGGCGCGGATCAGCTCGATCCTGCCGATATCGACGTCGAGCTCGTCTGCGGCGATCTGCGCCAGCGCCGTGACGATGCCCTGGCCGATCTCGACCTTGCCGGGCGAGATTGCGACACCGCCTTCGCCGCTGAACCGCACCCAGGACGACAGCTTTGGATTGGCCGCGAGGCTAACCGGCAGTTTCGGGACGGGGGAGGGCATACTCATGACGTCGCCGTCTCCGCTGCGGCGCGCAGCACGGCGCGGACCATGCGATTATGCGATCCGCAGCGGCACAGATTGCGATCGAGCGCGGCTCTGACCTCAGTCTCCGTCGGCGACGGATTGCGCTTCAGCAGCGCCGCCGCGCTGATCAGGATCCCCGAGACGCAGTAGCCGCATTGCATCGCCTGCTCGGAGACGAAGGCGCGTTGCAGCGGATGCGGCTGCTCGGCGGTGCCGAGGCCTTCCACCGTGACGACGTCCTTGTCCGCCACCGACCACATCGGCATGTCGCAGGAGGCCATCGCGCGGCCATCGACCATGACGTGACAGGCCCCGCATTCTCCGGCCCCGCAGCCGAAATGTGGACCGGTGACGCCGAGCCGGCCGCGCAGCACATCGAGCAGCGTCTGGTCGGGATCGGCCTCCACGGCCATCGCCGCGCCGTTGAGCTGAAATTGAATGGTCGGCATGATCGCTCCGCGACCTCAGGACTTGTCGAACTTCTTGACGACATCGGCCCATTTCTCGATATCGCCGCGAAGGAATTTTTCGAATTCCTCCGGCGTCATGGACATGGGTACGGCACCCTGCTCGGTCCAGAGTTTTACGATGTCCGGTCGCTTCACCATTGCGTTTACGGCGGCATTGAGCTTGTCGATGACAGGCTTCGGCGTGCCGGCCGGGGCCATCAGGCCAAGCCAGATCGTCGCCTCATAGCCTGCTACGCCGGCTTCGCCCGCGGTCGGCACGTTCGGCAGCACGGCCGAGCGCTGCTTGCCGGTGGTCGCGAGCGCGCGGACCTGGTTCTCGCCGATATTCGGCGCCATCGCCGGCACGGCGTCGATCATCATCTGCACCTGACCGCCGATCACGCCGCTGCGCGCCTCGCCGCTGTTGCGGTAGGGCACGTGGACCACGTCGATGCCGGCCATGGCTTTGAACAACTCGCCCGCCATGTGATAGGGCGTGCCCTGGCCGGAGGAGGCGTAGTTCAGCTTGCCCGGCTGCGATTTGGCGAGCGCGATGAACTCCTGCAGCGTCTTCGCCGCGACCTGCGGGTTCACCACGATGACGAGGTCGGAGTAGTTCACCGGTGCGATCGGCGCGAGGTCGCGCATCAGCTCGTATTTGCGCTTGTCCGGCGTCAGCAGCGATTCATTCGCGGTCTGGGTGTTGGACATCATCAGCAGCGTGTAGCCGTCGGCCGGCGACTTCGCCGCTTCGACCGTGCCGATGACGCCGCCCGCGCCGGTGCGGTTCTCGACCACGAAGGGCTGGCCAAAGCTCTCCTGGAGCACGTTGCCGATCAGCCGGGCCGCGACGTCCGCCGGCCCACCGGCGCCAAAGGGGACCACGATCCGGACGGCGTGGGTCGGGTAATCCTGTGCGAATGAGGGGGCCGCGGCGAATGCACCGAACAGACCGGCGAGCGCCAGCATCAATCTTCGGGCCGTCATGCCCACCTCCCTGTTGTCGTTCTTGTTGCCTGGCAATGTAGCGGCAGGAGATACGGACTGTCGACGGCTCACAAAGCCGATAGCGCCGGGAATATCGGGCCGTTTTCGGTGTGGCCGCGCCGCTCTTCGCGGTCGCGGCAGGAACCGGCAGGGCACGTGATCTGAGCAAATCGCATGGGCATTGCCGGATAAATGCCCTCGGCTGGCTGCTATTTTGATGTTACGAACTGGGACATGAACCAGCACGCCAAGATCGAAATCCGCCATTCGACCTGTCCGCACGACTGCCCCTCGGCCTGCGCGCTCGATATCGAGGTGGTCGAAGGCCGCAGCATTGGCCGCGTCCGAGGTTCGAAAAAGCAGACCTACACGGCGGGCGTCGTCTGCGCCAAGGTCGCTCGTTACGCCGAGCGCATCCATCACCCCGAGCGGCTGATGTATCCGATGCGCCGCACCGGGCCGAAGGGCTCCGGGCAGTTCGCGCGGATCTCCTGGGACGAGGCGCTGGACGAGATCGCGGATCGCTTCAACCAGGCCGAGCGCGAGTACGGCGCGGAATCGATCTGGCCTTATTACTACGCCGGCACGATGGGGCTGGTGATGCGCGACGGCCTCAATCGCCTCACGCATGTGAAGAAATATTCGCGCTTCTATCAGACCATCTGCGCCAATGTCGGGCGCATCGGGTTCGCGATCGGCACCGGCAAGATCGCCGGCGTCGATCCGCGCGAGATGGCGCTCTCCGACCTTGTGGTGATCTGGGGCACCAACCCGGTCAACACGCAGGTCAACGTGATGACGCATGCCGCGCGGGCGCGGAAGGAGCGCGGCGCCAAGATCGCAGCGGTCGACATCTACGACAACGAGACCATGAAGCAGGCTGACATCAAGATCATCCTGCGTCCCGGCACCGACGGCGCCTTCGCGTGCGGCGTGATGCATGTCCTATTCCGCGATGGCTACGCCGACCGCGCCTACATGGACAAGTACACGGACTGCCCCGATGAGCTCGAGGCGCACCTGAAGACGCGCACGCCGGAGTGGGCGTCCGCGATCTGCGGCGTGCCGGTATCCGAGATCGAGGCCTTTGCGAAACTGGTCGGCGAGACCAAGCGGACCTTCTTCCGGCTTGGCTACGGCTTCACCCGCTCGCGCAACGGCGCCACGCAAATGCATGCGGCGCTCTGCGTTCCCGCGGTGACCGGCGCCTGGCAGTATGAAGGCGGTGGCGCTTTCTTCAACAATTACGCGCTGTGGCACTTCAATGAATCCCTCATCGAGGGCCACGACGCGATCGATAAGACCACGCGCGCGCTCGACCAGTCGCAGGTCGGCCGCATCCTCACCGGCGATGCCGAAGCCTTGCTCGGCAAGGGGCCGATCAAGGCGATGCTGATCCAGAACACCAATCCGATGACGGTGGCACCGGAGCAGGCGCTGGTGCGTCAGGGGTTTGCGCGCGAGGATCTGTTCGTGGCGGTGCACGAGCAGTTCATGACCGAGACGGCCGAGATGGCCGACATCGTCCTGCCGGCGACCATGTTCATGGAGCATGACGATCTCTATTACGGCGGCGGCCACCAGCACATCTCGGTCGGGCCGAAGCTGATCGACCCGCCCGGCGAATGCCGCTCCAACCATCAGGTCATGCAGGCGCTGGCGCCGCGGCTTGGCGCGAAGCACCCGGGCTTCGAGATGACGCCGCGCGAATTGATCGACGCGACGCTGAAGCTCAGCAACCACGGCGACATCGCTGGTCTCGAAGCCGACATCTGGCGCGACCTGCAACCGGACTTCAGGACCTCGCATTATCTCGACGGCTTTGCCCATGCCGACAAGAAATTCCATTTTAAGGCCGATTGGGCGCATCCGCCGTTCGGCCAGACGATGGGCGATTTCGACAAGATGCCGTCGCTGCCTGACCATTGGGCGGTGATCGAGCATACCGATCACGCCCATCCGTTCCGGCTCGCGACCAGTCCCTCGCGCAGCTTCCTCAACACCACGTTCAACGAGACACCGTCCTCGCAGGCGCGCGAAGGCAGAGCGAGCGTGATGATCCATCCGCTGGATGCGGCCGCGCTCGACATCGCCGACGGCGATGCCGTGACGCTCGGCAACACCCGCGGCGAGACCACGCTGCTCGCAACGCTGTTCGACGGCGTGCGGCGCGGTGTGCTGATCGCGGAATCCGTTCACCCGAACAAGAATCATATCGGCGGCCGCGGCATCAACGTGCTGACTGGAGCCGATACGATCGCGCCGATCGGGGGAGCTGCATTCCACGACAACAAGGTCTGGATCAGGAAAGCGGGCTCGGCCTGAGCGCGCGCTTCGCTCGCCCGCCAATTTGTGTCGAGGCGCTAAAGCAAGGCCTTGTCGCAAATTGCCCTTGCACCTGCCGCCCGAGCTGCCGCAAATGGGTGCAAACGGGAGCAAGGAAGCGAGCGTACCATGACCGACACCACAGCAATCATCACCGAAAAGCGTGGGCAGGCGTTCTGGATCACCATCAACCGGCCGGAGAAGCGCAACGCGCTGAACGGCGAGGTCATCGCCGGCATCACCAAAGGCTATCGCGACGCGCATGACGACAAGGACGTCCGCGTCATCGTGCTGACGGGGGCAGGCGACAAGGCGTTCTGCGCCGGCGCCGACTTGCAGAATTCCGGCGCGGCGTTCGCGATGGATTATTCCAAGCCGAATGTCGACTATGCCGATCTGCTACGGTTGTCGCAGAACGCGACGAAGCCGGCGATTGCGCGGGTCGGCGGCGTCTGCATGGCCGGCGGCATGGGCCTGTTGTGCATGACCGACATGGCGATTGCGGCCGATCACGTCATCTTCGGCCTGCCGGAGGTGAAGGTCGGCGTATTCCCGATGCAGGTGCTGAGCCTGTTGCAGAGCATCGCGCCGCCGCGCCTCGTCAACGAATGGGCGCTCACCGGCGAGCCGTTCGACGCGAAAGCGGCGCAAGCTGCGGGCCTGCTCAACTATGTGGTGCCCACCGCCGAGCTCGATGCCAGGGTCGACTGGCTGATCGGCCGCATCGTCGACAAGTCCCCGACCGCGATCCGCCGCGGCAAATATGCCATGCGCGCCATCGCCTCGATGTCGTTCGACGAGAGCATCGCCTACACCGAAAGCCAGATCGCGTTACTCGCCATGACCGAGGACGCCAAGGAGGGCCTGAAGGCGTTCGGCGAGAAGCGGAAGCCTGCCTGGACAGGGAAATAGCATTCCCACCCCACGGGGTTCAAAGTAGATCGCAATTGCGGGGCGTTCGCCTGTACGTCTCGCGTAAGCTCCAATTATCTCGAGAGCAATCTTCGGTCGTGTAAGCTCTGATGTTGTTGGTGTGGTCGCGACTCCGAACTCGCATCAGTCCTCGTCTGAAGCGCGCCGACAGGAGAGGCTCATCAATGATTGTGGCTCGCGCGAAAACGTTGTCCGTACATTATCGCCGATGGTGCAATCGGCGACGACGCTTGGCCTTAGAGTTTCACGAGCGAGCGGCCTCCGCCCAGTCTCCCCCTTGATTCCGAAGGCGGACTGAGAAGCTTGATCCGTATCGGAAATGACCTTCCGGCAACGGCTTGAGCGTCTGATGGTGTCGAGATAGCGCAACCAAGATGCGTCGAAGCCGATCGGCCGCGGTAGTCGCGAGTTTCGCTCGTCCATTCTCATGAGGGCAAAGTCTTTCGCGGCGCCTCACGCTGCAGAGTCCGTCAGGGTCCCCGGGCGACGAACGCTGTACGTAGAACTTTTGAAACGGGTCGCTCACCCGGTAAATGGACCTCAGGCTTGGCCTTTCAGGGCGAGTTGCTTGGCGGCCTCAAGTAGCAGGCGGCAAAGTATAGCCGCCGAACGCGATAACGTTGCACAAAGCCCTATCGGTCATTGTTATCAGGAAATGATCGCCGGCACGCGGATACAGGGGAGCGCGCTTAGCGCCTGTCAAGTACCAGCCTGAGCCACCACGAGTGAGCTTGATCTCCGTCGAAATCGCCCTGCGATAGGCGTTCGCCGTGAGGCTTGCCGGCCGGAAAATAAGCTTCGCATCAAGGCGATCACGGCTGGGAATTTCGTGCTTATCTAGGTATCTCTCGGTCCGAGCAGCCAGATCCGCAATATCCGTCTCGCCCGTGATGGTAAAGCCGACTGCTTTGCCGTTCACTGCTTCCAGCGCGCGAGTCAGTTCCGCCTTCGTCTCTTCCTTTCATGTTTATTTTCACCATGTTGGGGCCGCCTACGCGACCTATTAACAGACACTCGTCCGTTCGATGACCTCCGGCGATTGCGTCGGTAAGATCTGCCTAGAGCACTACCTTGGAATGCTGCGTTGCATAACCGCAACCGCTGACCATCTGGCCCGCCGGAGACTCTGGTGCCCGGCCGTTGAAAACGGGGACGGCAGCCGGAATCCTGTTAGGCCATCTGTACGTTCGGAGTTAACAGCGTTTTGGCTTGCCGAGATTTGCATGCTTTTGTGTCACGGTGCCGAACGAACTGTAAGGTCTCCGCGCCGTCGGCTGAGGCCTTTCCAGCGGGCATAGAAGCTTAGCTCGCGGCACAGATTCATCTCACCGCGGATACAATCACCGACGCCCTGCTGAGGCCGAGGCGGTGAAGTCCCGCCGGAACCATTCCGCTGCCGCCGTTGGGACGAACGGGGGACCCAAAGTCCGGCCGGAGAGCCGCGTCCTCGAAGGCTTACGTGTTAATCCTCAAGCTCGGGGCCTTGATAACTTGAAGAACACGATTACGCTGCACGCGCGCTGCCTTGGCGCGATCTTCCGACGTTGCATCATCGCCATCTGATCGCGGGAATCGAGCATCGCGAACGGGGATTGCCTGCAGTTTTGGGTACTGCAGGTCGTTGGTTCGAATCCAGCTGCCCCGACCAACAAAATCAATGACTTAGCAAATCGTCACTCTCAAGAAAATCGTTGTGGCAAGGCTGGGGCAAGGAACTGAAAATGCCTGCCCAGAGTGCTTACGGGCTGACGCCGCGCGCGGCACACTCTTCCCTGTAGACTTGCTGGTAGGTCTCGATTTCAGCGGAGCTTCGGCCCGTCTCCGGACCTGTCAGCGAACTCCAAATTTCTTTCAACCATCGCATCGATGCCGATCTGGTCGATGACCTCGAGCAAGATGTCGCCCTCGGAAGAGCCGAGGCGGACCAGCGCGGCCGCACGAGCCTCGACGCGAGCAGGAGCCTCGGTGAGATCGTGGAGATCGGCGGTTGCTGCAATGAGAGCGGCAAGGGCGGGTGAGGGCGTCTTCTCGGTGATCATCGAGCCTCGGTAGGCACGTTCCGACAGAGAAGCAGCAGCGCACCGACGAACTGCGCAAGGCGCTGCTCAACCGGACGCAGTCAGCTCCAACAGATGAAGATGCCTGGTGGGACTCGGTGCTGTCGGATCCTCGCGCCAGGCTGACGACGCCCATTGCCGATCGCGAGCTCGGTCAAATCACTGAGGAGGTGCTGCGCGTCGAGTGCTCGAGATGCATGCGCATCGTCGAGATCACGCGCGCGGATGCGATCAAGCTCTACAGCGCAGGTTCAGTGTGGCGCGCCGTCGGAATGCATCTGCTCGCCGATGGCTGCCAGCACCGCACCGGCAGCCACGAGGAAGACGGCTGCTGGCCGGATTTTCGTTGATGCTAACTAGGTCCGAAGCGGCCCTGTTGGGAGCTCCCAACTTTTCGAGTTTTGAGCCAGCACCGCACCGGCAGCCACGAGGAAGACGGCTGCTGGCCAGATTTTCGTTGATGCTAACTAGGGCCGAGGTGACACCTGTCAATTTTTTGAGTTTTGGCTCCCGGCCTTGTACAGCCGACTGAGTTGGCAGATGCCAACTCAGTCTTCCTGGTTGCGCCGGTGCGCCCACATGGCGACCTTCGCGACCAACAGCCAAACCGATGTCGCGCGGGAGTGCTTCTCGATGCGACCGGTATCTGTCCATGCCCGCACTGCGGTCAGATCGTTGTCTTCCTCACCCACCGTGAACTCGTAGTCGCCAACCCACGCTGAGCCGCCGACATTCGAGATCTCGGCGCGCGCGAGTGTACGGATGAACCTTTCTTGGCCATCTGGAATCAACTCAACTGTCACACGCAGCGTCATCTGAGACCTCCGCGTTTTCTCGACCGAAGAAAACGTTTAGTCGACAAAATCGCCTGAAGTCAAATGCGATCAGGGCAGCTTCACGCGGTCGAATTCGGTGAAGACATCCTTCAACCACTTCTTAACCGTCCCGCTCAGCACGGCCGACTGATTGTTGGCACCGAACGCAGCGAAGCCGGAGTTGGACCTGTCGACCGCCTCGCTCGCCTTGGCGGACAACATCGGGATCTTCACTGCGCCAGCGGGGAAGGCGAACTTGGTGTCATTGATGTGGTTGCCGATCGCGATGTGACGCATGCCGGCGATCTTCTGCACGACCGGCGCCAGCTCATCGATCGACGCCTGGTTGTTGCCGAGCACGTGCATGATCGTGATGCCAAAGCGGCTAGGATCGAGGAAGCCGATATCCTCCAAGGAGCTGCAGCGTCGGCGACAGCAGGTCGGCGCGAACATCGATCACCGTGGCGGTGGCGCCGCTGATCGTGTCGAACACCTTCATCTGGTCGTCGGAGTCGCGCAAGTTCACGATCTCGGTGCGCTCCGGGAAGAAGCGCTTCCGCACGCCTTCGGCGACCTCATTCTCCGTATCGAAGGCTCGGTTGCTGACGCCGCGCGCGTCGAGGAAATCCAGAAAGGCGCGGGTGACGGTGGTCTTGCCGACGCCGCCCTTATCGGCGCCCACGACAAAGATGACGGGCTTGCTGTGCATGGTGGAAGGACCTCCTTGATCCTGCTGCGCGTGAATTCGCGGCAGGCTCGATCGCCTCCATGCCGGTGTGCTCGCAAAGAAGAATCGAGTCGATTTAAGCGAACCTTGAGTCTGGCTGGCGAGCCAACCCACCAGGTGGCTACGCAGCATAGCCGACATCCCGCACCGCGAAGCCCAATGGTGCGCGCTCGATCGCTTGTCTGAATGCACCGGATCTTGGTCATAAGGGTGCGACCCAACCATATTCAGTGAGGTGGCTCGACCCGCTTCGAGGCCTTTGAGCATGCGTCCTGCCGCAGGATCCCGCGGGCACCGGCCGGAACACCGATCCGCCTTTCTTGAACGTTTGCGCCAACTGTCATAGATGGAACGACACATGACTAAACGACTTCAAATGCGTAAACGAGACACCGACCGGCCACAACCGATTGAGAAGACGCGGCTGGCTGCAGTCGCTAGTCTGCTTGGCGCTCCGTCTACTTTTCGAAAGGTTCCCCAAAGCCCGTTGGAGGCGCATGAGATGCTTCTGAACGGGCTTCCGTCCAGAGCACTGTTACATCTGGTTGAGAACCTGGCGTTTCTTCGTTGGGACGACTCTTTCGCCAAAGCGATTGGAATGAGCCATCGCACCTACCAACGCCATGCCTCCGCGGGAGGCAAGCCACTCAGCCCAGAGCAAAGTGGGCGAACATGGAAGCTCGCGGAAGTCCTGGCGAAAGCAACCTCCATTTTCGGTTCCATGCAGGAAGCTGAGCAATGGTTGGAACGGCCGGCTATCGGCTTGAACCAGCATAAGCCAATCGATCTGTTGGCCACACCGGCTGGTGTTGAGTTGGTGGAAGATTTTCTCGTTCGACTTGAGTACGGTGTCTAAGTCTGCGCTCAGCTGATCCGTTCGACATGACATATCATTGAGTGGTGCCGTGGTGATTGATCACGGCAAGGATACCGTCAACGAACGCCTGGCACTCAGCGTGGGTCTTGAATGTGCCTTTGTATTTTCCGAATAGGAAGATGGTTCGTCCGTGGCCCTTTCCGAACAAGTATTGGCCGATCGGCCTCCCGGCTTCGTCTTTAAGTTCAATGCTGTCGACGCTTTGCACTGCCTTGAGGTCGGTCGCGGGAAGCTTAATCTGCATAAGGTGTCTCCGCTGGATTGAGACCAGAACAGCCTCGCACCTGTTTGGTCAAATCCGCTGCTGCCGCGCCGGCAAGCAAGCCGTTTGTGCCATTATTTCTGGTCGTCCTTGCCGATCCAGAGTTAAAAAGTAAGATGCGCATCTGAAAGCCCTCCATACATCCAACCGCAACCAAAGCGAGAGCTCAAGGGGCGCCACCCTCATTAAGCGGTGGATTGCCCCCAATCATCCTTTGACCCGCCGCGACTCAGGCGCGCCCTTCCGCAGCGCAATTATGCGCGTTGTGGAGCCGAGCATATCCCGTGTCAGGGCGCCCTGGCGCCGCCACAGGTGCAGGCGCGCGGGCCGTCCCAAGGACGGTCACGGCTGTTTCTCGCAAACCCAGCCGAGATCGTCACAGTTGATGCACGTCGTGGTCATTGCACCGGCGGCCAGAGGCTAATCCTCACGGGGCATCAGGCGACTCCGCGCAAGGGCAGCGTCAGCTGCATGTCGAAGCGCGTTTGTGGCGTTAGCGGCGATGAAGTCCTGCAGTGCAGGCGAGACCTCCACATCGGTGTCGGCTGCGCGCTGGGCCAGTGCGTCGGCAACGTCGGAAGTCGCATCCCGCGACCAAGGTAGGGCTTACAAGGGCACGTCAACCGCCCGTTCGCCCCCCTGAGGGAGTAAGTCAGCTCCTGAAGGGATTGGACTAGCGCCCGGAGGGAGTGAAAATTGCTGAAACTTGAGATGCGTCAAATCGACGGGGCCCCTCCCATCTAAATTTTCTTCATGTGGGCAAGAACAGTTGTGGGGTTTTCAATCCTTTGTATTTCGGGACCGAGGGCCCGACCTGCCTTGGTGTACCACAAGTTGCGCTCAACTTTCCCTATCATTTCGTCCCTCGCAACGTTCGCGCGGCCCCGGAATATCCCGCCACCGGCGCTAGCTCTCCGCTGCGGCTATTTACGAATTGACATAACGGCCAGAACAGCACGCTCAGTATATGCAAGGCAGGCCTTTGAGTGACCCGGGGATGCTGAACATCGTGCTGGATGGGTGCAAGGCGGAGCTCCAAATTCTCCAGGCCGAGCTTGATGACTTGCTCGGCTCAAATCCGCTGGACGTGACTGCCGTTCAGGACGTCGCACGACGCACGAGCGCGGTTGCCTTAAATCTCGCAGCGGTCAGCTTTGCGATTCTGGCTGGCCGGCCGTCGGGTGATCCTGTGAACTGAGCAGTTCGCTACCCTTGAGGTAATGGACTGGCGCCATCGAAGGGATAAGAGTTGCGCCGCAGTATCGACCCAGAGTGCCGGCATTGTTGCCGATACCAACAAAAAATGCCAACAAGCTGACGCGCCGTGGCAAAAATAAAACAGCAGGCTCCTTGCAGCAGGGAGTGCCCATGCCGCTCCGGTCTCCACAATCGTCCCAACTGGAATCGAACCCGGCTCGGATCGAAATTGCTGCGGGATCGAGCTAACCCAATATCGGGAGGTCAAGGGCGGGTCTTGCCATACGTACCCATCCATTAGGCCCGACGATGTCGAGCGAGACACTTACCTCACAATAGACGACTTTGGCGGTCAGCTCGGTGGCGCATGGCACGAGACCGACGTCGAAAAGCGCTGATCGCGCGACGCTGATCCGCGATATGCTGAACCTACGATAAGAATGGCTCAATAAACGTCCTGACCCGAGAGCGCCACCACAGTCCGCATCATGATGCGGATGTCCAGCCAAATGCTCCAATTTGAGACGTACCATACGTCATACTCGACGCGCTTGTTCATCAGATCGATGGTGGGTGTCTCGCCGCGCAAGCCGTTTACCTGAGCCCAGCCGGTCAGGCCTGGTTTGACGTGACGACGACAGGCGCAATTGCCGATCATCTGATCGTAATAGTTGTCGTGCGCGAGAGCATGGGGCCGCGGACCTACTAGCGACATTTCTCCGCGCACCACATTCCACAACTGGGGCAACTCATCGATACTGGTCTTGCGCAAGATCCGGCCGGCCCTGGTAACGCGCGCGTCCTCCTTGCTTGCCTGCTTGAGTGACAGCGCGTCGGTCGAGCTCTGCTGCCAATTGAAGGCCGATGAATGGATCGAAGTTCGCCGCCCACTCGATATTCTCGGCGAGTTCGGGGCAGGCGTCGGCGACCTCCGCGGCGAGGCGCTTTTCAAGATGATCCGCATTGTCGCGGGCCAGCATCGCATAACGCAGAATTCTTGGAAGGTTACTGTATCGCTGATCGCCCGCCGAATTCGCTGCGGCCCCCGTTACGATGGCTTCGCGTGCGTCGGCAAGCACCTCAGGCGTGTGGCCTCGATTGCTATCTCCCGTCACGAGCCCACCTCGACGACCAAGGCGCCGTCGAAAGTCGGGTTTTCGCCGCCATAACCGTGGGGGTTGCAGACAATACGGGTCTGACCGACGTGATAATCGAACGACTTGTGCACGTGGCCATGCACCCACAGGTTCGGCTGGGTCGTCGCGATCAGCTGGGACAGATCGGAAACGTAGGCCGCCGTCAACCAGTCGTCGCGATAGGCCGGATCCACGGAGTTCAAGTGCACGGCGTGATGCGTTACGACGACGGTCGGGGCGCCGTCGGACGGCGAGTTCAAGGCCTCTTCAAGAAACGAACGTGAGCGATGATGCAGGAGGTCGGCCTCCTGCGGGCGAAAACGTCGCCACGGCGACTTTTGGTAACCAATGCGGCGGTGATCGTTCATGTCGCTGCCGCAAGTCTGCATCACCGGGATCTGCAGGGCATTGCCGAACATGCGATAATCAGTCCAGAGCGTTGCGCCCATGAAGCGGACGCCACCGAGCGTAATCTCGGCGTCCTCCAAGAGATGAATGTTGAACTGAGGCGCGAGCATGCGCGCTTCCTTCAACTCGAGCGGAAGGAAGCGACGATAATACTCGTGATTTCCCATCACCACGATCAGGGGGATGTGCGAAGGCACGATCTGACGCAACCGCGCGAAGGCGCGCGATGCGCCTTCGCAGGTATCGCCGGCGACGATGACGGCATCGATGTTATCGGCGATCGTGACGGGTTTGATCGGGAGCACATCAGCATGCAGATCAGAGAAAATCTGGAGTCGCATGCTCACGTCTCCAAAAAGGCTGCAGCAAGGGCGACTTCGTAGGCTGCGAACTGCTCGCGGCTCATCGGATATGACGTGTGGCGGTCAAGCCAGGCAAGACCCAGGTCTTCGGCGCTAGGATTGCCCCATTCTCCGCGTCCCAGGATATGCGCCAGCAGGAGGACCGCAGCTGGATCGCCGCGAAGCGCGATGGACATCAAGGCCGTCATCGCAATATCGACCTTCAGGTTGATCTCGCGGAGCGGCGCCAGGGAAAGCGCCGACGCGATAGCGGCGGCGGCGTCGCCCGCGAGTGCTGCGGTAAGGTTCTGGTCGGCACCAAAGACCGCGAGCCCGGTCAGCGACTCGTTGATATACAAGCGCTCGGGCTCGCCGAGGAAGCGAGGAGGAATGATGCGCCACCACGAAAGCGGATGGCCATCTGCCGGACGATGAGACACCGCAGGCGGATTGCGAGGTGACTTGCGGCGCGTGCGCGGCGTCTTCGGCGGCATATTCGAGGAGGTCATGTTCGGGCCTCCCTTACATCACGACCAGAATCGGCTGCGCGTGCGGCCGCGGCGCCCAAACGCTGCTGGGAACGTGGGCACCGGTTACGACTTTGCCGGCAATCGAAGCCGACGCGAAGCGGACCCCGACGAGAAGGCGCTCTCGGCCGGACCCCGGAATCACCTCAAGGGCTCCAACACGCTTGAGCTCGTTGCGCCGCGTGGTCACAATCTTGTTGGAGCTCTGGTTGATTGCGCTCCGCAACTCCGCGCCCGGCATGACAACGAAGCTGCCATCCGCTTCCGCATAACCGCGGGCCCAGAGGCCGCAGTAGCGCAGCTCGACCTCGCCGCCGGCCGGCGGGTGCACGAGAACATCGATCTGCATCGGACCTTCGGCGCCGAGATCTTCCTCGGTGTCGGTCGCCACAGTGGTGCGGCACTGGCTCTCGAAGGCGGAATCAAAGGCCCGGCAGCCCGCGTCGAACAACGCCTGGCGGGCGTCCTCGAAATAGCGTTCGAACACGCCCCGTTCGTCTTCGGGGACGAGCGGAAGAGTGGGGGTCTGTTTGTTGACGACGTTCATTAGTCCTGCCGCCTGCGCGGCTGACCAGAAGCGGTGCTGCAAGTAGATGACAGGAAGCTTGCTCGGCCAAGGGGCGGGCCAAGCCGTCACGACCAACCCCTCGCGCGCGAAGGATTTGGTGGCATCGAGCAGGTGCTGAACGATACGGGTTTCGGCACCGGCAGTTTCGCCGAGATAGATCGAGTCGTGATTTTGCAAAACGTAGAACGCAGGCCCGGCCGGCAGCACGACGTTGGCAAGCTCGCGCATCGGGAATACGGTCACAGCGATGCGGCTCGCATTGTTGTGAATACACCGCGGTCCGGCGATTTCGTCGCCGCCGCGGATGACCTTGGACGTGCAGGGGAGGTGGATGGAAGTGGACGACATTGTTCGAAATCCCTTTCTTTTTGTCAGGGATCGCGAGGTCTTGATGATCGCATCGGCGCTGTACTGCCAGTTCCGTCAGTCGGAAAGCAAGCAATCAGGACCCGTCGGATCCGCCACGGCGGACCAGATCGGGGAGCAAAGTGTCGTCGCGATTGATCATTGCGCCGGGACGGCGGCGCAATAAACGAACCTCGCGATCGAGGCCTAGCCGATGTTCGTGCTGAGCGTGGTTACGAATTCCGCCGGAACGTGGAACTCCCAGGCGTGCGAGCCAAACGGCTGCATCGCGTCGGGGCGGGGCGGGGACAAGAGGAAGGGAAGAAAGGACGGCGAATCGGCGTTATAGATGGGCGTAGCCATGGGGATCTCCTACGGGATCGCTGTGGTCAGGCCGTCGCTCGGTATTGCAACTACTGGGCGGCGGCCGCTCGGGATTTTCGCGGCATCACTGAGGTATGGTCCGATTCAACGCGTGTCTACGGTTGGGCGAAAATTCTCGAAGCGCGATGGTTAACGAACGGTTCCGGAGGCTGCTCGATCGAATCGTCAGCCCATGTCGCGCTCGCCCGGACGGTTGTGCCGACGATCGTTATGACAGAGTGTTGCTTTCTGCCACGGCACAAGCGGATTCGGCAGGTCGCGGAAGCGCCCGAGTCTTACTTCGAGCTCAAGGCTGCTCAAATCCCAGATGAATAGCTGGACCTCCCAAATGGTCCAGTTCGTTGGTTCATCCAAGTCAGGCGGCAGATCGAGGTCCGCATCGGGATCGCTCTGCGCGTGCTTGTGCCGAGCGGTGAATCCATCGACTTCCTCACCGGCGTAGTGACGAACAAATGCCTTGGTGATAGGGCTGAACGCGTCCAGCGCCCTTTCCCGGAAGGAGCCGCAATATGGATTTCTTGAGCTGCATAGGTCTTGCAGCAATTTGAGGCCGCTGCGAGCGGAGGCGCTATATGCAAGCCGATTGCGTACCTCCTGCGAAGCAATGATCGGTGCTGGAGTGCTATCCTTTCCGTTCTTGGGCAGCTCTTCCCAAAAAAACTGATCCCCCAGCATGCTCGCGTCGGCGTTCGCGTCGCGACATTGTGTCCGTTGATGCGGGAGCGCGGCGAACAGCGACCGACGGGCAGCCTCGACAAGCTCAAGCTGGTTTCTCGCGATCTGGGGATCGACAAAAATCTTCACGCCGTCGTTATAGCGCGCCGCGAGCAGAAGAGCAGCCCATACCCGGCGCGGATCCGTGGCCTCAATGGTCAATTGGGCAGGGGCCGTGAGACCGAAGGCTTGCCTCAGGGAAATAGCTGCCGCCGGCTGAATGTGGGCGTGGTCAAGCTTAAGGTCGATCACCTGACGCTCGTCCCAGATCATAACGTCAGTTACGCCGCTTGCCCGATCGATAGCGGCGATCTGGAAAAACTCGCCGCATTCGATGGCCTCATTGGAGACCAACTTGTCGGTTGTCACGAACCATTCGCCGACCGAGAGTGCGTCCTGGACGATCGACGGCGCTATAGGAGCGTAGTGAAGACCGGAATGCCCGTAGGCGCCTCGCGCAACATTGTGCGTCGAGACAAGTCGCGTTGGATCGTCGCACACGATAAATTCCAGCTTGTGCGGACGGTGGTCAAGGCGATCGCCGAACGCGATAAAGCCATCGCGCACCATCAGCTCGACGGCGTGCCGCACGAGGCCGGCCCGGAGCAGTCGTCCGGCAACATCCGAAGCGTCCTGCTCCGCCGGAATTTCGGGGCTTGCCAGCACGTCCGCGGCGTAGGCGGCGAGCTGGCGGCGCACTGTTCCGGTCTGGGCGCCTTGAACGTGACCGAGGACCAGCCTGGAGCCGGCCTTTTTCGCGGCCACGATCAACGAAGCCAGCGGCTGGTCTTCGATGAGCTCGGCGTGGGGGACGATCACGGGGCGTCCGGGCCGCAGGGCCAGCGCGTCGGTAATGGCCGTTGATTCCTGCCCGTCGATCCTGAGGAGCCGGGTTTCCGGGTTTGAAAGCACATTCGCGGTGGCCTCGCAGTTGGAGAGCGCTTCTGCGAGGAGGAGGGGGTGGTCAGCCGATGCGTTCTCGCACAGCCGGGCGATCTGCACCACGACAGCGGGCTCATCGGCGCCAGTGGCGGCGACGACTGTGCTCTGTCCCTGCTGATCGAGAATTTCGGTGGCCAGCGTCAGCAGATCGTGGACTGGCCTCGTTGTCACGAAGGCGGCCGTCGACGGCTTGCGAAGATCGGCGTAAGTGACGATTTCCTTGCCCATCAAGATGCGGTCGATATGCGAGTCCCCGCCGTCAACGAAGAATTTTCCGCATAGTTGGCGCACAGCGGCAACCGGAAGGGTGGATCGGCCACGGAGGAGTCCGTCGACGAGCAGGAGGGGCGGCCCTTTGATGATGTCGATGTTGGCGCTGCGGTAGTCGAGACGCGCGGCGGGAAGCTCATTCCTGTCCGTTAGATGCTTCATGGGGCTGGGAGCAATGGGATCGACGATGAGATCGGTGCCAAGCTCGACGAAAAATGCCTGCTGGATCTCCCAGCTAAGGTTCGGCCAGTGGATCCCTTCCTTGACTTCTACCTTGACCTTGGCCTGATCGCCGCGAGGACGGACGCGTGCCACGAAATCGCGCTGCTTCAGACCGAATTCGCCGTTGGCGTCGATCGGCCGAGTGGAGAAAAGATAGTGCGCGTGGCGGTTCGTGCCAGCTTCGTGGATCGCCAGGTGGATAGTCAGACGTGACGATCCACGGACATGTAATGCGATCCTCTGCGTTATCTCGATAGCTTCGTGAAGCGACGCCTCGTGCGGTGCGGGCAGGGCGACAACGAGGGCAAACCCTGCCTGCGGTGGCCGTTGGCGCTCATCGAGGGGCTTGATCACCTTGCTAAGCTCGGCGCTGTCTATCGCGCGTGCAAGAGAGGCGCTGTCATAATGGCTGACGAGGTGAGCGTCCGGCAGCCAGACATCCTGGTAGCTGACGTCGCCCGCGAGGTGGATGTAATCGACGGCTCCTCCGGGGAGGCGTGGATCGTCGATCCGGTCCCGAAGGATATAGGCGACGTTCGTGGTCGCGCCCGCCAACTCGGTCAGCGACACGATGGTAAATCGGGCGTAAGGGATCGCCATCAGAAACTAAGCTTCCAAAGATTGCATATTGAGCGTTTGGCATTCAGCGTTTGGCATTCAGCAGGCCAACAATGGGCAGCCGCCCTGGAAAGCCGCAAGCTCATAGGCCGGCCGTCCCCGCAAATTGAAGTTTTTGCAGGTATCGAGCCCGGCCGCGCGGTGGTGGACCGGCAGCAATCCACACCAATCCACGAAATCTCACACCGCTGGGCGTCTTCTCGTTTTGACCCCGCTGGACGTCGTGCTCCGATACGGCGGTAGACGGAGGGAGATCCCATGAAGAACGAACTCAAACGCATCGATGCAAGGCTGGCGCGTATCAGCGAGGAGCGCGCAGAGCTTGATCGCGACACCGCGGCCGCGAAGGGCGAACGTGAGGCGGTGGTGCTTGCCGGGTTGAAGGAAGCGGGGGTGTGCGAGCTGCCTCCTGCGGAGCTGGAGGCGCTGATCCGGGGCATCCGCGCCGCCGGACAGGTCCAGACCAAGGCTTCCATCGACGAGGCTGGCACCAAGCAGGATTGCGTGAAGGTGAAGGTCCGTCTTAGCCGTAACGCAAGCGAGCAAAAGCAAGGCGCTTTGCGCGCGGCGGGGCTCAGCTGGAATGGTAAGCAGGGGCGGTATGTCGGTCGCGTCAGCAAAGCCACGCTGGCGAAGCTCATCGAGCAGTTTGATGACCGGGTCGAGGTCGAGACCGCCGAAGAACCGCCGCCGGATGGAGGATTGCCGTCCACCGCCTTGCCGAGCGTGGAAGCGCCGTCGGTGGCAGCCGAACCGGCTGGCGAGCCGGCGCCGGAGGGTGCTCTTGAAGCTGACCAGGCGCCGCCGGCGGTGGACCCGTCCACCGCCGCCCCGGCCGCCGAGGAACCGCCGGTGGCCGCCGCTGAGCCCTCGCCGGCGTCTGAGCCGGTTGCTCCCCGCGAGGGCCTCCAGCAGCCTCCGCAGGCGCCCTGGCCCCGCCTGCCGCCGTTGCGCCGCCCGAGCACCTAGAGCGGTTCACGGAATTATTGAATCGGTGCGGCGACGGGCATAAAACGCCCCCACAAAAACGCCCTCCACTTTCGTAGGACACAAAAAGCCCCACCGGCGACGGCGGGGTTTTCCTTTGGGTGATGCGGTTGAACTTGATCGAGAGGCTATCCCTCGAGCTTGTGGGTCCCCTCCAGCCATCCCGGGAGCAATTCCTCAACCACCCCGGACACGCTCGTCTTTTCGCGGGCGGCGAGGTCGCAGAGCGGGACGACGCCATCAGTGCGCTTTCGCATCGCCATTTATCATCATGCGAAATCGAGGTATCTTAGGGTACCCGCCGGCAGCGTGCTGTCGGTTCAAGGGCCCCGGAGGGGAAACCTGAAACGGCCTTTGCTTTGTCTGTTGGGCCTCGCCCCCTGAGAGCCTATGCGGACCATTATTTATGTTGACGGTTTCAACCTTTATTACCGGATGCTTGAAAAGCGTCCCGATCCGAAATGGCTGAACATCAAGCAGCTCTGCGTCCAGTTTCTCAAACCGGAAAATATCATCATTGGTGTTCGCTCTACACCGCGCCGCGTTGATCCGCTCGCTCCAGCCCGGCAGCAGGTCTATTTCGACGCGCTCGCTACCATTCCTGAAATTTCTCTGCACATGGGGAGTTTTCTGAGTGCAAAGAAATTCTCAGGCCTGGTCCACCCGCCGGCGTTCCGTCCGCCGCTCGCCAATCAACTTCTGCAGCCACGGCCAGCCGTCGTCAAGGTTCACAAGACCGAGGAAAAAGGCCGCGACGCAAATCTCGCCTCGCATCTTCTTCTCGGGGCATTTCGAAACGATTACGATGTTGCGGCTGTGCTCTCAAATGACACTGACCTTGTCGAACCTAAGCATGTTGCATCTCAAGATTTTAGCGAGTTGTTGCGATCCTTGAGTAATTCGCAACACGCCTTCTCCAAGAGGGCCCAGACCCTCTGTCTGCGGTGGTGCGCAACCACCATGCACTCGGCCTTACGCGCTGGGTCGCCAGTCAAAGGGTTTGCGGTCTCCGTAATCTCGACATGGTAGTCCGAGCAGTCAGCGAGGTCGCTTACGTTGGATATCTGCATCGAAGCGACGGCGCGGCTCTCCAACTCAATGCCTCCAGGCACCAATTCGATAGTTATCCTCAGCATTTGTTCCGCCTTCTTTGTTTGATGCGGGAAGCTCGGCCCGATGCCGATTGAACGTTGCCCAACCGGAAGCCTGAGCAGTGATCGAAAATTACGACTTTGGAGCGCCCATCGGCATCCGACGAATTGCTGAACCGCAGCAACTCATAGGAGGAGTTGCGCGAATTGCAGGAGAACTTAAACGCCAATAATGGAAGTGCGGTTTGCAGCTTCGCGTACATGGAAGGCTGTCATTCCAGCCCTAACGACGCAGGAGACACATCGGTAAAGCTGTTGGTTTTCGGATCGTATCGTCTGCAAGACAGAATTTGAATCTTGCCGTTGATCTCGCCTCGACGGATGTAAATGTTCTCGAGGCCAGGCTTCATTGGCGCTCGTTCACCCTTAGCGTGAAGGTCGCAAGCGGTTGCAAGGTAACTTCCGCGGCGGTAGAGCCGACCCTCCTCACTGCAGATTTCACACGTGCATGCTGAACACGCACATGCGAGCTCAATCAGCTTATCCACGTTAGCAGTGGTGGATTGCGAAAGTAGCCCATTCCAAGAAACCCGTAGGAGGCCTTGCTCCTCCTTGATCTGCATCAGCTTAATCGTATTGCCTTTACCTTCTTCGTCGAGAAGGTATTGGAGCTGTGTACAGAGCCGATCGAGAATGCCGAGCCATCCTATTCCGCAGTCGGGAAGACCTTCAGCTAACTCCGGATGAGATTCTGGTGGTTGGAAGAGCTTGTAGTGCACCCAGACAAGTTCAGCTCTCCAATCTTCGGGCGCGGGGCACGAAGGCATGCCTTCCTCTTCGAGGTCCAGATTATCATGAGAAAAGACTCGCTCGTCTTCTGCCATCTTCAAATGTCTATGATGAGTTCAGGGTCGAAGTGGCCGCCTTCGACGGGATTGCAGATTACGCGGGTTCGACCGCATTCTACGTGGTAGGGAGCATGAACATGACCGCAGACCCAAAGTTCAGGCCGGACATGATCGGGTAATGTTGGGAGGATGTTTGATGTGTAGAAGGCGGGTGCCCACCAAGGAAGCCGAGCACCTCGATATGCATCGACGCAGGCAGCGAGAGGAGGGTGGTGTGTAACTACTACGGTTGGGCCTTCGTGGATAGAAACGAGTTCGTCAACGAGAATAGCCCTTTCCCGCGCATGCTCGGCTGCGGCATCATATGGGGTCCATCTGCCTCTTTCGGTTGTGATCGCGCCATACTCACGGGGACCGGTCTTTGGATGAACCGCGATAGCGCGCGCGCGGGCTGCCCACTCGATTTCATTGTCAGTGCCCCACATCCAGCGGCTGGCTTGAGCCCAATCCCCCCAAAGCGTCAGCCCGATAAAGCGCGTATCGTCAATTTCGTATGTAGGACTGTCGGCGCTTAGAACGGTGACAACCTTTCGACGAGCCTCGGCGTTTTGTCGATCTGCCTCATTACGCATTAATTTGATGACGTCAGCGATGGTGTGTCCACCGGTCTCATGAGTCCAAAACTCATGATTACCAGGAACAATTAGCGCGGGCTTTCCACGCGCGATTTGCGTGACACACTGAACAGCTTTTTGGGGTTCGCCTTCCCAAATGTCACCGGCGCAGACCAGCACGTCGAATGACTCACTCAGGGACGGTAGTTCGTTTAACGCCCGGCGTTCCAAGTGCAGATCCGAAATAGCGAGTACTCTCATAAGATCGGATCCAGCCGGAATCGCACAATGTGAATACTATAGTCTGTAGTCCTTTAGTGTTCAAGCTCGGACTATCGCGGGGTGACAAACCCCAACATAGCCTTTGGAAAACTGGTCGCTAGTCTACGGCAATCCGCCCAACTCTCTCAGGAGGAGCTTGCGGACCGGGCGGCTATTCATCGAACCTACGTGAGCCAGCTTGAACGTGGTTTAAAATCGCCCACGCTTGTCACACTATTCAGGTTGTCGAAGGCGCTTGGCACAACTCCAAGCAAGCTGGTGCGGCAATTGGAGACCGATCTCGGCGGAATATAGTTCGAGGTCTCTTGGCTGAATGGCGTTTTCCGGAGCATAGGTGGCGAAATATCATTCGTGCACGGCCGCTCACCTCGCTTCAGCTGGTTATCGAGGATGTCCGGTGGTTTGCGGGCGCGCCCGGATACCTTACTAGTCGATGCTAGACCACCGCGCGCCGCTGTGCTTGCCGTACCGGATCCAGTCGGCGGGCACGCCTTGATAACGCTCGACCAGAGCCTCGCGGACCTCCGAATAGTTCAAGGTCGCTTCGGCCACGTGCAGCATGGTCGGAAATCCGACTGCACCTGCCGCAGGTGACCCGCAGCAGGTGCTGCGTGATCTGCGAGAGACGCTGCGTCCGGATAGACGGGTCGGGCCGGCTGGAGTCGGCGCAGGCGTCCCGTAGGAGGGCGTCCCAATACGCAGGCGACAACGGAGCCGCCGGGCCGGCCGCGGGGGCAGCCGGCGCGTTCTTGCCGTCCGAAGACTGCCCGGCCAACTTTTCCATCTCTTTTCTGTTCGGCATGCGCCAGCTTGCGGGTCGATCTGCTGCCATTCCTTACGAGAATATAATGAGAACATTGAGTGCGGTCGGACTTCGACGGCGTGGCTGGGGATTTGGTCCGCGGAGGGGCGACCATCGCGTGCATCTGCGGGCCTGCGCCACTACATGGTAATCGAGGAAATTGCTTGATCTGGACCGAGGTTTCATGGGGAAGAAGGGCGGATCGGAGAAGCTGAAGGATCAGAACCGAAGACAGCTTTGGCTGATCATCGCCGCGAACGCCGTCGTTTTCTATGGGGCGTGTCAGTGGTCGACGTTCGAACTGTCCGGGATCAAAGCGGCACTTACGGCTGCTGCGAACCTCCTGCCTGTGGGCCTTGCCGTCGTGGTCACCACGATCGCGAACGGCCTCCCGAACTCGGCAACGTCTGCTGTTTCTGCGGTGGAGCGACGTTCTGCCCGGCCACCGTGCGTTCAGCGTCCATGCCCGCCAGAGGAAAAAGACGTGGGTGGCGTTTCCGACTTGCCGGCGACCTCCGTGACAACCTGCCGAGCCCAAGGAGCCTGTAATGCCCAAGGTCTACAACAACGCGTCCGCTGAGAGCGTGCTCTCCCGCCTCGTGAATGCCTCCCGTTCGATGGAGGTGTCTCACCAGGCTGCTGCCACGCGCTACGTGTTCGAGCGCTTCCTGGTGCGCCTCGGTGAGTGCGAAATCTGGAACAAGCGCCTCGCGCTGAAGGGCGCGATGGCGCTGATCGGTCTGACGCAGGCTGGCGTCAGCCAGGCGAGTGGCGGCACCGTTTCGTCATACAAGAACAACCAGATCAACTTGAACGGCGTGGACGGCGCACCGCTGCCAGGCTTGAATGCGAATTAAGAACTGAGGACAAGTGCGCTCCCGACAATTGCGCAGCCTCTGGCGTATGCTTCCGCATTCGCATGATTAGGAGGTTGAGCAAGCAAGTCCGCGACCGGTCGGCGTCGACCGTCGCAAAGACCTTGATGTGGTCGACGTCCCCGACCTATTTGACGATGTTTACGTATGCGAAGACGGTCATTGATCCCTCTTGAGCTTGCGCCGGCCCCAATGCGGCCCTTTTCCCTTCGGGTTAGACTCTGGAACGTGGTCCCGGTTCAATGCCCGTATGGTGCCGATCCGGGCGAACATCGTCGGGCCGCCGCGCTCGACTGCCAGCAACAAGGCTTCCATCGCCGCTCGCCACTCCGTCGTGTCGTGCTCCTTCTTCAGCACTGTGCGCCCGGCAGCGGCCAGCGTTCGGGTTGTCTACTGCGGCTGACAAGAGCGACCTAGATCTGTAGGCTGGTCTTCTACATCCAGCTTACCGGTTCTGATGATGAGGGTATTGGCGGTCGTCGCCTTGCTACTACTGCCAACCAATCCGCTCCGCGCCGGCGCCACCATCGTGGGTGCCGGCTCGCAGTCGTGCTCGGCTTGGACGAACAGAACCAAGAATGCGGTAGTAAAGGGCGCTTTCAAATCCTGGGTTGTAGGCTTCATCAGTGGCCTGAATGTTAGCGGCGATAGAGAAATTGTTGGAGGCGGTGACTTTACAGCGATAATTGCTTGGATGGACCAGCGCTGTCGATCTCGTCCGACCGACCAAATTGGAATCGCAGCCCTAGATCTCGCGATGGAATTAGCTGGCAACGCAGCGAAGCGCTGACCCGCCGGTTCACGTTGATGGGCCTGCGCTAATCATTCGTGAGTTGCCCCGTGCCGGACGCCTAGAAATACTAATCCGGCTATGGATCCCATGTTACTAATTACAGGCGTTGTCGCCGTTCTGGTTGTCGGCGTCACGTTCGCGGTGGTCATCTATTTCGATGCTAGAGCTGAACGCAGGCGCCACCGGTAGTCGGCGCAATAGACCAAGACCCCCGCACGCCCATCCCGCGCATGTCGCCGAAAGTGATCTCAATCGCGCGGCCGTCGGCGTGGGTTGGGCGTGTGGCGGCGGAGTGGGTGCATGAAGCGCCGGCGCGGCATCTACAAGAAGCGCGACCGGCAGCGGCTGATGACACACCGCTGGCGGTTGAGGCGGAATCTGCCACTTAGATTGGCTCGCGCGTCCGTCTAAGCTCGATCAGGCTCCGAGCCGCCGCCGGTATCCCTGGTCGCAATCTATAGTCCAAATAAACTCCCCGCCGGCTCACAAGGTCGGCGGGTTTTTCTTTTGACCTTGGGAAACTTACGGGTGGGCGCCGGTTCACGCTGGCGGGCCAGTCCGCGTCGGGGCAAAAACGGTTCCATCGCTGCTGGTGATTCTAGCGGGCTCCCGCGGCTCGACGAAGCTTGCCGCGCGTGCACCGATCCATCTGGCTGCAGCGATTGCCAGGTTGTTTGCCGGAAGGAACAGGACAGCGGCAAGCAGCGAGAGGATCACAACTGCGATGTCGATGACCAGACCAGCCACGATGCTGCCGTTCGCACGCCTCAGCAGGGGCTCCCCCACGAGCCAGATTACAGGGCCATGGATGAGGTAGAGCGGGTAGCAGATCTCACCGAGAAGTCTCGATGTCTTCGATCCGAGCAAGGTGCGCGCGGAGTCAAGGCAAACGCATCCCACGACCAATGCCAGAACGCCGAGCTCCCATCCGATCCAGGAGCGTAAGGGAACGCTCAGGAATCCGGCCAAGATCAAAAGCCATCCTACGGGACGAGGAATGGTATTGAGCCAGCCCCTGAGATGAAGGTCCGCAAGGACGCAGCCGGCGGGAAAAAGCGCCAACATCCGCCAATAGTCGTCCAACACCAAGCTTAAGATGACGGCGATCGCGCTGAACCAAAAGATCCGTGCGGGGGCACGCCGCAAGGCGATGACACCCGCCAGCGCAATAAACGAGCCGAATAGCTCGTACCGCATTGTCCAGAGCGGACCGATATAAGTGTCGCGATAGTCGAAGAAGACACCGTACCAGGAAAAGTAGAACAAGTGCTGCCAGGTCGGAGCAAAAGCCAAACCCTGCTGGAATTTCGGGTGCCTGATCTCACCTGGTGATATTGCTCCCGCAATCATTGCGAGATGGACCACTAAGCAGGCCAGGAAGATCGGGATCGCCAGGCGGAAGTAGCGGCCGGCTACAATTCTTACCCACGACTTCAGATCGCCTCGATCGAGATAATCGATCGAGAGCGAAAATCCAGACACGACGAAAAATATGAAGATTGCCATGATCCCGCTGAAGGGCAGGAACAACTGAAGCAACGCCGCGGCCCTGTCGTCAAACGGGATTGCATCGCAAAAGACGTGATAGAGCAGCACAAAAATAGCTGCCCATCCGCGCAAGCCATCGAGAAACTTAAGCCGTGGCAAATCGTCGTCCCCCTGAAGGTGCCTGATTTACCATGCACGAGCCGGGCGAGAAAATCGGCTCACACTGGAGGCGCGGATCTTGCGCGAGCTAATGCCTGTCGGGGGGGAAGTGAAGCTCCGGCTCTCGTTGGAGGGCCACCATCCCCGCTCTTTCCCTGGCCTGGTGGATTTATTCTTCCACTTCCGTGCACGCTAGCGTGCATTTAGTTCCCGGTAAATGCTTAGTAATAATAAGGAATTTTTGCTAGAGATCTGAGCTGGGTGTTGCGGCTTGGCTACATCAACCTGCGGGCGAACGGAATAGCATCGATCCCGCAGGGGAGCGTCATTGCCTTTTTTGGGGATGGTATGGTGAACGTATCTCTCAGATCTTGGTGCGTGTCGCTCGCTTGGATTGCGCTTCTGGCGTTTGTTGCCTACGAGATCGCTAAACTTCCCTGGTAACGCCTTAAGCAATGCAGGCGCTCAACCCAACGGCCTTTTCTTTGTGCTCAGCGTAGCCACCAGCACCGCTACCAATAAAGCCCAGCCGACGATATCGACAGCACTCATAGAACCGTACCCTCAAGGTTATCAGGGTAGTGCCTTGGCTCCGAGAAAGGTTCAAAATCTTCGTGTCGTCGCTGGCGCGTGCGGTCGCTAGTTCGTGACTGGAATCAGAGCTTTTTTGCTTGATGACGCGCCTCCCCAGGGAATGTCGCGCCTCTTAGGGCGATGTACGCAAGTCCCAATCGTAGGAGCTCCGAATGCGCGCGAGCTACTGCCCGTCGTGGGTGTGGAAAAGCGTCTCCCTCCGGCGAGGGCCGCCTTGTTGGATTAGTCCAATTGGTGCGTAACAGTCCTTATGGACAGCCATAAGCGCAGTACTCAGCTTGAA